>JAYUEW010000039.1:0-2956 GCA_043739045.1 Synechococcales cyanobacterium
TAGGGAGATTGGGCCTCTGGGTTAGGTGTCGCAAGGCTCTTAATTTAAGTCCGGTCGCTGATCTAAGAATCCTCACGCCTTCAGGCTGAGGAGTGTCAAAAAATAGGGATTATGACTAAGCAGCAGCTTTCTGACGTTCGTAAAGCGCATAGTAGGCTCCTTTTTTACGCACTAACTCATCATGAGTCCCGCGTTCTATTACTATCCCTTTCTCCATCACCAAAATCAAATCGGCCTTGCGGAGTGGGGCAAAACGGTGAGCAATCATTATGATGGTGCGATCGTTAGCGACCTTTTGCAGATTTTGCAACACCTGTTGCTCAGTCTCACTATCCAGCGCACTTGTCGCCTCATCTAAGATCATGATGGGCGAATTTGCTAAGAAAAGCCTCGCCAAGGCCACCCGCTGACGTTGACCACCAGACAAAGCCGTCCCACGCTCTCCTACATTCGTCTCATATCCTTGGGGTTGGTTACTAATAAAGTCGTGGGCCGCTGCATTACGGGCCGCTGAGACCACCGCTTCTGCCGAGACATCGGGGCGACCGAGGCTGATATTTTCAAGAATGCTACCGTTGAATAGGAAATCTTCTTGAAGCACCACGCCCATTTGGGATCGCAACGAATGCAAATCTGCACTCTTCACATCAAAGCCATCGACGGTAATTCGGCCCGCTTCAGGCAGATAAAGCCGCTGAATCAGTTTAGATAGGGTGCTTTTACCGGATCCACTTCGACCCACAACACCCACCAGCATTCCCGGCTTAATATCAAAGGAAATTCCCTTAAGAACGGGTTCTTGTTGCGGGTTATAGCGGAAGACCACTTGGTCAAAATTAATTTCACCTTGCAAGGGCGGCAACACCAAACCTGTACCGGGTTCAGCTTCTGGGGCTGAGTTGAGAATATCGCCGATTCGATCGACCGACAGAAGCACCTGCTGAAGATTTTGCCAAAGTTGCACAAGGCGCAGAAGTGGCCCGGTGACTTGCCCAGATAGCATTTGGAAGGCGATCAACTGACCAATGGACATTTCCTGCTTAATCACCAAGGTTGCCCCCACCCACAGAATCAGTAGGTAAGACAGTTTAGTTAAAAAGTCGGCAATATTTCCGCTGATATTCTGGGTTGTGGACGCTTTAAAACTGGTGCGAATATAGCGAGCGAACAAGCCTTCCCACCGATCGCGGGATACCTTTTCTGCGGTGTGCGCCTTCACCGAGTGAATCCCCGTGATGGTCTCCACCAAAAACGATTGACTATCGGCACTGCGATTAAACGTCTCATTCAACCAGTTCCGTAAAATGGGGGTACTGACGATCGTCAATATCGCAAACAATGGCAACACCGCCAACGCCACACCCGTCAACAGCAGGCTGTAGTAGGCCATCAGCGCCAAATACACAACAGTAAAAACGCTGTCCAAAACAACAGTCAACGCCGTCCCGGTCATAAACTGACGAATATTCTCCAACTCCTGAACTCTCGCCACGGTGTCGCCCACCCGACGGGATTCAAAATATTTCAACGGCAGTCGCATCAAGTGGCGAAATAATTGGGCTGATAAGGACAAATCCAATCGTCGAGCGGTGTGGGTAAAAATAAATAACCGCAAGGCACCAAGCGTAGCTTCAAAAATCGCCACGCCTAACATTGCGATCGCCATCACATCCAGCGTCGGCAAGCTGCCCTGCACCATAACTTTGTCTATTACCACTTGGGTAATCATGGGCGTGGTTAAGCCCAAAAGCTGCATGGTAAATGAGGCGACCAAAACCTCAAGTAGCAATCGGCGATATTTCCAGACCGCAGGCAGAAACCAGCTTAGATTAAAGACTTCTTGCTTAAGAACTGCTTCAGCTTGCCAAACTTGTCGATCCCACGATCGTTCCAAATCAGCCCGTGATACCCGTTCACAGGTCATGGCCGGATTTACAGGATCAGCAACGATCGCACCTTCTCCGCGAATGCCATAAATCACCAGCCAATGAGGATCGCTCTGGCCATCTTTTAAAATAAGCGCTGGAAAATCAAGCAGCCGTAATCCTTGCCAATCTGTCGTGACTCGCCGCAAATGTAAGCCTAATTTTTCAGCCCCATCTACAATTTGAGAGGGACTTTGGCCCCGAATTTGTCGCTGCACCCACTCTTGCTGCACTGAATTCTGAAGGTGAGTGGCAACCATGGTTAGGCAAGCCGCTCCGGTATTGATTCCCGAAACAAAGGGAAACCCAGACACCGCCTTCGGCCCATCATCGGACTTGGGCAAATAGTTCTGACGCTGCACCGCCCAAAACCGATCGATTTCTGGATGTCGCGCACTGTCCCAAAGATCCCGGCTCCACACCAACGTCTCAACCCCATCCGCCGCCGCCCGCGCCTTGAATCCCGGCAAATCCATCAATCCGCCAATCCAGTCCCCCGATGTCAGCAAAATCGACTGATTTTCCTCCGTAACAAGACGAACTTTCCCTGCGACGATCAACACCACTTCATCAGCATTTTCGTCGCCCCAAATGGGATTCCCCAACCGATACCGACGCAGGTCAGCTTGATCTTTAAATCGAACTTGCTGTTCGGAAGTTAGGAACGAGAGTGGAGGCAGATCCCAGGGGGTATTCGTAGTAGTTTCTTTGGTAATCATGACTGAGACGGGGGGCAAGGAAAGGACGATCGAAAAATTATCGGCGAGGATAAGAATGATTGAGGCGATGAGCGACTAGTCGCCAACTTGAAGTTTCACATCCATTTTTTGCATCTTTTCGGCCAACCAACGCTCAAATAATTCATTTCGTAAGGTCTGCTGAAGCTGAGCATCATCCAGAGACGCTTCTAAAAACTCCTCTACGCGGAAGAGTCCCCATTTTTCTTCTAGCTCCAATGGCCCAATCAAAGATCCAGGAGTTGCCGCATCGATTTGAGCGCGAATGGTATCGGGCAATGTGCCTCGGCTCAC
>JAYUEW010000040.1:0-4359 GCA_043739045.1 Synechococcales cyanobacterium
ATTCCGTTTTGTCCGGATAGAGTCTCTCCTTGTGGGTATAGAGGAATGGTAGATGCACCCTGATGATAACCTCGACTTCGGTTGAGGTTTTTTTATTGAAATGGTTATGACTTTGACAAACACGACCAATTGATTCAACCTAACGTTCGGGAACTACTTTTAAGCCGGACCCACCATTTTCTCTGGCTTAACTAATTCATCAAACAATTCAGCACTCAATAAGCCCAAACTTACACAAGCTTGCTTGAGTGTCGAATTAGTCTCAAATGCCAGCTTCGCCACCTTCGCTGCATTGTCATAGCCAATATGTGGATTCAATGCCGTCACTAACATTAATGAATTATTCAAAAAATGTTCGATCTTATTAGGATTAACTTGAATTCCCACAACCATATGATCCGTAAATGAATTGGATGCATCACTTAACAGCCGAATCGAATGCAGCAAATTATGAATCATCACAGGTTTAAACACATTTAGTTCAAAATTGCCCTGACTTCCCGCAACCCCGATCGCACTATCATTCCCCATCACCTGCACACAAACCATCGTCATCGCCTCACACTGTGTCGGATTAACCTTTCCCGGCATAATCGACGAACCCGGTTCATTGGCCGGAAGCGTCAGTTCACCCAACCCACAGCGCGGACCCGAACCCATCCAGCGCAAATCATTCGCAATCTTCATCAACGCACAAGACGTTGCTTTCAATGCACCACTCGTCATCACGATCGCATCATGGGCCGCCAGTGCTGCAAACTTATTTGGGGCGGTGATGAAGGGTAAACCCGTCAATTCAGCAATCGTCTTTGCAGCACGATCGGCAAATTCAGGATGGGTATTTAACCCAGTACCAACCGCTGTTCCCCCGATCGCAAGTTCATAGAGTCCCGGCAATGTAGATTGAATTTGAACTAACGCTCGATCGATTTGTGCGACATATCCTGAAAATTCCTGGCCTAGGGTTAATGGCACAGCATCCATCAAATGGGTACGACCAATCTTGATAATTGAATTGAATTCTTGTTCTTTTACAACTAACGCATTACGTAATTTTTGTAATGAAGGAATCAGATTTTGGTGAATTACTTGTACGGCAGCAATGTGCATCGCCGTTGGGAATGTATCATTAGAGGATTGAGAGAGATTGACATGATCATTTGGATGGATGGGCGATTTGCTGCCGAGACTACCCTTTACAAGAGCGATCGCCCGGTTTGAAATCACCTCATTTGCATTCATATTCGTCTGAGTTCCGCTTCCCGTTTGCCAAATACTCAACGGAAAATGATCATCTAATGTCCCAGCAATCACTTCATCAGCCGCTTGAATTAACACCGTCGCTTTTTCACAATCCAATTTCCCTAGATCCCGATTCACCATAGCCGCAGCCTTTTTCAATATCCCAAAGGCCCGAATCATCTCCGGCGGCATCACATCCGTCCCGATCGCAAAATACCGCAACGATCGTTCAGTCTGCGCGCCCCAATACCGATCGTTTCGGACTTCAATCGCACCCATACTATCGGTTTCGGTGCGTGTTTCAATCGGGGGTTCAGGTGAATAACTCATAGAATTTTAGGGTTAGATTTTAATCAAAGCTGTACTAGAATCGCATACTCAGGTCCATCCAGGAACTCCGAGTCATGGGCGCACTGCTGGAAATAATATCAACCCCGGTTTCCGCGATCGATCGAATACTATCAAGACTTACATTCCCTGAAGCCTCAATCAAAATCCGATCGCCATAGTGTCGAATTAGTGTCACTGCTTCACACATTGTTAAAATCGGCATATTGTCCAACATAATAATGTCAGCACCATGATCCAAGGCTTCTTGAACTTGACTCAGCGTTTCGGTCTCCACTTCAATAGTCAACGGGTAAGGAATTTGGGCACGGACTAACGCGATCGCCTCGGCAATCCCGCCCGCCGCCGCAATGTGATTGTCTTTGATCATGGCGGAGTCATCGAGACCCATCCGGTGATTGACTGCACCGCCCACCTGAGACGCATATTTTTCCACAATCCGGTGTCCCGGCGTGGTCTTTCGAGTGTCGGCAAATCGGGTATTCAAGCCCTCAAGTTGCGCCACAAATCTTGCCGTCGCCGTCGCAATCCCACTCAACCGCATCGCTAAATTCAAGGCCACTCGCTCACCCGTCAGCAACGCCTCAAATGGCCCGGAAATCTTCGCAATCGTCTCGCCTGCCATGACCCGATCGCCCTCCTCTACACAGACTTCAAATTCAACCTGTGGGTCTAAAAGCTGAAAAACTCGGGCTGCGATCGGCAATCCGGCAACAATCCCAGTTTCCTTCGCAACCCAAGTAGCGCTATTTCTCTGCGAACCCTTCACCATCAAGGCTTGGGTCACCCGATCGCCCCGACCAATATCCTCCAAAAGCCAGGGTTGAATCAATACATCTAAGATTAAATTGGGGGGAAGTGAAAAGCTCTGGAAAAATTTCGATGTCATGGAAGATTCTGCATGTAAACTAGGATACTCACTATTATTATGATGATTTGACATTCCGTGAAGGTCTGGGCTAGTCTGCGGCAGGAAATCATAGAATGCTAAATTTAATCTCAACTCGCTTTATGCTGCGCTAGGAGAGCTTTCCTTGGAAGCTTCGACACCGAAAACGTTAAACGAAAATTTAAAGGCCGCATTTCTAAGACAGCTTCAGGCGTTGGTGAGAGAATCTGTTGACTGTCATGCAATTTGTGAACATTCGGTGAAGGGAATAGTACAACTACTAGATGTTTGTGGTTGTCAACTGCGAATCTTTAATGGTGAAGCAACGTTAACGACAGCGCTCTATCAGTATGTGTGCGATCGCGATGAAGTCGGCTCGTTCCTCGTCCACCACACCAGTTTCCCCGATACAGACGCGCCCAATATCAACCCGATCGTTGAAGCCAAGCTAACCCATGATCATCCTGAAGCCCCGGTCTTTACGTTTCGCTATCCGTTGATTAGCCAAATGGAAGTCTTGGGCGAACTTATGGTTCATCGTGAAGCCCGTGAAAATTTTGACGCAGACGTGTTGGACCTATTAGATCAAGTGGGCACCTACTGTGCGATCGGCCTACGTCAAATGCGTTTTCTGCGAGTCAGCCAAACCCAATCCGTCGAGCTAAAACGTCTCAATCAACTTCAGGACACTTTTCTCAGTACCGTGTCCTACGAGCTAAGGATTCCGTTGTCAAATATTAAAATGTCGATTCAAATGCTGAGCTTAGCCCTGAGTCGATCGAATGAGTATGACGCACTGGCGGACCCAGAGGCTCCATTTATCCTAGAGGCTCCCGCGTACTCAAAGGTAAGTCGCTATCTGGAAGTGTTGCAAAAGGAATGCGATCGGGAAACTAAGCTGATTCAAGATTTGCTGGACTTGCAGCAGCTTGACAATGACACCGTGTCGTTAGTGATTAGCTCCATTGACATACCGCAATGGGTAACCTACGTCGTCAAACCCTTCCAGAAGCGCTTCCAAGAATATAATTTTAACTACAGTATTAACATTGAACCCAACCTTCCAGCCCTGATGTGCGATCAAATTAGTCTGTCGCGCATTATGGTTGAGTTGCTTAATAATGCCTATCGATATACACCTAGCGGAGAAAATATTCGAGTTCACGCCTTCCAGAAAAAAGGAACCCGATCGAATTCTCCAACACAACTTCATTTGCAGGTAATCAATTCTGGCGTTGAGATTCCCTTGGAAGAACGATCGAAGGTGTTCGGGAAGTTTTATCGAATTCCTCGCCTAGACATTCGTAAACTGGGCGGAACCGGGTTAGGACTTGCCCTAGTGAAGAAGCTGACATTGCGGCTTGGCGGCGAAGTGAAGCTGGAGAGTGTGGGCGGCGCGACGACTTTTACGGTGATTTTGCCGCTCCAAAGCGTGCGATCGTAGGTCTTCTTTATTTGTTGTGTGACTTTCGAGTTTGTGAGTTACGTAACATTCCACCGCTGTTCGAGTGCCGCTTCTTGCTAAGATATGGGCTTGCGATTTTTTACAGGCTTTTCAACGCTTGCAAAGCGAAGCTCTCAAGGAGAATTAAGACTATGGCGCGGATGTACTACGACGCAGATGCAAATCTCGACCTACTCAACGGCAAAACCGTTGCAATTATTGGTTTTGGCTCTCAAGGCCATGCCCATGCTCAAAATTTAAGTGACAGCGGTGTCAACGTCATTGTCGGACTGTATGAAGGCAGCAAATCCGCGCTGAAGGCGAAGGAAGCAGGCTTGGACGTGAAAACCGTTGCCGATGCCACCAAGGCTGCTGATTTCATCATGATTCTCTTGCCTGATGAAGTCCAACGCGACATCTACGAACGGCAAATCGC
>JAYUEW010000041.1:0-2400 GCA_043739045.1 Synechococcales cyanobacterium
GTTCACCTGACCAAGCTGCAAACCAAATCAGACTAAAGAGCATAAAAAATATGACAAAACAACACAGCAAAAATGATTCAGCATTGAAACTATTTGACAGTACAAGTCATGCGGAATTTATGCGTCCTTTAATTGTGCCGCCTGGGCAGAAAATTTCCCTTGCCAAAGACTACGACCCAGGTTATAAAGCCCATTATCTAAATAAGTCGGACTCTCAAGGTGACTTGCAGGAAGTAATTGAGGCTTTAAAACATTACCAAGATATGCTTTATGCCCAGAATACTTACTCATTGCTGATCATTTTTCAAGCGATGGATGCAGCGGGTAAAGATAGCACTATCAAACACGTCATGTCCGGAATTAATCCCCAAGGATGTCAAGTGAATAACTTCAAAGCTCCGTCTACAGAAGAGTTAAGTCACGACTATCTCTGGCGATGTTCCAAAGCCCTACCAGAACGAGGGAAAATTGGAATTTTTAACCGCTCTTATTATGAGGAAATCTTAATAACGCGAGTCCATCCAGAAATTATGGAGCAGGGGCGACTTCCGCCTAACCTAATCAACAAAAATCTTTGGAAGCAGCGCTTTGAGGAAATCAATAACTTCGAGAAATATCTCGTTAACAATGGGACAGTCATCCTAAAATTTTTCCTGAATGTGTCGAAAGAAGAACAAAAGAAGCGATTTTTAGAACGGATCAATCGTCCCGAGAAGAATTGGAAATTCTCCACCAATGATTCTAAAGAGCGTGCGTTTTGGGATGACTATATGACTGTTTACGAAGATATGTTTAATCACACCAGTACTGAGGTAGCACCCTGGCACATCGTCTCAGCCGATCACAAGTGGTTTACTCACCTTGCGGTGGCAGGCACCATTTATGCCAAATTGAAAGAACTCAATCTCCACTATCCGAAAATCAATCAAGAGAAGCACAAAGAACTTTTACAAGCAAAGGCAATACTGGAGAGCGAGAAATAAGGTCGATCCTTCACACAAGGATACTACCTAACTCTCACCATTGGTTTTTAAATATTGGTTTTTAAGTATTGGTTTTTAAATATTGGTTTTAAATTACTCCCGTAAAACTGTATCCATCGCTTCCTTAAGTACTTCACTCCCGGCTCCGAGAATACTTCCTTTTTCCGACAAGATTCGTTTCCACGATCGGTTATTTTGTTGGCCTTTAAATAACTGATGCATGTGGCGCGTGATTGAATGGAGTTTGTTACCATTTGCTGCGTGCCGATCGACATATTCAAACATCCCTTCTACTACTTCATGACGGGATTTCACGGGACTATTGTCATCATAAAACAATCGATCGGCTTGCGCAAACAAATAGGGATCATCATAAGCCGCACGACCAATCATGACTGCATTCACCCGATCGAGTTGTTTCAGCGATTGTTCTAAGGTAAGAAATCCACCATTAATTTCAATAAATAGTGTTGGGAAATCTTGTTTTAATTGATAGACATCTTCATAACGCAAGGGTGGAACTTCACGGTTTTCCTTAGGGCTGAGTCCTTGGAGCCACGCTTTACGGGCATGGACATTGAACCGATCGCATCCTGCCGCTGCCACAGTCCTGACAAATTTTGTCAAATCTTCGTAGGCATCTTGATCATCTACACCAATCCGATGTTTGACAGAAACAGGAATTTGGGTCGCATTTTTCATGGCACTAATACAATCTGCCACCCGATCGGGGTCAAACATCAAACAGGCTCCAAAGTTACCGCTTTGTACACGACTACTTGGACAGCCCACATTCAGATTGATCTCGTCGTAGCCAAAATCTTCCGCAAGTTTTGCACAATGGGCCAAATCAATGGGTTCGTCGCCGCCGACTTGAAGGACGATCGGTTTTTCGAGTTCAGAGAATCCGAGGAGCCGATCGAGATCTCCATGTTTGATCGCTTGGCTTGTGACCATTTCGGTATAGAGCAAGGTGTGGCGGGTGATTTGGCGCATGAAATAGCGGTAGTGACGATCGGTTCGATCCATCATTGGCGCAATGCTAAGCGGGTAATTCGGAGACATGATGAAATTGAATTTAGGCTGTTGAATATAACATTGAGAACGCTAATTCTATCTTATGCGCTAAGACACTAATAGTTCTAAAGGTTCATTCTAGAGGTCGTCGTTTTGGGTTCATACTTTGGATTCATATTGATGTAGTGATTGAATCCAACGCGATCGCACATAGAGAATCGAAGAGGATTGATCGGGGGCTGAAACCTGATTAGCTTGATTCAGATCAGGATCTTAATGGGGTACGATCGCCAAACCCTGGCATAATGGGAAAGTTTTCAATTTAGTCAGAAGCCAGATTTAGTCATATGCGTAGCCATTATTGCGGACAGGTTCGAGCAGCCAACATCGGAGAAACCGT
>JAYUEW010000042.1:0-21438 GCA_043739045.1 Synechococcales cyanobacterium
GCAAGCAGCCAAATTTGACTAATATCGCGGGATAGAGCAGTCTGGTAGCTCGTCGGGCTCATAACCCGAAGGTCCTTGGTTCAAATCCATGTCCCGCTATTAAAAACAGCCTCCTTCGAGTTCATATCGACTTGAAGGAGGCCGCCTTAGTCCTTATTTTATCGGGATTCCAACTTTATCAAACTCATGTAAATGCACTATCCTAAGGGCATGGACTGGTTTGATCGCGCAGGTTTTACGGGGAGTTATGAGGTTATGGCAGCACCGTTGGGCGAGGATCGATCGCAGCAGAACGCTTTGCACAAGTCTTCAAAGTGGTTAGTGAATCAGACTCAAGCTATTGCATTGGGAGCTTTGGGATTTTCTGGCGCAATCTGGGCGTTGGATGGTGTGACGGATGTGTTGAGCGATTGGATGCCTGCCATAGTGTTGGGGAGCGGGCTGGCATGGCTGGGGTTGCAAGCGGCTAACCTTCCGACGGGGAGTATGATTCGGCGAAAACCTGTGACGATCGCAGGCGTTAAATCAGCGATTATTGAAGCTGAAACTGTGGTCAATCAAGTCGCACTCCAACTGCAAGAACTTGCGATCGATGAACCCGATCGGGAGCAATCCACTCAACAGGCCGAAGCGTTGCGATCGCAGTTGCACGAAATTTTGGCGGCGCTGAAACGGGATCATTTGAAGTTTGCGATTTTAGGGAGTAAAGCCGTGGGTAAAACCACGCTGCATGAATGGCTTGATGCCCATTGGCTTCAGAACGATCGGCTCAACGATTTGTCCCACAAAGTTCAAATTACCGATACCCGATCGATTCTGACGACCGCCGATGATGCGGATACGCTGACAATAGGGAAATCGGCGGACTTGGTTATTTTTGTGGTGATGGGCGATTTGCTGGATTCAGAACTTAAAATTCTTCAGCAATTGAATGCGGCTTACCGTCGATCGGTGATTGTGCTGAACAAACAAGATCAATATTTGCCGAAAGAACAGATTGAACTACTTGCTAAAATTCGCGAGCGGGTTTCAGGGATGATTGCAGCAGAGGATGTAATTGCGATCGCCTCTCAACCTCGCCCGATTAAAGTACGGCAATACCAAAATGATGGTAGTGCCAAAGAATGGCTCGAAGAACCCGAACCTCAAGTGGACGAACTCACCCAGCGGTTGCAAACAATTCTTTTGAATGATGCACAGAAATTAATAATTGCTAGTTCGCTCGGGGATGCGGAGGCGCTGAAGGTAGCGGCCAACGCAAAACTGAATGAAAAACGTAGAATTCGTGCTTTGCCCATGATTGAACGATCGCAGTGGGTAGTCGCGGGGACAGCCTTTGCGACTCCGTTTCCCGCGATTGACTTGTTGGCAACAGCGGCAATCAATGGTCAAATGGTAGCGGATTTGAGTAATTTGTATCAACAAAAATTTTCCCTAGATCAAGCGAAAACCATTGCCAAAACATTGTCTGAATTGATGATAAAACTTGGCATTGTTGAAGTCTCGACCCAAGCGATCGGAGCCTTACTTAAGACCAACGCATTGACCTACATGGCGGGCGGCGCGGTGCAGGGTGTGAGTGGCGCATATTTAACACGAATTGCAGGATTGGCACTCATTGAATATTGGGAAAGTGACGATCGCTCATCAACCAACCCAGCCCCGGCCATTCAACGCGATCGGCTCCAAACCATTATCAAAACGGTATTCCAACAAAATCAACGATCGGCGTTTTTGCAAGGGTTTGTGACTCAAGCCTTCGATCGAATTATCAGTCGGGCATCATCACAAAATTTAGAACTGCAAAATCTAGAGACCATAGCTCTTCCCGAAGCCCAAACAAAAGACTTACAGGTGCGGGTGAAATTGCCTATTTTGGAATCTCAACTGCCCGAACCCGAACCGGAATTAGAGTCAGCTGAGTTGGAGTTAGTGGAAAACTTTGAGACCTTGCCACGCTAGCGACTAGAATAGGCCGAAGAGTAGTACTTGTGTATTTTGGGTTATGAGATGGGGAATTTACCGACTTTTCAACTCCATCAACAAGATGCAGTGGATTGGCTGCGATCGTTGCCTGATGCCTCGGTTGATTTGATTGTGACGGATCCACCTTATGAATCTTTGGAAAAACATCGTCGCATTGGCACCACCACGCGGCTGAAGAATAGTAAAGCATCGAGTAATGTCTGGTTTCAGATTTTTCCGAACGATCGTTTTGAGGAACTATTTGTTGAATGTTATCGAATTTTGAAAAATCATCGACATTTTTATTTGTTCTGTGATGCAGAGACGATGTTTGTGGTGAAACCGATCGCAGAGTTGGCGGGGTTTCGATTTTGGAAGCCAATTATATGGGATAAACAAAAAATTGGGATGGGCTACCATTACCGATCGCGTTATGAGATGATTCTGTTTTTTGAGAAAGGAAAGCGAAAACTGAATGATCTATCTATTGCTGATGTGATTCAATATCCCCGGATTTTTCGAGGGTATCCCACAGAGAAACCTGTTCCTGTATCAGAAATTTTAATTCGGCAAAGTACTCAACTTGGAGAGTGTATTGTTGATCCATTTATGGGATCGGGAAGCGTGGGACTTGCGGCACTTCAGCAGAATAGGGATTTTTTAGGGAATGATATTTGTGCTGAAGCGGTAGAAATTTCTCAAACCCGAATGAATGACTTTTTGAATCCTGAGATTACGATTCTGAATTTGATATAACTTGACCTAAATCTGGACAGAATTATGGCTATGAGTGGATACGAGTATGCTAATTTGATTGCAGATTACTTACACTGGAATTTCAGCGATCGGGGCATTCAAATCTACCGAGAAGTTAGCATTGGTAAATCTATTATTGGTAAAAATCGTCGGGTTGATATGCTTTTAATCTCAGATCAAAACCCTAAAGCCTTTGCCATCGAATGTAAATTTCAAGACAGTTCTGGGACGGCTGACGAAAAGATTCCCTATGCGATGCAAAATATGAAAGCATTACCCATGGGGGGTTGTATTGTCTATGCAGGTGGTGGTTTTTCGGTTGGAGTATTACATATGTTGCAGGCATCAGAAATTGCGGCCTATTGTTTGCCCGATATATTTGATGCAGGCCGATCGACCAAGGATACTAAAGAACTCGATCATCTTTTAGCGATGCACTTTCATTGGTGGGATATTTTGATTTCGGGCAAAAAACCATGGACCGCACGCCCCATGCCCTCTCGCCCAATAGCATCTTACCCAATAGAGTCTCGCCTACTGCCCGAAGCTTCACAAACAGAACTTCTCGGGCTTTCTAATGAATAGAACTATGAACGAGATAACATTCTCTATCATTTTAGAAACCGAAAACTTAGAGACCTCTGATATAAAGAGATTACAAAAATCGATTGTATCACTTGCAGCCCAATCGCCTGAACAAGCAAATGAAGTGGTCTTAATTGACAGCGGAAATACACCCAGACAGGTTCTCAATCAATTACAACTACGTTATCCTTGGCTTACCATCAAATCCGCTCCCCCAGAGACTGAATACTATGAGTCTAAAATGCTAGGCATTAAATGGACAACAGGTGAAATTATTGTCTATTACGACTCAGATTGTATTTATGAGGGCGATTGGTTAGCAACACTTGTCGGTAGCTTTGATAATGTGAATATTCAAATTGTTTGTGGCGAGACTACGACGGATGGTATTGGACTCTATGGGACAGCGATCGCATTATGTTATGTCTTTCCACAATATTCGGGCCGATCGGATCTCTTCTCTGTTAATCAATACTTTTTAAATAACGTTGCATTCAGACGATCGGTACTTGAAGCTATTCCAATTCCAACTAATTTACCTTTGTATCGCGGGAATTGTGTTATTCATGCCCAAACACTACTAGCCGCTGGATATACGATTTGGCGGCAACCAAAGGCCCGATCGCTTCATGCACCACCGAATGGATTAGGGCATTATTTTAAACGTTTTTTGTTGATTGGGCATGATTTGTATTGGCAAAAACAGTTGGTTGGAGGATCCCCTCTAGCTGCCCTTGGTAAGAGGGAGATAAGAGAAGAGTTGATTGATGATAGGGATGAATTCTCGGATGATCCAACCATTAGTGAACAACGATCGAACTTAGCTATTGGACTCGATCGGATTACTAAAATGATTCAACGCGATCGTCGTCATGCATTCTATTTACCATTCTGTTTGCCGATTGTCCTAGTCTCCGTATTGTTGATTGCGATCGGGTATCAAATTACCTGCCGACATCCGCATGAATTGCGCGATCGATTGACGTGATAATCCCCTACAATAGATCCCGCCCTGCCGCTGATGATTCGCCATGACTTCTCCAACCCCAAAAATCCTCCTTGTGGATGGACATTCCTTGGCCTTTCGCTCCTATTACGCGTTCTCTAAGGGGCGTGATGGCGGCTTGCGTAATTCTGAGGGCGTTTCGACTAGTGTCTCGTTTGGGTTCATTAAGGCATTGCTAGAAACGATCGAAACTGAAACGCCTGATTATGTTGCGATCGCATTTGATCTCGGCGGGCCAACCTTTCGCCACATAGAAGACCCGACGTACAAAGCAAATCGCAACGAAGCCCCGGAAGACTTTCGCCCCGATCTGGACAATCTAGTATTGCTGCTTAGAAGTATGCGATTCAAAATTGTTGTTTCTCCAGGATATGAAGCCGATGATGTGATTGGGACAATGGCGACCAAAGCGGCGAGTCAAGGCTGGACCGTAAGGATTTTAAGTGGCGATCGGGATTTGTTTCAATTGGTTGATGACAACGAACATACAAAGATTTTGTATATGAGCAGCACTTTTGGGAAAGCTGCACCCCCGCCTCGTGAGTTTGGGATTGCGGAAGTAAAAGAAAAAATGGGCGTATTTCCATCGCAAGTTGTAGATTTCAAAGCCTTGTGCGGCGATAGTTCTGATAATATTACAGGCGTGAAAGGGATTGGTGAAAAAACGGCTACGACGTTGATTAATACCTATGGAACACTTGATAAAATTTATGAATCTATTGAAGAACTAAAAGGAGCGGTGAAACGCAAACTTGAAGAAGGCAAAGATTCCGCTTACCATTCTCAGCGGATGGCCCAAATTGCACTTTCCACACCGTTGGATCACGAGCCAGAAGCCTGCAAGTTAGCGCCCTTTGATCCTGAAGAAGTTCAGACTTGGATTGATAAATTAGAATTCAAAACCTTTAGTGGCAAAATTGAGAAACTCCGTCGGCGCGCTGCTGGGGAGGATGCTGAAACACCTCAAGAATTAGCAAAGAAATCACAAAAACGATCGCCTTATGTTGATCCAGAAACTTGGTTTTTCAGTTCTGAAGATACCGAAAAAGCATCACTGGAACAATCACAACTCAAACCAGCTACGATCGAACCTGAGATCATTGATACAGTTGATAAACTTAATGCACTAGTGGAAGGTTTAAAACTCTGCACCAATCCCGAAGTTCCCGTGGCTTGGGACACTGAAACTACGTCTTTGGAACCGCGTGATGCAAAGCTAGTGGGGCTGGGATGCTGTTGGGCGGGGGAGTTTGATGGGATGGCTTATATTCCGATCGGGCACGTTACGGGGCAGAATCTCCCATTAGCAACCGTACTAAATGCGCTCCGTCCAATCCTAGAAAGTGATGCTTATCCGAAGGCGTTCCAAAATGCAAAGTTCGATCGGCTAGTCTTGAAATTCCAAGGAATCAATCTTGCAGGTGTTGTATTTGATACGATGTTAGCGAGTTACGTCATTGAACCTGAAGCAAAACACAATTTAACCGATCTCAGTTTGCGTTATCTCGGATTAACTGCCCAAAGTTTTTCGAGCTTAGTGCCTAAGGGGAAAACGATCGCTGATCTGCCGATTTCTGATGTTGCAATTTACTGCGGCACTGATGTTTATACGACGTTTTTACTGGTTAGTCATCTCCAAGAAAGTCTCAACCAAACCCCTCATTTACTTAAATTATTTAAAACAGTTGAGATGCCGCTAGAGCCAGTTTTGGCTGATATGGAAACAGTAGGGATTTGCATTGATAGTGATTACTTAAATGGCTTTTCAAAGGAATTGGAACAAGATCTTCAACGTATTGAAACGGCTGCTTACAGTGCTGCGGGCGAGGAATTTAATCTCGGATCGCCAAAGCAATTGAGTGAATTGTTATTTGAAAAATTAGGACTAGATGTTAAAAAGTCCCGTAAAATCAGAACCGGATTCTCAACGGATGCGGCAACTCTGGAGAAATTACATGGCGATCATCCAGTCATAGACTCTATTGTTGAATACAGAACCTTATCCAAACTCAAATCTACCTACGTTGACGCATTGCCAAACTTGGTCCGATCGGACACTCACCGAGTTCACACGGACTACAACCAAGCCGTCACCGCTACAGGCCGACTTTCCTCATCTGAACCCAACCTCCAAAATATTCCAATTCGCACTGCATTCAGCCGCCAAATCCGTAAAGCATTTATTCCCCGAGACGGCTGGCTCTTGGTCGGTGCAGACTATTCCCAAATCGAATTGCGAATTTTAGCGCACCTCAGCCAAGAACCTATTTTACTCGAAGCCTACCGAAATAACGAAGACGTTCATACCCTAACCGCCCGATTGCTATTGGACAAAGATGATATTTCATCCGAAGAACGCCGCCTCGGAAAAATCATTAACTTTGGCGTGATTTATGGTATGGGCGCACAAAAATTTGCCCAAGAAACCAATATGAAAGTGGCTGAAGCGAAACAGTTTATTGAACGCTTTAACCAACGCTATTCTAAAGTGTTTGAATACTTGCAACAAATGAAACGAGAGGCGATCTCAAACTGTTATGTCGAGACAATTTGTGGCCGTCGTCGGTACTTTAGTTTTAATAGTGAAAGTGTAAAACTACTGAAGGGAACCAATCAGAAGGACATTGACCTTAAATCAATTCGATTGCGAGATCAATTCGATGCTCAAACGTTGCGCGCTGCTGCCAATGCGCCTATTCAAGGATCGAGTGCGGACATCATCAAGCTCGCGATGATTCAATTGCACCCTAAGCTTAAATCTATTGATGCAACACTTTTATTACAAGTTCATGATGAATTGATTTTTGAAGTACGTCCTGATTTATGGGAAGAGGTGCGATCGGTGATTCAAGTCACCATGGAAAGTGCAGTTCAATTGTCTGTGCCGCTGAAGGTCGATATTCATTCAGGCAAAAATTGGATGGAGACCAAGTAATTTAATTAAACAATTCCGTCATGTCTAGATTAGCTATGCTCTAGATCAACTCTGCTTAGATCAATTAAGCCTAGATCGGCTACGTTACATACTACGTTACATATATTTTTGATTGTTCGTGATCGTTCTTAATCCAGTCTAATCTCATTCCCGATTTTGAATCCAATTCTAAAAAAAAGATAGAGATTGTGCATTTTCAGCGTGAGTTTAGGAGGTTTGGTATCGTTCACTACTAATGACCTCTATCATCTTTTGACGATGCCCTCTAGACTTAACCAAAGAGAACATCATGTATCTAACAACATTCCTATGACGAAGAAGAACCTGGTTGTGATTGGCAATGGCATGGTTGGCCACAAGTTTTTGCAGTGCATGATTGACAAAGGGGCAACGGCTGACTGGAATCTAATTACATTTTGCGAAGAACCTCGGGTCGCCTACGATCGTGTAAATCTGAGTGGATTTTTCTTAGGCAAAACCGCAGATGATTTATCTTTGGTTGAAGCCGATCTATATAAAAATAACAACATTCAAATTCATATTGGCGATCGGGCTAGTACGATCGATCGGACTAGTAAAATCATTACCTCTGCCAATGGCGTAAGCGTCAATTATGACAAAGTAGTATTGGCCACAGGTTCTTATCCTTTTGTGCCGCCGATTAAGGGCAAAGATGCTGATGGGACATTTGTTTATCGCACCATTGAAGATCTCGAAGCGATGTCGGCCCATGCCAAAAAGAGTAAGGTGGGCGTAGTCGTTGGCGGTGGATTGTTGGGATTGGAATGTGCAAATGCATTGAAAAATATGGGATTAGAAACCCATGTGGTTGAATTTGCACCGCGTTTGATGCCTGTTCAAGTTGATGATGTGGGCGGTGCGGTTTTAAAAGACCAAATTGAAGCCTTGGGCGTGAAAGTTCACGTTAATAAATCTACGACCGAAATTGTGAATGAGAATGGTACCGTTCATAAAATGGTGTTTGCGGATGGGTCTGAATTGCAAACCGATATGATTGTCTTCTCGGCTGGAATTCGGCCACGGGATGATATTGCTCGGGATTGTGGATTAGTGGTGGGCGATCGGGGTGGCATTGTGGTGAATGAAGCTTGCCAAACATCGGATCCAGACATTCATGCGATCGGGGAATGTGCCCTATATGAAAACCGGATTTATGGTTTAGTTGCACCCGGTTATACGATGGCCACAGTCGCGGCGGACCATTTATGCGAACCCGAAAGCAATCAATTTACGGGCGC
This sequence comes from Synechococcales cyanobacterium, assembly GCA_043739045.1. GTDB lineage: Bacteria > Cyanobacteriota > Cyanobacteriia > Leptolyngbyales > Leptolyngbyaceae > JAAFJU01. Next base: position 8,507 of record JAYUEW010000042.1, read on the forward strand.
AGATATGTCCACTAAATTGAAGTTATTGGGGGTTGACGTTGCAAGCTTTGGAGATGCGTTTGCTAGGACTCCGGGTTCAAAGGAGATTGCCATCAAAGATTCAGTCAATGGCACCTATAAGAAGCTGGTCGTGAATGAATCCGGTTCCTTGTTGCTCGGTGGTATTTTAATTGGTGATGCGTCGGCTTACGGCAACTTATTACAATTAGTCCAAAATGCGATCGTTCTCCCGCCCCATCCCGAAGATTTGCTAATGCCACCTCGTGAGGGTGGTTCAAGTTTCTCTATGGGCGTGGAAAGTTTGCCTGACACTGCACAGATTTGTTCTTGTAACAATGTGACCAAAGCCCAAATTTGTAATGCTATTCAAGACCAAGGCTTAACCGATATTGGTGCGGTCAAAAAATGTACAAATGCTGGAACAGGCTGTGGTGGTTGTGTTCCCCTCGTCACTGATTTACTTAAAGCCGAACTCAAGGCGGCAGGCATTGAAGTCAAAAAAGACATCTGCGAACACTTTGCATTCTCCCGACAAGAACTCTATTCACTGATTCGGACTCATCAAATTAAAACCTTTGATGAATTACTCGATCGGCATGGAAGTGGTAGGGGCTGTGAAATTTGCAAACCTGCGATCGGGTCTATTCTGGCATCAGCTTGGAATGATTACGTCTTAACTCCAACTCATGCGGGGCTACAGGATACTAATGATGCATTCCTTGCGAATATTCAAAAAGATGGTACCTATTCAGTTATTCCCAGAATTCCGGGCGGTGAAATTACGCCTAATATGCTGATTGTGATTGGTGAAGTGGCCCGCGATTTCAATCTATACACCAAGATTACTGGCGGACAGCGGATTGATTTGTTAGGGGCACGAGTTGATCAATTGCCATTAATTTGGGCGCGTTTGGTGAATGCTGGATTTGAATCGGGTCATGCTTACGGGAAAGCTCTGCGGACGGTGAAGTCCTGTGTGGGTAGTACTTGGTGCCGTTTTGGGGTTCAGGATTCGACCAGTTTGGCGATCGAAATTGAACTCCGTTATCGCGGACTTCGGGCACCGCACAAATTCAAATCAGCAGTATCTGGCTGTACCCGAGAATGTGCTGAAGCGCAGAGTAAAGACTTTGGAATTATTGCCACTGAAAAGGGCTGGAACCTTTATGTTTGCGGTAATGGCGGTATTCGTCCTCAACATGCGCAATTGATTGCAGAAGATTTAGACAAAGAAACATTGATACAGTATATCGATCGGTTCCTAATGTTCTATATTCGCACCGCAAATCGACTAGAACGTACTGCTACCTGGCTGAATAAAATGGAAGGTGGACTCGACTATCTTAAACAAGTCGTGATTCATGATTCCTTGGGCATTTGTGCCGAATTGGAAGCCGAAATGGCCTATCAAGTTCAAACCTATGCTTGTGAATGGAAAGCTACGATCGCAGACCCGGAAAAACTCCAGCGATTCAATCATTTTGTAAATGTAGATAGTCCTGACCCGAGTTTAATGCGAGTCGAAGAACGCGGCCAAGTTCGCCCCCCGTTTGATCATGAACGATCGGAACAGCAAGTCGTTATTGCATAGTAACAATTGCCTAAATCCCCTGGCTAAGGGGGAACCAAACCATTCTCTGAAATACCCATGACCCAAACCACAATCCCAGCAGTTTCTCAATGGGAAACTATTTGTCCCCTCACTCGTATCATTCCAAACACAGGCGTTTGCGCATTAGTCAATAATGAGCAGGTTGCTATTTTCAGAATTGGCAATGAAGTCTTTGCGATCGCCAACTATGATCCCTTTAGTAAAGCCTATGTTTTGTCTCGCGGCATTGTGGGCGATCGGCAAGGTATTCCAAAAGTCGCATCCCCTATTTACAAACAGAACTTTAATTTGATCACAGGTGAATGCTTGGATGATGAGTCGGTGAGTGTCGCTGTTTATCCTGTCCGTGTAATCGACGGACAAATTCAGGTTGGAATTACTTGAATAGTTTCTGGTTAATCGATCGACTCTTCCAACCGATCGATTAACCGTTCCACATACTGCAATGCCCCACGAATGGTCGCAGCATCTTCCAAATCAACTCCAACATACTTTTTCAGTGCCTCCACTTGATCCATACTGTCGCCTACAGAAAGCAATTCTAAATATCCTGGAATGAAGGCTTTTCCGACTTCGAGATACTTTTGATAACAGGCCAAACTGACAATAGTAGAGGCGGTGTATTGGTAACAATAAAAGGGTTTGAAAAAGATATGGCCAATGCGCGCCCAATCGTATTGATGCTCAGGCAAAAGCTCCACCGCATCCCCGCAAAGATTTTTATACAACTCCATCCAAGCTTGATTTACAAAGGTCGCATCAAAGGTTCCTTCAGTGGCCCGATCGTGAATCATGCGTTCTAGTCGGCTGATAGTACTTTGACGGAACAGAAGACTAAGTTGATCTTCAAGTTGACGAGTGATTAACGTTTTAGTTAATTCTTTATCCCCCTCCGCCTGTTTCAATAAATAATCCAGCAACAGCAATTCATTGAACGTCGAAGCAATTTCCGCCGAAACCATAGGCGGCATACTGTTGAAATAGCTCTGCCGATCGCCGATCCAAGCAAAATGTAACCCGTGTCCCATCTCGTGAGCCAGCGTAAATAGTGAGCTATGGTCCTCGGTATAGGATTGCAGCAAATAACTATGCTTCCCGTGGATGTACCAACAGAATGCTCCGCCTTGCTTGCCGGGTCGCACCGTTGCATCCACCCAATTGTTCACGAAAAATTCTTCCGCCCGACGCGCATAGTTCACATCAAACTGCTCGATCGCCGCCATCAAAGTCTTAACACCTTCCTCGTAGGGAATTGCAGGCACGGCCTCAAGACTCCAAGGAGCATACAGATCGGCACTGCGAATCGTCTGGCCGAGGGCTTTTCCTTTCAGACGGTAATAGCGCTGAAACAGGTCCGATCGATCGTCCATTCCCTCCATGATTGCATTGAAAACAGATTCAGAGACTTGATCGCCCAGGAGTTGCTTTTCCAGGGTTGAGCCATGGCCGCGCATTTCGTTTTCTAATCTGTGGTCTTGGGCGACGGCGTTGAGAATATAGGCATACAGAGAATTGTGGGTCTTCATCACCGATCGGATGGACTCATAGGCAGCAGTCCGCGTGTCGCGATCGGGATGAAACGATAAGGCTCCTAATTCGGCTTCGGTGCTGGCGGTTTGACCGTCGGGCGGTGTGACAGGGGGGTAGGTTTGTTCGCCTAGATGGACCGATCGAAGCTGAATGAATGCCTCGCGGCCTGTGAGACTGCTCTGGTTGCGGGTTTGTTCAACGGCTTCGGGGAGCAGGTACGGACGAAATTTGGCGATTTGGGCGAAGTAGTGCTGGTAGGTCTGGAGTTCGGGGGCGATCGTTAATTTTTGAAACTGCTCTGGAGTGAGTTGCTTGAGTTCTAGGTCAAAAAATAACAGTTGATTCTGAAGTTGGGTATAGGCTTCCATGGCTCTATCCATGGCTTGTTTAGCCGTTTTGTCTTGGGTGTTTGCGTTGAAAATTAATGCCGGAAACGCATACAGGTAGCCCGATCGTTCATACATCGCTTCAAGCTGATGCAAACAGTCGGCAATCTGAACGGGACTGAGGCGGTTAACGTGATTCCGATAGGTTTCTCGAAACTGGCTGGCGAATTGGCTGAGGTTCTGTAGGTCGGTTTGGATTTCAGGATCTTCAAGGCCGTTGTAGAGGTCGGACAGATCCCAAGCGGGCGCAGAAGATATGGATTTTACTTGGGATTGAAGGGTATTCCAGTACTGCATGGGTCTTACAAGATGTCCTCAGAAAGATGTTGTGCGATCGCTCGGTTAATGTATATTAGCTCCCAGTCCCCTCACTTAGCCAAACAAGCTAACCAATGGGCTTGATTTCATCGTTCAAGAAGGCAAGGACTCATGGCGTATATCATTGCATCTACTAACATGAAAGGCGGCGTTGGCAAGACGACAATGACGGTTAATTTAGCAGCTTGTTTGGCGAAATATCAAAACAAACGCGTCTTAATTGTTGATTTAGATACCCAAATTAGTGCAACGTTGAGTTTGATGCCGCCGGGGGAATTTGCAAATTTGAGAGCGCAGAAAAAGACGTTGCGGACTTTGATTCATGAAGGGGTGCGCGGTAATCCAAAGCTAGCAGACCTAACCCGAGACGCGATTCAGGGCTACGTTTGCAATGTGCCGAATCTGAGTTTGTTGGCAGGCGATATTGATTTGTATGATGAATTTTTGGTATCAGAATTGCTCCATCGTCGATCGGTTCAACAGGGACGATCGGATCAGTTTGAACAAGTATGGAATGAGTTTGAAGTAAGTCTGATTCGGGATATTCTGGGTCCGATCGGGAATGATTTTGACGTTATTATTTTGGATTGTGCACCGGGCTATAATTTGGTGACGCGGAGTGCGCTGTTGGCGAGTAACTATTATTTAATTCCATCTCGCCCTGAACCTTTATCTTTGATTGGGATTCAACTTCTTCAGCGTCGGATTGCTCGACTGAAGGAAACTCATAAGGATAATCCGGCGGTGGATGTGGAAATGTTAGGAATTGCATTTTCGTTGTCAGGCAATCTATTTACGGGCCGTTATCACAATCAAGTGATGAAGCGGTTGAATGATGATTTTAGTGAAGTGAAGCTGTTCAAAACTAAGATTCCAGTGGATGTGAATATTGCCAAGGCAGTGGATACCTATCAGCCTGTGGTGTTAAGTAATCCATCATGTTCAGGAAGTAAAGCATTTATTCAATTAGCGACTGAGTTTAGTGGAAAGCTTTCAACAGTTGCCCGAATTGATGAGCCGCCGTCGAAATTTTCGCTTTCAAATTTGGGTGATTAATTAAGGGAAATCTTTCAACAGTTTGCTCTCTGTAATTTCGATCGCTCGTAGAACAGATATTTGAATTGATCATTGACTAACTGCGATAATTGATACACAAAGTCATAATTTTATTGTACGCTAACATTCAGACTTTAAATAAATAGAGCACATTGAGAAATGAATCTTTCAAATCGAGAATGCTGGATTTTTGATATGGATGGCACATTAACGATCGCCGCTCATGATTTCGCTGATATTTGTTGTCAACTGGGAATCCCCGGTGAAAAAAATATATTAGAAGCGATCGAAGCTCTTCCCCCCAACGAAGCTAAACAACGTCGAATTCAACTCGAACAAATTGAACTTGACATCGCAGAACATTCCAAGCCTCAACCCGGTGCCATTGACCTACTCGAAACACTCCGATCGCAAGACAAACGCATTGGTATCCTGACACGAAATAGTAAAACTGTTGCAGCTAAAACCTTAAAAGCCAGTGGACTAGATACTTTTTTTAACACAGACCATATACTCGGACGAGATTGCTGCACCCCAAAACCCAGCCCTGATGGTATTAATTATTTACTGCAAACTTGGAACTCAACACCCCAAAAATCAGTGATGGTCGGGGATTATGTGTTTGACTTACTCACAGGACGGAATGCCGGGACTGCCACTGTACATCTTGATGTGACGGGAACCTTCCTATGGCCTGAACATATGGATATTGGCATCATACATTTGAATGAATTGAACCAAACGATCGCTAATTTCTAATGGGATGAGATCTCCAAGAAATGCGATCGAAGCAATGGCTGGCCTAATCAATAGGAGTATTTTTACTATTTTTCATCGATTGTGCAATGGAGGGGAACTGATTGAACAGTTCCAGAATTAACAATAGCAACCCTAGAACCGAGTTTCAAATTCAAAAACAGCACGATTATCACCCGTAAAATCAGTAGAACCTCGGAAAATAAGTTGTTCATTAATTCGATAACGAAGACCGAATTGAGTCGCTTGGTTAGCAGTAAGAACCCGTAAAGCCGTCGCCGAAACAATGGGAACCCCATCTGCCGTACGGAGAATATCTACGCCTGCTTCCGCTGCAAGGCCAAAAGTCGAAGTTCCAGTTGTACCATTACCAATCAAGGTTGGGAATAGGCGAAATTCACTCAGACCGATCGCATTGCCAATCACACCTTGAACATTGGTCAACAGCGCAGACCCGGCAAAGTTTGCAATCCCCAACGTCGCATCATCCCCTCGGCCCAAGGTATTCACAAATCCACCGCCCAAGAGGGAGACAATTTCTGTCCGCGATCGGCCAGGACTGCTCTTGAGCTCGAGATTTTGGGTCAGCAAACTAGCGGGACCTTCAACACGCGCCTGAATCCGCACCGTTTGCACCCCGCCGACATTCCCCGCAAGGTTGAGAGACTGGTTAATTTCAGAACTGACATTGTTGGTGGGGATGCGGGTGCGCGTGACTTCAGGAACAGAGGTCGTGAGGCGCACATCGAGCTTTGGATCGAGTCCTAGTTCGGGGCGGAACTCCGCAAAATTACGATAGCCTCTGGCCAAAACAAACTGAGTCGTAAAGAGATTAACTTGGCCCGATTCTAGGTCAATTCGTCCGCTGGGCTGAAGCTTATCAAGCGTTCCTGTCACATCTAAGTCGCCCTTGGCCACAAAATTAAGCAAGGGTGCCCGGACAACACGGATGTTATCACCGAGTCTAAGTTTGAGATTTTTTAGTTCAAAGGCAGAGCGGCGGCTATTACTCCCAGGGGTAACAGTCTCAGGAACCGCATCGGAGAGGAGAATCCGGCCATCGGTAAGGGTGATATTGCCACCAATTTTAGGGTCAAAGGCATTGCCACCAATCACCATGCGACCATTTACGCCGCCTTCGTAGAGACCTTTTAGATTGATAGCGAGGCGCTGGAGATCAACAATCAAGGGCTGATTTTTTCTTGGTCCAGCAGCAGGCACAACGGGCGCAACCGCAATCAAAGGAACGATCGCATTTCCATTGGCATCTTTCTGAACGACAGGTTCTTCGGGTAGCTCTGGCGGGGTAAAGCCAAAGACTGGAATCGAGCCATTGGCCACCACTTGTCCGCGACTGAATTCACCCCGAAGATTTTCGACATGAACCCCCGTAAAGTCTGCGACAATGCGCCCTCGAACATTGGTGAGGGATTCCGGTAAGGCTTGAGCTTTTATTTTTGCCCCATCAAGCAAGAGTTCACCCTGGACTTTGAGGGGCTGATTAGGAGCGCTGCTGACATCGAAATTGAGCTGACCCTTACCGCCTTCCCAGGCGATCGGTTGACCCAGTAAATTGAGTAACGACAACCCATCATCTTTGACCCGTCCGGTGACTTTTATCGATCGATCGGCGCTGACGATTTTGACCGTGAAGAAATTGAGATCGAAGGGCAATTCACCGACAATTTTGATGGGTTCGCTGGAAGTGGCGACGATCGTATTTTGGAATTTGAGTCGTCCATCTTCGTAGTTAAAGGCCCCGACAGCCGACTGGAGCGGTTGATCATTCAGCGTCCCATTGGTCAAATTGACTGCGCCGATAAAGTTGGGTTTGTTGAGAGGGCCAGACAGCGAGACTGTGCCATTCAGGTTGCCTGCTAATGCGATCGGTTGCCCGCCGATATTGAGAGGATAGGGGAAGAAACTTTGAATAGATTCGATCGGCAGATTTTCGACCTTGAGCTGACCGGATTGCTGCTCAACTTCGCCAATTTGCACGGAAGACAGTCGGATTGTCGTGGCTCCTGATTGGAGTAAGAAAGGCCGAATGCTAAGCACTCCATTTTCAATTCCACCTTCAAGCACCGCATTTTCAGCCTTGAGGACTCGGTTTGGATTGATTTCGAGTTTATTCTCGTCGGTGGTATTCAAATAGGACGCATAGGGTCGCCATTCCAGGGTTTTAGCCGCTAGTTTGAAACTGGCCGTGAGCCGATCGGGGCGAGACCAGGATCCGGCTACTTTGATCGTGCCATTAAATCGTCCCCGAATATCGAGCGCTGTCGGGAGCAACGTATTCGATCGGGTTTCGGCAGTTTGGGCGATAATTTGGTTGATTTCGGCAAAGCGCTTGAGTTGTTGAATCACGGAAGCATTTGCATTGCCGATTCCACTCGGCTGAACATCAGCAGCAGAATCGTAGAGCGGCAGGGCTATACCCCGCTGCAAATCGCTAATTTGGAAAAGCTGAGCCGCCCGCAAGATATCCTGGAGTTGACCGTCCACCACATCGAGTTGGGCTTCAATCTTCGGGTCGCCTTGGAGGAAGTTGTTAACCGTTCCGCGCAGTGCAACCGTAGCCACTTCTCCTGTCCGTCTGCCCCGATCGTCCACTAAGGGCAAGCGTAAAGTACTGTTTTGGAGATTGAGCTGCGCACTGGACACAAAGAAGTCGGCTTTGAAATCTTCTGCTTGACCCAAACCGATTTTGGGCTGGGTGACGGTGATAGTTCCGTTTTGACCTGTTTTTAGATTTCCCGCCCCGAGGTTGGCTTGGATTTGTAGAGCCGTGAACCCGATCGCTTGGGGAGCATTGACTTCGATCGTCGCTCCTGAAATTGCACCGCTTGCGAGGTTGACGTTTTGAATGTTGGCTCGAATACTTTGGGCGTTGAATTTACTATTGAGTTCGGGCTGGAGCATCACCACATCGGCGCTGGCCAAGGATTGCGAACTGACATTATTGAGGTTTGCGGTGAGACTGGCGGCGCGGAGGTTCCCCAGACGGAAACGATCGATTTGAATGATTTGAATAGTGCCCGCTTGAAGTCGCTGAGCTTTTAAATTCAGCGAGAGGTTTCCAGTGAATTGCCCGCCCAACGTTGGCGAACCAATTTCATCGGCGGCTCCGGTTTGCGAGAGAAGTTGGGTAAGGCGTTTTTCTAAGCCAAATCCATTCAATTCACTCAAGTCCAGCCGACGCACCGCGACATTAAATCCGTTGCCCGATCGCACCCCATCAATGGTTCCTTCGCCCCGTTGAAGATTCACGGAAATCGGTTGAAACTCACGATCGAGTTTGGCCGAAATCCGATCGCGACGACCCGCTAGATTCAGGTCTACGCCTTGATTGCTGGCAAAGGAAACAGTACCGCGCAGGGGATCAAATTTCAAATCATTAACTTGTAATGCATTCAACGCCAGGTTCCCTCGAACCATTGGGCTAGTGGGCGTTCCCGTAACTTTCCCGTCGAAGTCGCTGGTGCCCGAAAGTCGCACGTCCTTAGGTAATTGCGTGGGCAGTGACGCAAGCGCGAGACCTTCAGTTTTGACATTCAAATCAAGGCCCGTGACTTCAGGTTTTTCACCCAAGCTCGCGAAAATGCTGCCATTCACAGACAGTCCGGGAGCCGTGGCTTCTTTGATGTTGAGTTGTTTTCCCGTCCATTCAATTTGGGCCACGATCGGATCATTAATAATCGCAACGCCCTCGGACAGTTGAGTTGAACCAGTCACCCGAACGGTTTCAAGACTGAGGGTTGCGATCGTCCCCGTCACATTCAGATCGCTGCTGAAATTACCTCGAAGTTCGGCCAGATCGCTGCTGAAATTACCTCGAAGTTCGGGGGAAAACGGCTTCAGGGGAATGCCATCGGTTTTGATATTTAGGGCTAACAGACCATCAACCACCGTGCCATTAATCCGCGCTATGCCGCCTTCAACTTGGGCGATAGTATTCTGGAACGTGATGGTTTCACCGACGATCGCAATTTCCCCGCTAGCTGGATATTTAGCGCCCGGTGCATTCCAAGCGACTAGCGTTTTGGGATTGGTGGGAGAACCGGAAATCGTGATATTCGCACCCAAGGTTCCGAGAGTTACCGGAAATGCCGTGCCGCTGTTGTAGAGTTTTGCAATTTTGTCGCCGTTGAGGTCAGTCGCTTGCAATTGCAAATCAATAGATTCAGGTTTGGCTAGGCCAATGGTTCCACGACCTGTAACGCTGCCGCCGAGTTCAGGCAGTACCACAAGATCCGTGATCCCAAGTTTCCTTGAGGTTGAATCTAATGTAAATCGTGTTTGGACACTAGTTAGACGTATATCGGGTTGGGGTTTGTCGGATTTGGGCGCAGCGATCGCAATCACTTTTGTGTTTCTAACTTGACCACTAATACGGGGGGTTTCAATTGGCCCTGTAATCTTAACTTCAGTGAGAATTGCACCTGCGATCGTACTTGGCGTTTTGATGTCGAAGGTTTTTAGCAGCTTTGGAATTTCAATGGATCCAGTTTTGCTGGTTAAATCCAATCCTTTTTCAAAATCGATTTTGCCTGTGGTTTGCACCGTGATTTCTTTAGCGACAACAGCTTTAGATTTTTCTAAAACAAGTTGTCGGCCTTCAAATCGCAAATCCCCCTCCACGTTACTCACCCCATAGGTAACGCCAGGAACCTTACCCGAAATATCTCGGAACGTAGCGGTGCCTTTAAGAGAGGGATATTTTTCGTCGGCCCGAATCTGAAGAGTTAGGTTGCTGTTGAGTTCGCCAGATTCCACATTCACGGGGAGACGGGCTAAACGATCGAATTCGCTGAGTAACATTTTTTCAGTGCGAACTTCGCCATTAATATCGAGGCGCAGGGTGGCGGGTTTGCCTGCGATCGGTTTATCCGTCAGTTTGTCGGTTGTGGGTTCCGCATCAGCTTTGGCATTAATAGTGCGATTCCAAATTTCAGCGTTTACCTTAAAACTGCCTTGGACTGCGCTTTCGCCTTCGGAATCTATTTTGAGCTGTTTTCCCCGATCGAACACCTGGACCGTGGTATTAACCTTTTGATATTTAACACTACGACGTGGTTGTTTTTCTTTAGCGATCGGCAGTAGTTCTACGGTCGCATTAGAGAGCTTGACTTCCGCCACGTCCACGTCCCCAGCATTCGGGTCATCCTCTTTTTGAGGGGTAATCTTCGTCCCGATCCAAACACCCGGCTTGTCTTCTTCAATAAAAGCAACAGGATTAAGCAAATTAAGCTTAATTTTCAACTTCTTTTTCTGCAATGATTCCCAAAGATTGAAGCTCACATCGATCGCTTCAATTTCCACATGGTCGCTATCGGTTGCAGTCGCCGGAATCTCAGATTTGCCAAGGCGCAGACTACCTAAGCTAAATCCCTGCACTTTGCCCATCTTGACCGGACGATTGAGTTCTTTTTCTAAGGAGGTTTCGACGATCGGTACGATGTCTTCGTAGACATACTTTGTGGCCCACAATGTGCCACCAATGCCAGCTATTGTCAAAACTCCGAGAGGTAAGGCAGCCCTTTTCCAGAACGTATTTCTGCGCGGCGTGGGAGTGGGTTCCGGGTTCATAAGGTGCCGATACGGATGAGGGATGTCTTAGGTCTAGATATGGGAGCCGTAGGTGAGGCTAAATCAGAATTAGTGAATTAGATTACTAATTTCTAAATGTGACCACTAAATTTCCCAACTCAACTTCCCATATAAGCCTCTTAAATAGGTACCATACCAATTGTTTTCCGACTAGTACTCAGGATCAATAATTAGAACTATAATTTAATACCTACAAGAAAAATACTGCGATGGGGATTAAATATCTAATAATTTAAATTGAAGCGCGAAAGGTTGGTTATCTTGTCGTTACACCGAGATTTTAGGGATTGTGATGATCGTGGCTGATGTCAGTGTATGAGTGAAGATGACTGAACTGTGAGTGTTGATGTTCCTTCTTCGTTTCGACTACCGTTAGAGGTCCGGACCGATCGTCCGGACCATGCTGATGTGCGTGGCTATGCAAAACTTTCCCATGAGTATGGATAAATCGATCGGGCGCGAGTAGCAAATGAGCGATCGATAGTAATGCCATACCGATGAAACTACCATACAGAAAAGTTTGCTGGGGAAAAGCAGTTCCTAACCACCCCGCCAAAGGATAAGCCCCTGCCCACCAGAGATGACTCCAAGCGAAATGTGCTCCGTAAACACGCCCTTGAATGTTGATTGGGGTCCGATCGGCAATTAAGGTCTGCATCGATAGATTAATCAAACTTTGCCCGCATCCGGCGATCGTCCACAGGAGAATTAATGGAGCTAGCCCGACAAAATTAGCGGGAAGTAATGCCGCGACGAACAGCAATCCACCGCTGAGCAGTGTAATTACTTTCGATCGATAGTGCGGATAAGTACCCAGAGCTAGTGTGCCAAACGCCGCACCTAACCCAAACGCCATCATTACCCAACCATACTGTACCGCTGTCTGTTGAAGTGTTCCTTGAACATAGCCGACCGTATTTACTAAGATCTGGGCACCCGAGATCGAAGCGACCAACTGGATTATCAAGCCATACCGAATCGGTGCATCAGTCCAGAGCCTAGTGGTGCCAGATTTAATATCCGACAAAATTTGCCCGTCCGATTTATCGCCTGAAGCCCCCTCTACCCGTAAGTTTCCAGGGAGAGAGCCAATGAGGATTGCGGCCACTAGAAAGCTTGCACCATCCCAGAAAAACAGATTCCTAGCACCGATAAATAATGCCAATGCTCCGGCAATCCCAGAGCCAAATACGCCTAAAATCTGAAAAGTGCTGCTGGATAAAGCGATCGCTTGCGGATAATCAGCCTTCCCTGTGACCAGCGGAATCGTTGCCTGATAGGTCGGGGTAAAAAAGGCATTGAAAATATTTAAGCCCAATACCAGGGCGTAGATTTGCCAGATTTCGCGGACGAAGGGGAGTAGACACACTAGGAGCATTCGTCCAAAGTGAGTCATCATCAGAATCGACTTCCGATCGAATCTATCTGCGACAACGCCCGCCAATGGTGAGAGCAAAACAAACGCCGTTACCCTGAGCGTCAATGCGCCTGCGAGTACGACGGGTGAAGATTTTCCCGCCAATTCAAACGCTAATAATGCCAAACCCAGCCAAGTCAGTGCGTCACCAAGCAGACTGATCGTTTGCGCTGCATACAGCCGTCGAAAGATCGGATTACTTAGGCTCGTAAAGAAATTATTTGCTTTCATTTTGGAGTTTTATTTG
>JAYUEW010000043.1:0-4158 GCA_043739045.1 Synechococcales cyanobacterium
TTTACGACACGATTAAGCAGCTTCGCCCTGATGTTTCCACGATTTGTGTGGGCTTTGCGGCATCAATGGGGGCGTTTTTGTTGAGCGCGGGGACGAAGGGTAAGCGCATGAGTTTGCCCCATTCCCGAATTATGATTCACCAACCTTTGGGCGGGGCGAGTGGTCAGGCGACGGATATTGCGATTCAGGCGAAGGAAATTTTGTACATCAAGAGCCGTTTGAATGGGCTGTTGGCGGAACATACGAGTCAGCCGTTGGAGAAAATCCAAGAGGATACGGAGCGTGATTTCTTTATGTCTGCTGAGGAAGCGACAGCCTACGGGTTGATTGATCAGGTGATTCGCCGTCCCCATTCTGGATTGAACCCTCCCGTAATCTAGATTCGATCGCCCTAAGTTCCTCTTGTGAAGCAGGAATAAGAAGTGGTTTTAAGCCTCAGAGATTTTAGAAGATCTCTGGGGTTTATTTTTTAGGGGAGTTGCCAGAGTTGGAGGCTGTTGCCTTGGGCGATCGCGATTTGATTCCCATGAACCTTTGCAGTAGTTAATTGTCCCGTACCCAGGGCTTTCCATTCGGTCCATAAATTCCAAGTGGTCGTATCCCAAATTTTGATTAGGGGAGTTTCTCCGACAACGAGTAATTTCTTGCCAGAAGACAGAAAGTTGACGGATTGAATTCGACCTGGACATCCCACAAAACTTTTATGAAGATTGCCTTGGGCATCAAAACAATGGACAGAACCCCGATCGTCCCCAATTGCGATCCATTTTCGATCGGTATTTACCGCCATGGTTTTAGACAGGGGTGAGGAGAGCGGTTCGGTATGAATGATGTTGCCTTGGACGATCATTCTGAGTTGAGAGTCGGCGCTGGCAGTGAAGATACGATCGCCCATCAAGGCTGAACAAAAAATAGGGACGTTTGAAATTTGAAGCGTGTGACGCAGAGAGGCAGGATTCAGTTGAAAGATTTTTAGAATCCCATCTTCTCCGGTCGTCACAAAGCCTTTGCCATTCAGGGTGAAATGAATTCCAGTAACTTTTCCTGTATGTAAAGGAATCGATCGAATCAGTTTGTAATCAACCAAATTCCACATTTTGACTTTGCCGCTGCGATCGCCTGTGATAAACAGATTAGAGTTGGGACTGGTTGCAATCGCTGTGACGGCAGCACCCACAGTCAAACAACCCTGCTGAATTCCCGTTTCCGCACACCAAATCCGTACTGTTCCATCATGACTAGCGCTGATGATCGATCCATTGACAAATAGAATTTGACTAATGCTATCTACGTGACCTGGAAAAACCTGACGGAGTTCGGGTTGCGGATGAACAGTTTTTGGAGTTGGTGTTGGAGTCGGTGTTGGAGTTGGGGATTTAGACGCAGCGGAAGATTTTTCTGGAGTGGGCTGTTTATAGGATGGGGAACTTTGGGGTTGCTTGGACCGTGTGGATGACGATGACGATCGGGTTTGAGTTTTAAAGACTGAATCTACCGAAGCTTTAGCCGCATCTCTTGCCGACGTTTCTGAGGTTGATGATGATTGCGATTTTGTCGGAGACTCGATCGATCGACCCTCACTTTTGTATACCCACCGGAAATGTTTTGCCCGCTTCAAATCCATTCCAGCCCCGTAGGCATTCCCCAAAGCAAAGCGAACTTCACTACGCAGGTCGTAGGCAGGATAATAATCATCTTCAAGGGCGATCGCGGTATCTAGCGCCATCAAGGCTTCTTGAAGATTTCCCATGGCCTGAAAAAGCTGAGCTTGTCGGACAAAAACGGCAGGAGTGCGATCGGTGGGATTTCTGACGGTCTGAACTTCGACATTGAACTTGGTTGTAGTATTTTTGGCCTTCTGAGCAGGTGGATCGTAGGTTTTTAAAAAATCGTAGGCTACGTTGAGGCGTTTACAGTATTCCTCGGATGCCTTAAGTTTGGCAGGATCTCCGGTGAAACGATCGGGATGATATTTACGAGCAAGCGATCGGTAGGCTGCTTTTACTTCTACTTGGGATGAATTCAATGGCAGTTCTAGCGTTTTATAAAATTTCTCAATATCCCGATCGCTAACATTCATAATCCCAGTTTTGATCCTACACACAACCTTCTTAAGGGTTCCCATAGATGAGCCGCAGGACACAAGAATCTTACGAAAACCCATAAAAAAGGGAGGCTTTCAATGTTGAACCTCCCCATTTCTAGAAATTAATAAAATCAATCAACTCTGGAAGCTCCCTTTATCAAGGAGAATTCAGAACGATCGTTCTACAAAGCCGCTGCTTCTTTTTTCAACAACTCAGCCTTATCCGTCTTCTCCCAAGGAAGATCCAAATCATTCCGACCAAAGTGACCATAGGCCGCCACATCTTGGAAGAACCGACCACCGCGATCGGCTGGAAGGTTACGCAGATTGAAGGTTTGGATGATTCCAAGAGGACGCAACTCGAAGTGTTTTTCCACCAAGTCGGTCAGCTTGTCTTCATCAATTTTGCCCGTACCAAACGTTTCAACTAAAAGACTCACAGGACGCGCAACCCCGATCGCATAGCTCAACTGGACTTCGCACTTGTCAGCCAAGCCAGCCGCCACAATGTTTTTAGCCACATGGCGCGCCGCATATGCCGCACTCCGATCGACCTTTGTGGGATCCTTACCCGAGAACGCACCGCCGCCATGACGAGAATATCCACCGTAGGTATCAATAATAATCTTACGACCCGTCAAACCCGCGTCGCCTTGAGGTCCACCAACCACAAAAATACCCGTGGGATTCACAAGGAACTTAGTCGCTTCGGTGGGTTTGAGATCCAAGTCTGCAAAGCAAGGAATCACAACCGCTTTCATCAAGTCCGCTTTGATTTGCTCTTGGCTCACGCCAGGGTTGTGCTGGGTCGAGATCAAAATGGTGTCGATCGCAACGGGCCGATCGCCTTCATACTTGACCGTCACTTGAGTCTTACCGTCGGGACGAAGATAGTTCACTTCGCCAGACTTACGGACTTCCGCCAACTTCCGGGCAATCCGGTTGGCAAGGCTGATGGGCAAGGGCATGAGTTCGGGAGTCTCATTACAAGCAAACCCAAACATAATTCCTTGGTCGCCCGCTCCGGTCTTGTCGAGTTCTTCAGAACTAAGTTCGACACGGATTTCAGACGCACTATCAACGCCTTGAGCGATGTCAGGAGACTGCTCATCAAGGGCGACTAGTACGGCACAACTGTCAGATGCAAAACCATTGTCTGCAATGGTGTAACCAATTTCAGCGAGTTTCGCCCGTGCTAGCTTGATGAAATTTACATCGGCTTTTGTGGTGATTTCGCCCGTGATCAACACGAGTCCAGTATTAACAACAACTTCTGCCGCAACTCGGCTAGTCGGATCTTGAGCCAACAACGCATCCAAAATGGTGTCAGAGATTTGGTCGCAAACCTTATCAGGATGCCCTTCAGTCACCGATTCAGAGGTGAAAAAATATTGACGTGGCAAGGATCTATCCTCTCTATATAGCTCGTTTGAGACAATGCGAAATAATCGGACCTCATCGTACCAGGTTCAGTCGTCGTAAGGGTGTTTCTACCATCACAGCCGATCGGGTTGAGCCACTAATCACGAGTACTAGTCCCAACACTTATAAATAGGCACGATGATCTATAAGAATTTAGATGCTTAAAAATTTGTATCGATCACAATATTAGCAATTGTGCGGATCTTTTTGAAGTCGAATTGCCAAACTTTACCAATTCTTTTTGTTAGGATTCAAGAGATTTTAAGCCCGACACTTGTTCGTGGTAGTAGATTGCGGCTTGGGTCCGATCGCGCAGTCCTAGGCCCGTTAATAAATTAGTAATGTGATTTTTAACCGTTTTTTCGGAAATATAAAGCGTCTGTGCGATTTCGCGGTTACTGGATCCGCTGGCAATTAGTTGCAGAACTTCCTGTTCCCGAGGAGTGAGGGCCGCGATCGGATTCAAGCCCGATTCTATTAGCTTCTCTGATAAAGGCTTCTCTGACTCCACTATCCCAGAGGCTCGCGAATCCTGCACTAGTTTTTGCGCCAACCCCGGAGACAGTTGCGTATAGCCCTTATTGACCCACTGAATCGCTTGGACTAATTCCTCGGCGGGAGTATCTTTCAATAGATAACCGCTTGCACCT
>JAYUEW010000044.1:0-2468 GCA_043739045.1 Synechococcales cyanobacterium
TTTTCTCGATTATAAATCAATCCTGTTGTTCCCCAAGAAAAGGGAACCCCATAATGATTATCTAAATCTGCCATCGATCGGCGAAATTGTGGCATCAAATTATCAAGCCCTTGAACCCGATCGTGATCCAATTCAGCCAACAAATCTGCTTTTACAAGTTTTGGGATAAAGTATTCGCTGGGATAGAGCACACTAAACGCTTGCCCCTTGCCCGCTTGCAATGCCGCTATCATTTTTTCATTTGAGTCAAACAATTCACGAATGGTCCGCAACCCCGTCACATCCCGAAAATCTTTGAACAATTCGTCATCAACATATTGTGCCCAAGTATACAAAAACAATTCATTCGGCGAACTAGTGTTGCTCTGACCCGATCGGACATTCCCCAACCGCCAGCCACAACCCGACAAAATTTGAGATAACCCCAATCCAAACGCACCCGATGTCGCCATCTTAAGCAATTGGCGGCGCGATCGAGGTTTGGGTGAAAATAATTCAGAATCCATCGCTAGAACCCAACAAAACAAAAGATCAAACAACCAGCCTCGTCAGCCTGGAACTGGCAATGCCAAACAATCCTGCGGACTCCACACGACGTAAACCGGACCTGCAATTTTAGAAACGGCTTCCGGCGATGGTTGCCGGACTAACAATGTCCGTCCTGATCGTAATCGAATCACACAATTCACATGAGTCCCTAAATATAGTGTGCTCACCAATGCACCTTCAAAACAATTCTTGCCCTCCAAATTCATCCCATTGCTACGCGGATCCGATCGCAATAGTTCCACCTTTTCAGGACGTAAATTAATTGCCACTCGGCCCGAGGTCAAGAGCTTACTCCCAGTCGAAATCGGTTGGACTTGAAATAACTCCCCCTCATCACACTTCACCCACAACATCGACGGATGGGAGCCTTCAATTTTGCCCACAATAATATTAGTATCCCCAATGAACTCGGCCACAAATTGACTTTGGGGCCGATCGTAAATTTGACTAGGTGTCCCAATTTGTTCCACTTTCCCCCCATTCATAACCGCAATCCGATCGCTCATGGTCAAGGCTTCTTCTTGGTCATGCGTCACCATCACAAACGTGATATCTAGCTGCTGATGTAACCGCTTCAATTCAAGTTGCATTTCCTTACGTAGCTTGAGGTCCAATGCACCCAGTGGCTCATCCAACAGCAACACTGTAGGACGATTCACTAATGCCCGCGCCAAGGCCACTCGCTGCTGTTGTCCTCCGGAAAGTTGCTCTGGAAACCGTTTAGCAAGGGCTTCCAACTTCACTAACCGCAGCGCATCCATCGTCCTATCTTGAATTTCACTGCGGCCTAATTTTTTAATTTTCAGTCCAAACGCAATATTATCTTCCACCGTCAAATGACTAAACAATGCATAACTCTGGAACACCGTATTCACTGGGCGACGATAGGGCGGAACCCCCAGCATCGACACTTTACGAATTAACAATTCTCCAGATGTTGGGGTCTCAAATCCTGCAATCAACCGCAATAGCGTCGTTTTCCCACAACCAGACGGCCCCAAAATACTGAAAAATTCACCTCGACGAATTCCAAAATCCACTCCAACCACAGCAAGTTCGCCATCAAAGCTCTTGGAAACCTTACGGAGTTCGATGTCCAGATGACCATTGAATTCGGTGTCTGAAGGAGAGAAAGAATGGACCATAAATCAGGAGGAAGCCTAACCGATATGCTTCATGCAAGCTTAATATTACGCCATTCTAACCAACGCAGTGGAATTAGTTACAGATTACCTGGTATGGATTCTTGGAGACGGAGACATTCGACCCGAATTTGGCTGAAGATTTATCCAAATGTTAGCGCATGGACTGATTCAAAAGCCCGAGATGTAGTGGCCTATGGTGAACGGACGGGCAGCAGCGGATCCTTAGATGAGACGCGAAGGTTAATCAAGTGATTGAATCGTATTTTGCTCTTAGAAATGCGCTGAAAGATGCTTTGGATAAAAAATTGCGTGGGGGGGGAAGAAGAGATTGAATTAGTGACTCGCCATAACTCCCGATAATTCTCTATAATGTCATGTCGGGATGGCGTGAACTAAAGAATTTGGGGGCGGTGAGATGGCAGTTTTACGGATGGAAGATGGGCGGAGTTTGACGGACTTAGAGCCGATCGCATTAGAACTTGCACCGTTGAATATTGGTCTTAGTTATTGGACTACGGGTGATAATCCTGAACTGCAACAGTTACTTCAAAATCAAGCTCTAAATGATGCTGAAAAAGAGCAGGTATTGATAAGTTTAGATCATTACTTTGAATCACTCAAAACAAATCTTGGCTACACCTCACGAGATTTAATTGTTCTCCACCCTGATGTTCCAAATCTCGATGGATTACTTTCTAAATTCAACAATGTCCATACTCATGCCGATGATGAAGTGCGCTATATCATTGACGGAGAAGGCATCTTTGGCTTTGT
>JAYUEW010000045.1:0-3343 GCA_043739045.1 Synechococcales cyanobacterium
CAGGCACTTCTCAAATGAGTGTTGCTGAGTTGCTGAATTCAGGCCGATCGTTGCCTGTGCCAAACAGTGCAATTCCCACCCGACAAGTTGTGTCAAATCCAATTGCGTCAAATTCAAGGAATTTTGGGTCTCTAACTATGCCGTCTGGCACTATGAAAACCATTGATCTTCTCCCAATAGGCCCAACTCCGATTACGACTAATTCGACATCACCGAAGCCCACGCCCACGCCTCAAATGCCACGCCCTCCGATCGCAACGCCGGAAACAGAGGTAAGAAGTTCTCAAGTCCTTCCCGCCCCCCAAGCATCTGTTCAAACCCAACCCATTCCCCAACAACCTCTTCCAGAACCCATTTTGCAGCAGCCACCTGTAAACTCTTCAGCCTTCCCACCTCAGGAAATTCCTAAATCATCACCGATCGCTGCACCCCTCGAACCTGCGCTCCCTAAAACGTCATCTAACTCAGCCAATCCCTTGACCTACAACCGACCAGACTTGATCCAAGTTCCCACACCGCCGCAAAATCCCTCGGTCATCCCATTAAGCTCATCAAATGTAGGCACTGTCAATTAATGCTTAAACTGGCTTGAGGTCTCCAAACTTTAATCTGAAGCAGTTTCAGCATTGATGTTTTAAGGTTTGGTAGATTTAAGTTGGCTCGGCGATCGATCGCCCATCCGATCGTTCTACCTTCACTTAGTTCTACCTTCACTTAGTTCACACAATTAATTCACAATGAGTCGTTCCAGATTTAAAACTGACCTTGGGCAAAATTTACGACGCATTCATCACCTTGCCTACTTCACTCAGCGCAGTCATTTGACTCTTGAGCAAAGTTTTCAACATGTTCAACAGATGAATCAATCGATCGCACGACCCGGCACCTCAAGTCTTTCGACCGATCAAACCGATCAAATTGTTGGCCAATCTCAAAGTACCGGGCAATCTATCAGCCAACCGAGTCTCGATCGCGCTGTCAACGGCTCAAGCTCCAATCTGTCTATTGGGATCGTCGGCGCAGGCTTTGCAGGACTAGCTTGTAGTGACGAACTCCGAAAACACGGCATCCAAGCCCCTATTTTTGAAGCGATCGATCGGATTGGGGGCCGATGTTGGTCCATGGGTGGTGAATTTGGGGACTGCGATCGGTTTCCAGGGCAAGTCGTGGAGCGCGGCGGTGAATTGATTGATAGTCAACATCACACCTTGATTAACTATGCCCGTGAATTTGGGCTAGAACTTGAAGACCTATGCAGTGAGTCGGGAGATTCGAGTTTTTATTTCAAAGGAACCCATTATTCAGAATCGGAAATTGTTGAGGACTATCTGGAATTACTCAAATCCATGCAGCACGACATTTCTACCGTTTCGCCTGAGCCAACCGCCCGCTGCCATACAGAATTTGATCAAGCTCTCGATCGGATTAATTTAGCTGAATATCTCGATAAGCATCAAGCCGGAGACTTAGCCCGCTCCTACATCAACGCCAGCTATCAAGGCGAATTTGGGTTTTCTATTGAAGATCAAACCTGCCTTCACTTTCTGTTGATGAATCTGGATCCCAGTCTCGAAAATCCACTTGAAATCTTCAGTGACGAGCGCTATCACATTCGCGGGGGCAACGAGCAAATCATTCGCCATCTCACCCAACGCCTCACCGCTCCCATTCACCTCAATCATCGCCTAGTCGCCATCCATAAAACCAGCGCCGGAGCGATCGCACTAACCTTTGACTTAGACGGGAAAACGGTTGTTCACACATTCGATGCTGTCGTGTTAACGCTGCCATTTCCTGCCTTGAGGTCCGTTGAACTCCATGAAAATCTTGGCCTACCTGACTGGAAAAAAAATGCGATCGCAAAACTCGACAATGGTAACCAAGCCAAAATGATGATCAGCTTTAACGGCAGACCTTGGCAAGATCACAACAGCACAGGCTTGTCCCATTCAGACCTACCGCATCATCAAGTCACCTGGGAAGCCAACCCCAGCAATGCGACAACGCAACAAAGCACGATCGTCAATCTCGCCAGTGGCAGCCTAGGAACGTCCTTAAGACCCGATAAATTTCAAGCTCAAGCCCAGGAATTTCTTCAAGACTTCGATCGGATCTATCCCGGTGCAAGTCAACAAGCCCGCCGAAATTCCTTCGGGCAGATTCTCGGACACACTGAACAATGGGACACCAATCCCTTTGCCCAAGGTGCATATCTGTGCTACCGCCCTGGCCAATTTACGCAATTTACGGGACTAGAGGGCGTTGCTGTTGACAACTTGTTTTTTGCAGGAGAACATACGCATTCCTTTTATGAATGGCAGGGATTTCTGGAAGGAGCCGCCCGATCGGGCATTGAAGTTGCAAGACGCATTTTGTCAGTAGATTGATAGAGGAACTTCAGATTGATAGAGAAACTTCTAAAGACTTTCTAAAGTTTTTTAGACTTTTTGTAACAATTTCCGGGACCCATCGTGTACTATTGGAGTGTGCGTCAGAAAACCCTATTGATTACCAAGCGGGTGTGACTCCTATATTGAATTCTTTGTCGTTTCGATCTGCTGGGTACCAGCAAAAGGCTCGTTCTATGGAACAGTACGACTTTTATGGTAGACATCTCCTACTAAATTTCTCCGGCTGCGAAGCTGATATGAATGACATGGAGATGATTCGTCAGGATTTGGTAGACGCGGTAAACGCGATCGGTGCCACAATCCTCTCCCAAATGGAGCATCAATTTACACCTATGGGGGTGTCTGTGGTGCTTCTACTCTCCGAATCCCACGCCAGTATTCACACGTATCCTGAACAACAGGCGTGTTTTCTGGACATTTTCACCTGTGGCGACACAATTTTTGTCGAACCATTTGGTGACATTCTCCAAGAGCGTTGGAAACCTCGTTGGGTGACAAAGCAGATGCATGAGCGGTGCGATCCTACTCAACTGACTGTACCATCTGCCTACAACCTTACTGCTAGGGGAGAGGTCGCAATGGCGAGGTAGGAACTTGTTGATCGTGCCTTGAAGGGAAAGACCCAAATCTAATAGAGAACGCGGGCAGGTACGATCGACTAGTGCGAGACTAGTCAAAAAACAGACGCACATTAAGTGGGAGATGTAGTTCTTGACACACCTAGTCAAAACCACGTCTCCCATTATTTATTTGACGGCATTTTAGTTATTTTCCATTCTTTGTTCAATATTTATTTAAGGAGGATGAATCACGCTATCGTTATCACCCGTAGGCACAGTAGGCACAGTAGAGAGGGCTATGGAATTTACCTCATGGTTAGTGGATCAATGCAGTCCAGATGAGATCCACATGTTTAAACGCAGTGGAAAAAT
>JAYUEW010000046.1:0-14558 GCA_043739045.1 Synechococcales cyanobacterium
CTTTTACGAAAATGCCCGTGAGGACGTTTGTGACGCTTTAATATAGCAAGTATCTCAATAATTCTAACATGAAAGGGTTGTAGACCATTCTAAGAGGCTCTGAGAAGCATTTTGTACAGGTATAGAGGCGAGAGTATGACAGATGGAGTGACAGATGCAGTAAAAGTGGATCAAGATTTGGGTTCGATCGTTCAACCTTCTACATCACGAGATAATCAGCCAAGTAATTCAAGTGTACTATATAAAGCTGTACCCGAATTTCCTCGTGGACTGATCGCGATTTGTGGGGCGACGGCGACGGGGAAGTCAGGGTTGGGGATTGCTGTTGCCCGTGAGCTAGGGTCTGTCATTATCAGCGCGGACTCTCGGCAAATTTATCGTGAGTTTGATATTGGTAGCGCTAAGGTGACTCAGGCAGAAATGGCGGAGATTCCCCATTATTTGGTCGATGCTTATGATCCGACAGAGACCGTCTCGGCAGCGATGTTTCAAGACCAAGCAAATCGAATTTTGTCGAAGGCTGCTTTGCCATTATTAGTCGGTGGAACAGGATTATATTTACGAGCCATTACCCACGGAATGCAGATTCCTCGCGTCGCACAGCATCGGGAATTACGATCGCAATTGGAAGCCTTGGGGCAAGCTTTGTGCTATCAATTGCTTCAATATTTAGATCCAAAAGCCTGTCTTAAAATCCATGGTAACGATCGGATTCGGACCGTGCGAGCTTTGGAAGTTTTTTATGTGACGGGAATTCCGATGAGCGCTCAGCAGGGCGAACTACCCCCGAACTATCCGGTTTTGCAGATTGGTCTAAGGTCTGAATGCTTGGACGATCGAATAGTTCGGCGAACGAGGCAAATGTTTGAGATGGGGTTTGTGGATGAAGTTCAGAATTTGGTTGCGAAATATGGCGATGATTTACCGCTTTTGAATACCTTGGGCTATCAAGAAGTGAGGCAGTACTTGCGTGGTGAAATTACCTTAGAAGACTCTGAATCATTGACCGTCATACACACGAGACAATTTGCAAAACGACAACGCACTTGGTTCAATGGTATTAAAGAAATTGAATGGTTTGATGCCGATGATAAAAATTTGTTCGATCGAGTTCTAATGCGTGTTGAGGAGTTTCATAAAGTAAAAATTGTTCAATAATTTACTTGTTCAATGTGATTTTAATGCGATCGTTTTGTAATTCTCTTAGTGCCCAAGATTACGGCAATGTTGGCAATCCCTCAGCGTCCATTATTATGGAACTATATATCTGAGTAGTCTGAGTTTTCTGTATGCGTTTGCTCTGTCTTAGCAATGGCCACGGCGAAGATACCATTGCCCTCCAAATTCTCAAAGCGCTTCGGCAACTCCCCAAGGCACCGACGATCGAAGTATTACCGATCGTGGGCGAAGGACATGCCTATCAAAAACAGGGCTTTTCGATCATCGGCACGGTCAAAGCAATGCCGTCGGGTGGCTTCATTTATATGGATCGTAAACAGTTGGCCAACGATCTTCAAGGCGGATTATTAAGCCTGACACTAGACCAGCTAAAGACCGTTCGACAATGGTCCAGATGTTGTAAACAGAATGCGGAACCTGCCATGATTTTGGCCGTTGGGGACATTGTGCCGCTGTTGTTTGCATGGCAAAGCGGATTGAACTACAGCTTTATTGGCACCGCAAAATCTGAGTACTATCTTCGAGACGAAACCGCATGGCATCCCCGTCCATCTTGGTGGGACGATCGGTTGGCACGTCTTACGGGCGGGGTTTATCTTCCCTGGGAGCGTTGGTTAATGAGCCGTCCAAACTGTAAAGCCATTTTTCCTCGCGATCGCATCACGACTGAAACCTTGGCTACCTTTGGACTATCGGCCTACGATTTCGGCAATCCCATGATGGATTTGGATACTCAACCGATGTTCTACGACCGATCGGAGGTCATCGCCGCCGACTCTAATCAATCCTCAAGCGAATTACTAAGTAAATCACCAAGTCAATCTCTAGCCATTTTGCTGCTTCCTGGCTCCCATGCCCCAGAAGCCTATCGAAACTGGGACGTGATTCTATCCGGCTTGCAAAATTTGGCTGAACACTTTGACCACAGACCAATAGAATTTCTCACTGCTTTATCGGGCGATCTCGATCGGGTCATTATTCACAACGCCTTGATTCAAAACAACTGGAAGCAAACTGACAACCCCGATCAATATTCCACACCCGATCGGCCTCATTTATTGACCCTAGGCATCGGAAAATTCTCAGACTACGCCCATGCCTCAGACCTAGCGATCGCCATGGCTGGAACCGCGACCGAACAATTCATCGGCTTGGGAAAACCTGCTATTACCTTGCCCGGTCAAGGTCCACAATTTACCCCGACATTTGCCGAAGCTCAGACCCGATTATTGGGACGATCAATTATCTATGTTCAGGAAATGAATCAATTAGCCCCAACATTACGTCAACTGCTACAAGATTCTGAACGGTTGACCGCGATCGCCCACAACGGTCCGCAACGAATGGGAGAACCCGGAGCCGCCGATCGGATTGCTCAAAAACTCACCCAAATCCTCAGTAATCCATAACAATATCTAACAAGCCCTATTAAGTTCCCCCTGTTTTACCATGGCCTCGATCGCCCGCAAAAATCTCTTTGAAGACATTCCCCGATTTCTCGTCGCCCAGGCCGGAATCATGTTCGCCGTCAGCTTAGTCACCGTTCAACTCGGGATTTTAAAAGGATTCACCCGATCGACCGCCATCGTGATTGACTATGCCCATGCAGATTTATGGGTCGCATCTAAGGAAATGGTGGCCTTCGAGCTGACGTCCCCTCTCCCGGCAGATTACATCAATAAATCTATAACCGTCGCGGGAGTCGATCGGGCCGAAATCCTATTAGTTCGTGCAGGTCGATGGCGCGGACCTGATGGAAAACTATCACCTGCTCGCATTTTTGGGTTTAATCCCGATGGAGAATTATTCGCTGGATGGAAATTATCCGATGGCAGTCTCAAGGACATCAAACAACCCTATACTGCGATCGTTGCCAGTGGCGTAGAGAAGTCCCTCGGGTTAGACGCTGATAACCGGACAGGCTCAATTGCTGGACTTCCGGTTACTATTGTAGGCACTGCCAAAGATGTCCAATCCAATGCCTCCAGCCCCTTTTTGTTCTCTTCATTAGAGACAGCCAATACCTACGGCGATGCTGAAATCAACAGCTCCATTAATTGCATCCGTCAACCTAATGGAGATCTTAATTGCGCCAACAGCTTTAAAAATCGTCCCCTTGGGGAGAAACTTGGAGATCTTACCCCGCCAAAACCCTTGAGCCTCAGCGATCCGATTAGCTACATCCTCATTCGGGCTAAACCGGGTCAAAATCTTCCTCAACTCAAGCAACGTCTTTTAGCAGTTCTGCCTGAGACTCAGATTCTAACTCAAGCTGAAATCGCTGCCATTACCCGGAATTACTGGGAAGTGCGAACAGGCGTTGGCTTTATTTTGGGTCTGGGGGCAACGGTAGGCTTTATTGTTGGGATGGTGGTGGTGGGTCAAATTTTGTATGCCTCTGTCGCGGACCATATTCGAGAATTTGGGACGCTAAAGGCTATGGGTGCATCCAATGTCGTAATTTATCGGATTATTATTGAACAAAGTCTCTGGATGGCGATTCTTGGGTATGTTCCTAGCATGGGAATTTGTCTAGCGCTAGGGCAATGGACTCAGATGACACGAGGAATTATGATTCTCATCCAACCTTCCACAGCGGCTGCCGTATTACTCTTGACCGTGGTGATGTGTGTGGGTTCAGCTATTTTTGCGGTTCAAAAGGTGACACGGGTAGATCCGGCGATCGTCTTTAAAGCCTGAACAATTAGGGAAAAGTTATTTTGAAACATTTGCATGGCTCAATGCGTCTGGATGGAGGAGGATAATGAAGGAATTAAGAGTTTAAAATGCAGAATTAACGTTCTAAGAGTTGAAGGATTAAGGTGAGACTATCGATAATTCTGTGATTAGTAATGGTTATCTGTGTGAGGGTGTGATGATTTGTTTACTTGGGGGGCGGTGCTAATATGACCGCGATCGATTTCAAGCGATTTTTCGCTAAAACTACTCCTATAGCCCCAAGTCCAGTGCGGGCCATGGCTGATGAAACGGCGATCGTTGGTAGCCATATCAACTTGGTTTATCGCAACGGAGGGGAAGAATTCAATGCCCTTAAGGATGTCAGTTTGACGGTGAAATCTGGCGAAGTTCATCTTTTAATGGGTCCATCGGGTTCTGGAAAAACGACCTTGCTGTCAATTTTGGCCGGATTATTGACTCCAACTAGTGGTCAAGTTAATCTTTTGGGTGAAGAAATAACTCAATTATCACGTTCTCATTTAGCGACATTCCGGCTTAAGCATTTAGGATTTATTTTTCAAAGCTTTAATCTATTTCCGGCCTTGACTGCCTGTGAAAATGTGGAAGTTGCGTTCCAGCTTAAAGGCATTCATCAAGCACGTAAACACGCGATCGAACTCTTGGATCAGGTGGGGCTAGCCGATCGATGTAACAATCGGCCCCAGGACTTATCTGGCGGACAAAAACAACGGGTTGCGATTGCCCGTGCTCTAGCCGGAAATCCACAAATCATTATGGCCGATGAACCCACCGCCGCCCTCGACTCCCAAAACGGTCATGCCATTATTGAACTGCTGCGCGATTTAGCAAAAACGAGTGGTCGGACCGTGTTAATTGTTACCCACGATCCACGGATTTTAGATGTAGCCGATCGGGTCACAGATCTAGAAGATGGCAAGATTGTGACTAAGGCGAAACTGGGATAATCGCAGGCGCAACGATCGTTGGAGTCATGGTCCCAGAATTATTACCTTGAAGAATCACAGCGGTTCCTAATGCTGGAGCCGTGGTGACTGGAGCCATGATTGGAGAGAAGATCGGAGCGTTAGGGAAAATTATAGAACCCGGAAGAGTCGCAGATTTTGGCTTTAGAAGTTGATTCCGTTTAGCAAAGAAATCCGACGTGGCATCACTAATATTTTCCCGTTGGGATTGAGCTTCAGCGACCCGATCGACATTTGCATCACCCCGCATTGCTCGGTGCATCAAGTCCATAATCGCACTACTATTGTCGCCCCGCGTCGAAAACGGATCCGTACTACCTTCAGGTCGCATATCGCTAAGGGGTACAATGGGAGCCTGGGCTGGCTCATCAGCGATCGCAGGGGCAATGGGGAGTAACGCAATCCCTAGCAGCGCCATCGTGGAAAGTTTTGAGATAGAAAATAAGGACATGGGAAAACTCCTCAAAGAAATAATTATGTAAAAGAATTCGATCGAGACTAGTTATTCCTCAAACGAATCGTGGTAAACCTGCACAATCCTAATTTTAGTTTAACATTTGTCTAATTAGCCGAAATTGGGTTATGAAACGATCGATCGAAACGGTTGAAATTCTCTCAAGTCGGACAATCGTCTTAAAGCGAGTTCACATTGAAAATCAACTCAATCTTGGTCACTTAACCGAGCGATCGTTTTAACAACGGTTGAATCGAGTAGAAACTAACGACAGCAAATGCACTCAGCAATCCTAAACATCCAATCAGTGACACCGAACCCCAAGGAGCCACAATAGCGATCGCATTCAAACTCCAATTGGGATGCTGATAGATGTAGCGAATAGGTTCAATGGCATAGCTCAAGGGATTTAGTAGCGCAATCCATTGCAGCCAAGTGGGCATAAAACTAATGGGAGCGAGGGCAGTACTGGCGAAGAGTAACGGTAGATTTGTCACCAAAATAACGGCAATCAATTCCACATGTCCTTTTAAACTAAATGCCAATGCTAACGACAATGAGGTAACGGCTAATACTAGTACCATCACAATGGCCATGATTAACAAAATTCCCAAGACATTCGGTAATCCTGCACCTAAGATTGCGATCGTGCCCACAATGACAAGGGTTTGAAGCAAGCTCAACGACATAATGAAAATAGCGGACGCAACGACAATGGACGATCGGGAGACTAATGGAGCCATTAAAAGTCGATTTAAAAAGCCAAATTCCCGATCGAACATGACAGGCAATCCCGCATTCAACGCGCCGCCAAATGCCGTAAATACAATGACTCCAGCGCCTAGAAAGTTTTGATATTGGCCAGACGTTCCCATAAAGCCATCGGGTGCATTCTGAAATAACGCCCCAAATAAGACTAACCACATCAAGGGCTGTACCAATCCAGCAATCAGGGTAGAAGGACGACGAATGAGTTGAATGAATAAACGTTTTGTCAGGGCACGGGTTTCTTGAATGAAGTGCAAGATTTTGATAGATGGACTTAGATCTGGATAATCAAATTGGGCTGAGCTGGCCGACTGGGTGGGGCTAATAATTTGAGTCATAATATTTGCGTGAACTCCTGATTTGAATTCCTTAAATGTCTAGTTTAGTAATGAATCATTTCCCCGACACCGCTCCGAATAACTTCCAAATTCTACTAGTTCAAGGGTTCAGTGATGCATTTTCCCGTTACAGCCAAATAAACATCTTCTAAACTAGGTTGCGATCGGGAAATTCCAAAAAGCGGCAAATTTAAGGAATTCAATTTAGATTCTATCTGGGCCAATACATCAGACTGTGCCTCAACTACGAGATTCAGTGAATTCCCTTGAAATTCATTCAGCGTGACGGATTTAACCACATCCAGTTTCAACAAGTGTTCCCGGACTTCAGTAGCTTCAGAGAGTGGCGTAAATTCCCGAATTCGCAATGTCACCCGATCGCCGCCAATAGATTTTTTAAGATCCTGCGGACTGCCCAACGCAATAACTGTACCGCGATCGAGAATAGCAACCCGATCGGCTAGAGCATCAATTTCTTCGAGATAATGACTAGTAATTAAAATCGTGGTCCCGGATTGTTGCAATTGTCGAATCAAAGTCCACATGATTTGGCGACTTTCAATGTCGAGTCCAGCAGTGGGTTCATCAAGAACTAGAATTTGTGGATTATGGAGCAATCCAGCCGCGAGATCAAGCCGTTTTTTTAGTCCACCAGAATACGTCCCAATCAATCGATCGGCGTATTCTATAAGATCTAACGTAGTGAGCACAGATTGAATCCGATCGATGCGTTGAGCTTTAGACAAATGATATAAATCACTGTGCATTTCCAAGAGTTCACGGCCCGTCATCATTTTATCAAGCGCTACTTCTTGGGCAACATATCCCAAGCGTTGACGAACGGCGGCGGGATTTTGAGTCACTGAAATTCCATAGACTTCCAACAATCCTTCATCCGGTTGAACCAACGTGCAGAGGCATCGTAATGTCGTAG
Source organism: Synechococcales cyanobacterium (assembly GCA_043739045.1). Lineage (GTDB taxonomy): Bacteria > Cyanobacteriota > Cyanobacteriia > Leptolyngbyales > Leptolyngbyaceae > JAAFJU01. The sequence goes on from JAYUEW010000046.1 coordinate 7,357, forward strand.
TTTTCCCGGTACCATTGGGTCCGAGCAATCCGAAGATTTCACCAGACCTAACCTCCAGCGATACCTCTTTTACCGCATCAACGGTACCGTATCGCTTTTTTAAATTTTGAATAACGATCGCTATTTCAGTTGAATCCACACCACTATCACTAGTTTCGGCCTGAATTCCATTATGTCGATTGTCAATTGCAATACTCATGACTGACTCACAAATGATTTCTGAAATGATTAAGCTGAAAGGCTAGACATCATCCAAGCTGAGAACTGCGCATTCATTTGATTGAAAATTGGTAAACTATCCACCATCATGCCAGCGCACAACAGCATCATGTAAACAATTGAGTATTTAAACAACGATCGGGCTGTTTGATAATCTTCAGGTTGTTTGATTAATTCCCAGGATTTTTTCACAAATACAATCCCCAAAATAAGGGCTATTGTTCCGTACAGCGCACCCATCACACCCAATGGATAGACCAGAACTAACGTCGCCGGAATTAGAACTAGGGTGTAATACAGAATCTCTTGACTAGTGACTTTATTCCCAAAAACAACAGGCAACATGGGCACTTTGACTGATTCGTAATCATCACGAATCATAATGGCCAAAGCCCAAAAATGCGGTGGGGTCCACAAAAAGATAATTGCAAAGAGGATCCAAGCCGGAAGACTCAAACTTCCCGTGACCGCAGCCCAACCCACTAATGGAGGAATCGCGCCCGCTGCCCCGCCAATAATAATGTTCTGAGTACTGTGACGTTTGAGCCAATGGGTATATACCAATACATAAAAGACAATGCCTGACATCGACAACATTGCGCTTAAGAGATTGGCAAAGTAGGCCAAAAGTGTAAACGAAAGAATCGTTAAGGTCGCCGCGAAAATCATGGCATCCCGAGGACTGACTCGACCAGACGGTAAGGGGCGTTTGCTGGTGCGAACCATAATTGCGTCGATGTCACGATCGTACAAACAATTCATTGTATTAGCTGCACCCGAGGCACAAGCACCACTAAACAAGGTCACGAATGCCAATTGGGGATCAACCTGACCATCAGCGGCAATCCACATTCCCCCCGCTGTCGTGATTAACAGGAGCAATATAATCCGAGGCTTAGTAAGTTGGGTGTAGCTGGTTAAAACATCGCTCACGCTTTTATTAAGCCGATCGTCAGAAATGGGAATGGATTCAGAAAGATTCATCATGATAATTTCGAGTGCGATTTTTAGTAAAGGATATGGTTAGGTCGGAATCACACATGAGTTATCCGAGAAGTTGTCATGGGAGAGACCGTCATGCGATACGTTGCTGCGGTGAAAAAGACTACCGACCCAAGCAACATTGCACCTATAAATTGATGCATAATCGTGAGCATTTCAACTTGTAAATGAAGCCGAAATGTAGCATATCCGAGTAAAAGTTGAAGCACTAAACATAATCCCGTGCCATAAACAACGTAGCGCAAAATACGCGGCAATGGTTTGGTTCGTAGGGCAACAGTGATCACTACGATTGCTGATAGTGTTGCGGGGATCACGCCCAAAAGATGGCTATTCATCACGGTACAAAGTTGCTGCTGGCCAAAACATTGATGCAATGCCCAACGCGATGCTACGACTCCGCCCATTAAACTCTGACCATAAATACAAATAACTGACACTAAACCCAACTTCCATAGATAGGTTGGAAGCTCATAATTGTTAGAAGTCGTACCGTTAGAAGTATTAAATGGGAAGAAGGAAATAGCGATCGTCAACAGCGTCATAAAAAAGAACAATCCTGTCCCTAAATGCGCGGTCACAATATCAAAGCGTAAAAGCTGAGTGACAGTCAAACCGCCTAAAATGCCCTGCATCAACACCACCAAAACTGCAAATCCGATCGCTTGGGGAAACCCGGCTGAAAGCTGTCGTCTTTGCCAAAGACTCGTAACAAAAAAGCCTAAGGTTGTCAAACCAATGGTCGTGGCCACCAGCCGATGAAACCACTCCAGAAACACCTGGAGATTCATTTGATTGCTAGGTAAGACCTGTCCATAACACAAGGGCCAGTCTGGGCAAGATAAGCCAGCATTCATCACCCGAGTTGCACTGCCCAGCGCCATTAGGCCAAGGACTGCGATCGCTAAGCCAAAAATGCCTTGGGTCATACGTCGCTGTAAGACTGAAGCTTGGTCAAGCGATTGACTCGTTGCATCTGTCGTACCATTGCCCGTGCTCTCAACGGCAACAGAACCCATGGCTTTTTTTCCGATCGTGGACGTCATATTAGATGTGATGTTAGATGTCATTTCTGCCATCCAGTTTGTTAATAACAGTGTCATGTTGTTAAACGTATCAAGTCAATTGGTGTCTAAAACTTAAATTTTAAAAACTTTTAGGCCAACGAAAATTGATCTTCTTAGTACTTTGATGGGTAAATTGTCAAAATGCGGTAAATGTTTAGAGAATCTTCAAGTTCTCTACTAAAAGTCGTTACAAATTGTAATTATATTCTAGTGATCCTGAAGAAAATCGTAAGTTTCTCTGGTTTTGAGACTCAACTCGATCGAACTGAACTAGGGTTTAAGAGGCTATATCGTTCTACTCAAGACTTGTTATTGGCAGCTTTTGTATAGCTGTTTGTTGCTGTTGAGCTGCGCTGATAATTCTCTCGATCTGTTAAGGAGTATGTGCAGTGAATGTTCCAAGTCAAGTTATTACGTTGCTGTTTGGGATTGGGCTGACCCTAGTTAGCCTATGGTATGGCTATAACCATCATCTACTCCCGATCGCAGCGTCAAAGGAAGCGGTTTTAATCGACGACTTGTTTAATGTCATGATGGTGATTAGTACCGGAATTTTCGTTCTAGTACAGGGCGCTATTCTATTTGTTGCCTTTCGCTATCAACGTGAAGAAGGCGATGACACCGATGCCAAGTACATTCATGGGAATATTCCCCTCGAAATTGTCTGGACGGCGATTCCCTCAGTAATTGTTCTAGCATTGTCACTCTATAGTTTTGATGTCTATGAGCAAATCGGTGGACTAAATCCGATGGACCATAGTTCTCATCAAGGCGTTCATCAAGAAATTTCTAATAGAAAACAGAAAATGGCCCCAAGTGGCATTCAAGAAGCCGCCGTCATTGACACTGAAATGCCCGGAATGGGGATGCCGCTGGCCGCTGATGACAGTGCTGTGGCGGTGAATGTGACGGGATTGCAATTTGCTTGGTTGTTTAACTACGTTGGGACGGAAGTTACATCTGGGGAACTCCATTTGCCCGTTGGCCGCGATGCGTTGTTGAATATTACGGCGATGGATGTGCTTCATGCCTTCTGGGTTCCAGAGTTTCGGATTAAACAAGATGCAGTTCCTGGTCGGACGATTCCCATTCGCATTAGTCCAACCGTTGAAGGTACGTATCCATTGATTTGTGCGGAACTGTGTGGGGCATATCATGGGGTCATGCGATCGCAGGTCATCGTGCAATCGGAGCGCGACTATAATACGTGGCTCAGCGAGCAAGCAGTGGCCATGAAAGAACAAAACCATGATGCGGATTCCAAAAATTCAGTCTCGACGGTGGCGCTTTATCCTGAGCTTTTGAGTGATACCGAATACCTAGCACCCTATGCCAAAAAATTAGGCGTGACGGTAGACCATTTGCAAGCGATTCAGGCCCAACAGCAGAGTTAGGAATTGAGAATGATTGAATTGGTTTGATTGTTTTTATTTTATTGATGGTTTTAGTATGACAACCTTAACTCAAGTTCCAAATGATACGACTCCGAGTGGTGGCGATCAACCTAAGCCCGAATGGCGAAAGTACTTTGGCTTTAGTCACGATCATAAGGTGATCGGAATTCAGTATTTGGTTACATCGTTCTTCTTTTATCTGATTGGAGGAGCATTGGCGGCGGCGGTGCGGACTGAATTAGCGACTCCAGCCTCGGATTTTGTGAGTCCTGAGCTATATAACAGTTTGTTTACGCTCCATGGCACGGTGATGATTTTTTTGTGGATTTTGCCTTCGACGGTAGGGTTTATTAATTATCTGGTGCCATTGATGATCGGGGCGCGGGATATGGCGTTTCCTCGGTTGAATGCGGTGGCCTTTTGGATGTTACCGCCCTCTGGATTGCTCTTGATGAGTAGCTTTTTTGTCGGTCCGGCTTCGGCGGGTTGGACATCCTATCCACCATTGTCCACCATGGGTCCGGTGGCAGGGGAGTTGATTTGGATTCTGAGCGTGTTGCTGTTGGGTACGTCGTCGATTTTGGGGGCAATTAATTTTATTGTTACCATTTGGAAAATGCGCGTTCCACAGATGGGCTGGAATGATATGCCGCTTTTTTGTTGGGCATCATTGGCGACCGGAATTTTGGCGTTGGTTTCAACTCCAGTATTAGCTGGGGCGTTGATCTTACTCTCCTTTGATTTAGTGGTGGGAACGTCGTTTTTTAATCCCACGGGCGGCGGCGATCCGATCGTTTACCAGCATATGTTTTGGTTCTATTCTCATCCTGCCGTTTACATTATGGTTCTGCCTGTGTTTGGGATGATTTCAGACATCATTCCAGTCCATTCGCGTAAGGCCATTTTTGGGTATCGGGCGATCGCTTACTCCAGTATTGCTATTTGCTTTTTAGGATTGATTGTCTGGGCACACCATATGTTCACTAGCGGCACACCTCCTTGGCTGCGAATGTTCTTTATGTTTGCCACAATGGTGATTGCAGTTCCGACCGGAATTAAGGTTTTTAGCTGGGTTGCGACCATGTGGGGCGGCAAGATTCAGCTTAATAGTGCCATGCTATTTGCCATGGGTTTTGTATCGATGTTTGTGATTGGTGGGATTAGCGGTGTGATGTTGGCGGCGGTTCCGTTTGATATTCATGTGCATGACACCTACTTTGTCGTGGCCCATTTTCACTATGTATTGTTCGGCGGCAGTGTGTTTGGATTGTATGCTGGAATGTATCATTGGTTCCCAAAAATTACGGGTCGAATGTTGAATGAGAAGCTAGGTAAACTTCACTTTGCTTTGAACTTCATTGGGTTTAACCTGACGTTCTTGCCAATGCATAAATTAGGCTTGGATGGAATGAATCGTCGGATTGCTGAGTATGATCCGAAGTACGCATCAATTAATATGCTTTGTTCGATCGGAACCTTATTGCTTGCCATTTCTACCGTTCCATTTTTAATTAATGCAATTCGCAGTTGGTTCTGGGGCGAGCGAGCGCCAGCGAATCCTTGGAATGGCTTGACATTAGAATGGACCGTGAGTTCTCCGCCACCTGTAGAAAATTTTGCTGTTGACCCAATTCCAGCCTGTCATCCTTATGCCTACGGTAAACGTCCAGCCTCAATGGTAACGTCGCCACCGCCAACACCTATTAGTACCTAATCAATACCCTTAAATACTCATCCCTTAAATATCAGTTATGACCACTACAACCTCGACACATCTGACAACCGAAACCACCACAGAACACCATCATCCTCATCCCGATCATCGGATTTTGGGATTGTATATGTTTCTGATTGCAGAAGGTATGATTTTTGTTGGTCTTTTTGTGGCCTATTTCACTTTCCGCGCCGTGGCTCCAGGAATGCAAGGAGAATTGCCAAAGCTGGAACTCATGCTACCCGGAATCAATACGATTATTTTGGTAAGCAGCAGTTTTGTCATGAATCGCGGTCAATTAGCGATTAAAAAGAATGACACTAAGGGATTGCAGTTTTGGTTTGGACTCACTGCATTAATGGGCGCGACATTTTTGGCGGGACAACTGTATGAATATTTCCATTTAGAATTTGGATTAAAATCCAGCTTGTTCGCCAGTACGTTCTATGTTCTGACTGGGTTTCATGGATTACATGTGTGCTTTGGGTTAATCCTAACTTTGGCGGTGTTGTGGCGATCGCGATCGGCGGATCATTACAATGAACATGCTCATTTTGGAGTAGAAGCTGCTGAAATTTATTGGCACTTTGTCGATGTGATTTGGATTGTGCTGTTTATCTTGCTCTATCTCTTCTAACGACCTTTTCCAAAGACATAGAATAACTGAATTCATAAAAACCTTCTATTCATACAGGAGGTTTTTATGTAAAAAATCGTACTGAATTCTAGGCTGCTTTTTGTCGCTGTGGTAGAGTATCGGTGAACTTCATCGGTTATCAATTGATATCTGTTGAGTTCTATTGATTGTCGATGTTAATGTCGATTACCTACTATAATTGTTGCGCAAAAAATCTCTATGAATTTACCGTTCGTCTTAGATTTACTAATAAGTATTGTCTTCATTTATCTGATTTTGAGTCTCCTCGCTTCAGAAATTCAAGAATTGGTTACAACTCTATTACAATGGCGCGCCAGACACCTGAAAGATTCCATTGAAAGCCTAATTTCTGGGGGCGATCGGACTCAAGACTCTCGTAAGGTAAACACACTAATTGATAGTATTTATAATGATCCATTAATTAAAAACATCAATCAAGAAGCACGCGGATTAATCGCTACAGGATTCCGATCGATTACCCGAATCTTGATTCCAGGAAATCGTAAAGGAGGCTTTGGTTTAAATCAATCTAGCGGACCATCTTACATTGAACCGGATACATTCTCGACTGTGATTGTCGATCGGTTAGGTGTAAGTCATCTGACGGATAAATTAATAGAAATTCGACTGGAAAAATTTATAACCCGAATTCTTGGAAATGTCATAATTGTTGATAATCGGATTGAAGCAGTACCGAATTGCGATGAATCCACCAGCATTTGGGGCCGGGGAATGGCCCTGGGAATTGAATTAGGTGATGATTATCGATATTACAACTTAGTTGAAAATTTTGCTGACGTTCAAAAAGATTACTCTGCTGGATCGGCCAAACTTAGTACTTGCATTGAACGCTTAGGAGAATCTTTTGACCAATTCATTGCATCCTACCAAGGCGACAAGCCTGATGTTCAATTCATTGAATCCTACCAAGGCGACAAGTCCGATTCTCTCCGCAGCTTTGTTCAGCGCATTACAAATGACAAATTAAGCTTATTTGGGCCGAACAATGAGCGGGCTTGGATTACCGGAGGATTGCAGCCGACCATGTCAGATATTGCGGCAGTAGTAGACAAAAGTAGTATGTTGCACCGCGAAGTTAAAGCGCGTTATGACAACATTTTAACCTCTGGGCAAGAACTCCAAGCCCG
>JAYUEW010000047.1:0-10954 GCA_043739045.1 Synechococcales cyanobacterium
ACCGTGCTGGCTTTAACGATCGCAGCTCACCTTCCCCGTCGGACTGGAACGCAGGTAAATTCCTGTACAAATTCGCCCTATCCAGTGTATCTGGTGGCGGATTCGATGCATGTGGATTTGGTGCTTCCTGTGGAAAATTCAGCATTTGATTGGCGATCGGTGGTCAAACTAGAAACCATAGGCCGCGAAAAACGCAATGACTATCGCTATCTCAAGTTTGGCTGGGGCGATCGGGATTTTTATATGAACACTCCGAGTCTGGACAAAATTCAACTGCCTCGATTACTTCGGACGCTTTTTGTTCCCGGAAATCCCACAGCAATTCATATCAATGGTTATCCTAGTGTACCGATCGACGTGAACCATCAAACTAAATGTGTAGGGTTAACTCAGACTCAATATTTAAAACTTGTGAACTATATAAAACGATCGTTTCGGGACCAGAAAATCGATCGAATTCAAGATGGCTTTGTCGAGGCAGCAGGATTTTATGAAGCCAATGGATTCTATTCAATTGCCTACACTTGTAATGATTGGGTGGCGGGCGCACTGAATGCAGCAGATGTGACAACCCCGTTGTGGCCAGGGTTGTCGGGTTCTGTTATGCAGCAGCTTGGAGATCGGACATTGGCGAATTAAAGAAGTGAATTAAAAAAATGAACTGAAGAAGTGAACCAAAGAAACTTAAAAACTCAACAGCTTAAATCTCAACTTGGCCCGCAAAAACTCGTTCCGCTGGTCCCGTCATAAAAATCCTGTCGTCGCTGGCCCACTCAATTTTCAATGGCCCACCTGGTAGCTCAATGGTGCAAATCCGATCGGCCTTATCATTCAAAACCGCCGCCACAAGCGTTGCACAAGCACCCGTTCCACAGGCCAACGTGATACCTGCACCGCGTTCCCAAACCCGCATTTTCAGATAGTCTCGGCTAACGACTTCGACAAATTCAGTATTCGTTCGTTGTGGGAACGCGACATGATGTTCAAACAATGGGCCAATTTTTTCAAGATCGATCGTCACCACATCCTCAACAAAAGTCATGCAATGGGGGTTGCCCATGCTGACACAAGTGACGGTCCAAACTTGGCCATCCACATCCAACGTCTGAGCCACAACCGTATCACCGCCGCCGACAAGAGTCGTAGGAATTTGTGCAGGCGCGAGGCGAGGACAGCCCATATCTACGGTGATTTGACCGTCAGATTCGAGTTTGGGTGTAATCAATCCGGCTAGAGTATGAACCGTGTAACTTGACTTGGCTTCAGCACCTTCAAGATCGCCTAAAAATCTAGCCATACACCGAATGCCATTGCCGCACATCTCTGGCTCGGATCCATCGGAGTTGTAAATGCGCATGGTGTAGTCAGTGCCATTTTGACCGGGCAGCGCAAAAATTACGCCATCGGCTCCGATGCCAAAGTGACGATCGCAGAGTTTTTCGGCTTGTTCGGGGGTGACGATCGGCTCAGGGCTATGGCGATTATCCACCAAGATAAAATCGTTGCCGAGGCCGTGATATTTCACAAAGGATAATGTCGTCATGATGCTGTGTTGATTTGTGTTGGATTGGGTTAGAGCAAATTGTAACGGGGCTTAGGCTTTAGACTCAATTTCTCGCTAGACTAGAGGCAAAATTTACAGCTAAAAATTCGCTATGAGTACTGAACTAGAAACGTCACTGCCCAGTGTTCGCCAAGTCCAAACCCTAATTAAAGATGGCAATGAGGTTGAACTCAAGCTCGTTACAGGTGATTTATTAACGGGGAAAGTCCGTTGGCAAGACCCGTTCTGCATTTGCTTGCTGGATCACTATGACCAACCTACGGTGATTTGGCGATCGGCCTTAGTGTACATGAAGCCAAAGCAACTCTAAAAAGTAAATCTAAGACTTCGCCCAAGACTTTAATACCCGATCGCAGGCCGCCTGAAGCTCTTGAGTCACCTGTTCAATCGACTGATTAGCATCAATCCGAATAAACCGATTGGAATTGACGAGTTGCTGTTGTTGATGCAGGGCCACAAACCCCGATCGCACGTTGTGGTGAAATTGCAAATCTGCTTGCTCAATCCGATCGCGGGTGCCCCTAGCCTGTGCCCTCGCCAAACCAATCTCTGGATCTAAATCTAACCACAGCGTCAAATCCGGCTCTAGGCCACCCGTTGCGATTTGATTTATCTCCCCTATCAGCATCCGGTTTAAGCCTCGTCCATAGCCCTGATAAGCCACAGTTGACGCGGTGTAACGATCGCATAGAACTAAGGCTCCATTTGCTAGCCAAGGTCGCAGCCAAGCTTCTACGTGTTGGGCACGATCGGCAGCGTAAAGCAGCAGTTCCGTCCGATTTTGCATCTCTTCATCCCGGTCAGGCATCAGGAGAACTTGACGAATTTTTTGACAAAGAGGGCTGCCGCCCGGTTCACGGGTAAGTTTTATTTCAGTAAAGGCGAGGTCCGATCGTTGGCAGAACCAAGCTTCAAGATATTTGATTTGGGTCGTTTTCCCGCACCCCTCCCCGCCTTCCAACACAATAAATCTTCCGTTCATGCTGCCAATCTCCCAAATCCGCCACAGGTTTCAGAAGTTTACCTTGTCTCAAGTCCTGAATTTGACTTGAACCGAATGGAGGCTTTGCCGTATCGTGTAGACGGTATTCGTTACGACTTGTCTGGCAGGTTGGAGGTTCAGTATGGCTCGGTATCCCGCATTATTTACATTGGGAATCAAAATTGGAGATCTCCATGCAAGCCTAAAAAAAGTGTTTGAGAGTTGCAATCTAAACATGATCTATGACACGCCGGAATATGTGATGGCACGCGAAATTCCGGGGAAGGTGCCCTTTGCAAAGCTGGTGACAGTGGAGGTCTTGATCGATCGGACAAGGGCTACATCAGATGCCGTACAGCTCAAACTGGTCGTGAAAAATGAAGAGTTACCGCTTCAATCGGGAAACCATTGTGCGGTGATGTTTGAGGTAATTAACGTAGCGATTAAGGCCGGGAAAGACTGGACGGTGTTGGAAAGTTTCACCAGTCAGGAAGAGCCTCAGTAGGTGGAGAGATCCGTGAGTTGGGGATGAGAAATAAAAGCCTGCGGGAATCATGCAACCAATGGATTCGGGCAGGTCATGGAATTAAAACGTGATGATGACGAATTAACCACTCGCCGTGTCGTCACTGCCATCGTTATCCTCATTTAAAAAAATATCATCGTTGTCTTCAGGATCGCCAATCATGCCGGGACTGATCAACGTAATATCAAACTCATCCGGCGGTACGGTCTGAATTTGTTCACGCTTCAGAAGATAGTAGATAGCCCGAACGTCGGGACCAAAAATAACTTCGTCAGAGTTTTGTAGATCGTGGGACTGAAGCTTGCGGCCATTGACCAACAGACCGTTAGCGCTGCCTTGCCCTCGCAGATTGCCATCCACAATTCGATAATAATAAGAGCCGTCTTCTTTGGGAAGTTGAACCAATGTGGCATGGCGACGGGAGACAAATTGAGACACCAAACGAACATCACACCTTGGATCGCGTCCGATCGAATAGACCGGCCCATCAAGGTTGAATTCCCGGCGACCCTTATCATCTTCAATGATAAGCATGTGATTATTTTGCTGTTCTGAAGGCATGACGACTGAACTATCCAAGGTTAGGTAGAAGATATTCCAATTAGACTATGATTTGAGACTTTTATATGGTTTTGTATGATTTTAAAATATCGCTTTGTCATTAAGCAAGGCTAGAACAAATTGTTAACTATCTCGCCCAATAGCGCAAAAGAATCGAATTCCCAACAACTGTGATTGAACTCACCGCCATTAAGAGGCCTGCTTGCCCAGGGGTCAGGACAATTTTCCAGATCGGTAACAACAATCCGGCAGCAACTGGAATTGCAATGATGTTGTAAACCATTGCCCAACCCAGATTCACATAAATAGTTTTTAATGTCATCCGACTTAAAGTCAGCGCTGCTAGTACATCAGAAAGACGATCGCGCAACAAGACAATCCCAGCCGTTTCAGAGGCCACGTCGGTTCCACCTTTTAGTGCTATGCCCACATCGGCTTGAGCGAGTGCGGGTGCGTCATTTATGCCATCTCCGACCATGGCGACACAGTGCCCCTTTTGCTGTAATTTGGCGATCGCGTCGGCTTTTGCTTGGGGCAGGACTTCCGCGATGATTTGGTCTTGGGGGATGCCGACTTGGAGGGCGATCGATCGGGCCACAGAAAGACGATCGCCCGTGAGCAGCATGACCCGCAGTCCTTGATTCTGGAGCGCTTGAATGGTGTCGTTGGCTTCGGGACGTAGAGTGTCGGTGACGGTAATTAAGCCGAGGAGTTGACGGTCTTGGGCGATAAAAATTACGGTTTTGCCCTCTTTTCCAAATTGCTCGGCTTGTTGAAGAACTAGGGATTCGATCGTAACGCCCGTCATCATCAACCACGCGCTTGTACCTAATCTATAGGGCTGATTTTCCACCATTGCCTGGACACCACAGCCTGCGATCGTTTGGCTATCGTGCATTGAGAGTAGATGGAGCTTGGTGGTTCGGGCGGCGGTGAGAATGGCGAGGGCAAGGGGATGTTGGGTGCCGGATTCGAGGGTTGCGGCGAGTTGGAGAAGACGATCGGGGCTGAGGGTGGGGGCGATCGGTAAAATATCTTGAACTTGTGTGCAGCCTAGGGTCAGCGTACCTGTTTTATCAAAAATCACGGTATCGAGCCGTTCCACTTGCTGCAATACATCCCCGCCCCGAATTAGTAGTCCTCGCTGTGCGCCTAAGCTGGACCCGACGATTAAGGCCGTGGGAGTTGCGAGACCGAGGGCACAGGGACAGGCAACGACCATTAGGGAAATGGCAAGTTTGAGGCTCATTAACAGCGGCGAGGGGGGAAGGCGATCGGTTCCATGCATTCCGGGCATTCCAGCCATGTGGGCCATTCCAGCCATCCCACTTTGGCTATCTAGCAACAGGGATTGACCAAAACCATACCAACCGAAGAACGTCAATATTGATAGAGCTAAAACGATGTAGGTGAAATATCCAGCAATCCGATCGGCCAGTTGTTGCACAGGCGCACGTCGAGTTTGGGCCTCTTCGACCCATTGAATAATTTTCGCAAGTTGAGTGTTGCTGCTCAGTTGGGTGATTTCTAGGGTAATCAGGCCCGATCGGTTTAGAGTTCCAGCGCTTAGTTTGTCGCCGATAGTTTTTTCAACGGGAATCGCTTCTCCAGTCAACATTGATTCGTCGATGGTGCTGCGTCCTGAGACCAAAATGCCATCAACCGGAATCTGCTCTCCCGGCAAAACTTGCACCCATTCCCCAAGTCGTAAATGTTCCACCGGAATCACGATCGCCTCGCTAGGATTCGAGATTGGATTTAGATCACTGAGGGTCTTCTCATCAGGCGCTATCGTGGTGTCGATTGTAGTGTTGCGAACGAGCCGTGCGGTTTGAGGCTGGAGCGAAATCAAGGCTTGAAACGATGACAGGGCTTCACGTCTGGCCCAAGCTTCTAACGATCGGCCAAGCAAAATAAATCCGATTAGCATGACGGGTTCATCAAAAAAACACTCCCAGCCGATCGCGGGATAGACCAAGGCCACCAAGCTGCTCCCAAAGGCAAGGAGCGATCCTAGGGCAATCAATGTATTCATGTTGGGCGAATTTTTAACCAATCCCCTTAGGCCATCACGCAAAATTTCCCGTCCCGGAATAACTAGCGCCAGTCCCGCCAGCACCGCATGAAATCCATCATTCCCAAGCCCCGGCAACGGACGACCGACAGCATGGCCCAAATGTCCGGCGCTGGAAACAAGCACTAAGATGAGGGCGATCACAAGGCGTTGACGTTGTTTTGAGGCTTGTTCTGTGCGGCGTTGGGTCAGGGCGGCGAGTTGGTCGGTGCGACGTTGGCCGATTTGATGCGATCGGGCGGTGGTAGGAAATCCGGCTTGAGTGAGAGCGACGGTGAGGACTTCGGCGGTGAGGGTCGGCAGGACCGTGACGGTGGCGACTTCGGTGATCAGATTAACGACAGCATCCTGAACGCCAACTTGTTGCTTGAGCTTACGGGTAACGGCGCTGACGCATCCTGCACACATCATGCCGCCAACGTCCAAGGTGATGGTTTCAGTGGAAAGGGTGGAGACATCAGCGGTGGCAATCATGGCGACTCGAATACTAGGGGACTGGGGGCGTTAATTAGTAGATCTGTTGGGAAATAGCGACTAAAATCGCTAAAACCCCTACAGGGAGAGGGTTTCATGGCTTTTAATTGAAAATCCTTGAAACCCTCTCCCAGACTAGGATACAAGGCTTTTTGAGCTTATTACCCAACAGGTCTAGTGATCTGAATCGATATGCGATCGGTCTTTTGGTTTGAATAATCCTAGTTTCCAAGCGGCAAGAAGAGCGATCGGTCCGGCGGCGATCGGGCCACTCAACGCAGGCTCTATATTCAGTGTAGAGAATGTATTGAAATAGGCCATGCCAATACAAAAACAAATCATAAAATTACCGATTTGCTTCCGATTTACGTTGGGTGGTTTGGGTTCGACCATAGGTTTGATTTCCTTAACTCAGGGGCCTAACTATCGTCCGGCACTGCCCAAAACAAACAGACTGATCAGCGTCCCACTATTCCAAAGACTATGGAGCATCATGGACGTAAGTAGATTTTGGGTACGGGCGTAGACAAATCCAAGCAGAATACCAAGAACCGTCAAGGGCAAGACTTCCGATAGGCTCAGATGAACCAACGCAAAGATAAAACCACTCAAGACAATGGCCGTTGTTGTACTGAAATATCGGGTTAACGATGGCAACAAAAATCCGCGAAATAAGAGTTCTTCAAAAATTGGGGCGGCGATCGCAGTTGTAATAAAAAATAATCCCAATGCGATCGGATCTTTGCTGCCCAACAACAACGGAAGCAATGGATTACTGCCGCCTTGACCTTGCCAAATCTGACTATTGAGAATGCTCACTCCCAGCACTAAGGGGAAGGCCACGAGATAGCCGCCCAATCCCCAGGGCAACCAATTGCCTTTGAAATTAAAGCGAAACCAATTGTCTTCTAAGGGCAAATGGGGCTTGATGGTTAAATACAACACCGTCAACGCACCGCCAGCCAGTGCTCCGTAGGTTCCGAGGACTCCCAAGCCTTGCAATATATCAGGACTAATATCAAACTGAATTTTCAAACCTTGCAGGCCCGATCGAATCAAAGGCGCAATCAAAAATCCAACAATCAATTGCCCCACTAAGAAAAACCCGGCCACCATCACGAGCCAAGTGTCTTCCCAATCCCAAGGCACCGTCCATTTGGTTTCATTTAACCCCGCAATCCAACTGTCTTTACCTTTAACCAATCGCTGACCGATTACGCCGAGGAATAGCAAAATCCCTGTGCCGATCGATGCGGTGGCCGTGATGCCTGTGATGCTGAGTTTGACGAGGACGGATTGAGCGGTGATTTGTTCTTTGGTTTTGAGTGCAGCGCGTTTATCCTCTTGTTTATTCACCGTATAAAGCCGATCGAAGGCCACATAGCGATACCAACCTTCCAGTGTATTCAGCCGATCGATCGCATCCGGGGAAACTTGGGGCGGATCGTTCCAAAGGCCCATAAAAATTTTAGACAGTTGCTGAGTGGCGACCGAGGTTTTGGGATTGGTGGCTAGCTCGGTCCAGAGGCTTTGAGCGCTTTCGCGTTTGCCATTACGAGTTTGCAGTAATCCAAGCCGCAGCGTTAGATCTTCAAGATTGGTTTGCTGTTTGATTTGTTCAGTTTTAGCTAGGGCGATCGTGTTGGCATCTTTAGCGGTTTCAAGCTGGGCGGCGATCGTTTTTAAACTCGATTGCACTTGTCCGCGAGACTCTTGATATACCGTTGCTGCGGCGATAATGGGTGAAGTGGATTCCTCCACTATTTTTTTGAGCTGTACGCTGGTGTCATCGCTGCCATCGGTGCGAAGTTCGGCCAAGTGCAATCGTAGGTCAGATTCATAGAGCGCCAGACGGCTATTGAATTGAGGTTTGCTAAAGCTTTCAACTAGATCAGTGCCCATGATGAGAAGCGCGATCGCCGTTAGTCCAATAAGAAAAATCCGTTTCAACGTCATGAAGCGCCCTGATCTAGTGAATATCGAGTGAATAAGTTGAAAAATTTAGTTGATAAAAGAGAATTTACATTAACGATCGGATCGCCTCAATCCGTTTACGATTCACCCCCAGATCTGATTCACCCAGTCGAGAGGCCGATCGAGCTTGTACGGTGCCTGAAGCCTCGTCAACATAAAATTCCACATCATCCACGAACCCCATTAATGAAGACGTGAATTCGGCATAGAGATAATTTTCCGTTTCAGAAATCACCACTGCGCCGGGTTGGGCTAAGACAGCGGCTTTCAGGGTTGCGATCGTGTTACCACCAAGAAATTTTAGCGGCTCAATCTGGTGTTCGGCATCTGTTGAATAGGTGCTGACACAGTTGGGAGAAGCTGGACAAGCGGCGAGTGTGCCATTGCGAACGCCGAGATTGTTGGGACGTGTGCCTGAAAATTTAAACATGAATGCCTCCGCCGGAGTGATGGTGAACCAGAGCAAAAGTAATGAGACTGCTACAGAAACGAAACCACGGAATAGAAACTGCATAACAAAAACAGAATTAAGTACAAGTGAACGAAGATAACGTTTGAGAAGTCTTTTCGTCGGTATCAAAAGGCCCGATCCCCCTAAATCCCCCTTAAAAAGGGGGACTAAGAGTTGAATTCTGGTTCCCCCTTCTTAAGGGGGCTAGGGGGATCGGGTCTCAATTGTCACAACCTGGACTTTTCAAACATCTTCTAAGAACTAATCTTCACGCCATTAGTATCCAATTGTAGGACGATCGCCAAGGTTTCGATCCCTACAGATTCCCAGGTTTGTTTCATGGCCTGAGCGACATTCTGGGCTGAAGGACGATTACTCAAGGCCAATATCGTTGGACCCGCGCCACTAATCACAACTCCATGGGCACCTGCTACGATCGCCGCTGCTTCTACTGAGTCAAAATTAGGAATCAAGGATTTACGATAGGGCTGATGCACTTTGTCTTGTAATGCAGCCTTGAGCCAGTCCGGGTTTCCAGTCGATAATCCCTGCATCAACAATCCTAGATGAGCCATATTAAACACCACGTCCGATCGGCTATAGGTCGCAGGTAGAACTTGACGGGCGGCGGCGGTGGAGAGTTCAAATGCGGGAATGGCAACGATCGGAACAATCGACTCGTGCCAACTTAATGGACTGACTTCCCAATCGCGATCGACTCCACTAGCGGATAATCGACAGCCCCCCAGTAACGCAGGAACAACATTATCAGGATGGCCTTCAATCTCGGTCGCCAAGTCAGCAATTTGTTGCATTGAAAACGGTTGACCCGCCAGCTCATTTGCGCCGACTAATCCACCGACAATAGCCGTCGCCGAACTGCCCAATCCCCGCGCTAGGGGAACATTCATTTCAATGTCGAGCTTGAGTTTTGGAATCGGTTGATTAAGTTTTTTATAAAAGGTTGCCATGGCCTTAACCACCATGTTTTCATCACCACGGCTGACTCGATGGTGATCCACCCCTTTGACTGTAATTTCTAATGTATGACTAGATTCAACAGGTAGTTCTGAAAATGTAAATTGGTTGTACAACGTCAACGCCGCACCCAAACAATCAAATCCCGGCCCAATGTTTGCTGTGGTTGCGGGAACTCGAACTGTTACCGACATCATCCCCTATCCTCTCAGTTGTCCAATTAAATGCGCCATTTCCGGCAAAATCAGCTTTTCCATAGCCAATTTTACGGCTCCTGATGAACCCGGCATTGAAAATAAAATTTGATTGCCGATCGTCCCTGAAACGGCCCGTGATGCTATTGCCCGTGAACCAATTTCGGCATAGCTCAACATCCGAAACAATTCGCCGAATCCCGGCAAGGTCTTGTCCAGAAGCGATACTATTGCGTCATAGGTTGTATCGCGAGGGGAAATTCCGGTTCCGCCATTGAATAACAGCACCTCAATATCCGATCGTTGCTGAAGAAAGGCGATCGCGGTTCGTAAATCATCTGGCTCATCTCTCAAAACCTTATAGAATCCAACCCGATGGCCAGATTCTAATAAGAGCTGTTGAATGAGTTGGCCACTACGATCGGTGTCCTGGGTCCGAGTGTCGCTCACGGTGATGACGGCACAGGTGATGACGGAAAGATTGCGATCGGGATGAGGCTGAGTCACAAGGGGTTACGACGCTTCTTTTTTGGTCAGACCCAGGCCATTTTTCTCAGAATAGCGCTCCATAAACCGAATAAATCGATCCCAGCCTTCGGGCGATCGGATGATGTAAAGCACTTCTAAGGCAAACGGTTGACCATTGACGAACCGTGCATTCACATCCTTGGTAGACATTTCGCCTTCTTCATCCACCATGTACAGCCCGCTAATGCCATCAACATTTTCCTCCGTCAGAGCCTTCGGATTTTCAAAAACAAATGATGCGGTGCCCTTTGCTCCGTCTTTGCTGCGGGTAAGCTTAATGGTCGGCACGACAGGTTCGTCAACGCCGGGGTAAAACTGCATGGTGGCCATAATTTTACGAGGTGCGATATTTAATAATGGAACATCTTGCGGTTGAGCAAGGGTTTTCATTCTCCCACCAAACTGGCCGCGCATCGATCCCCAATCTAAACTTTTTCTAGGGCGATCGGTCTAGAATTCGATTTTTCGATTGGCTTTTGGCTAGTGTAGGATGAGGAAGTGATTTTGAAGTCATTGTCTCACCTATGCCGACCCCACCGCCCAAAGAACCCCTCAGCGATGATCCAACGCGTAAACCGCCGACTCCCTTGCGTTGCCTACTGGGGGCGATCGTGGCTGGATTTATTGGGTCTTTAATGTGGCAATTAA
>JAYUEW010000048.1:0-3259 GCA_043739045.1 Synechococcales cyanobacterium
ACCCAAACCGATCAAGACGGCGATCGTGACCCAAATATCACTCAATGTATGATAAGCATCCGCAATTAACAGACTACTATTTAAACGTTTTCCTTCTCGTCGTTCATAGGTTGCGACAAAAATATTAACCGCTAATACAAGAAGTAAAAACCAAAATTCGGATCCGTTTATCTTGGTGGCGGCGGCAGGATGGAGAATCC
Organism: Synechococcales cyanobacterium; assembly: GCA_043739045.1. Taxonomy (GTDB): domain Bacteria; phylum Cyanobacteriota; class Cyanobacteriia; order Leptolyngbyales; family Leptolyngbyaceae; genus JAAFJU01. The sequence continues at coordinate 201 of JAYUEW010000048.1, forward strand.
GATCGAATGCACCTTTCAAAATCTCAAAGCAAGCAATACTGAGAAACCCGGCAATCCCCAAAGCTCCCACCGCTTCAAACTTTTGATGACCGTAAGGATGCTCACGATCGGGCTGGGGCGAGGCGGCACGGTTGGCCCAGAGACCGAGGACGTTATTGGCGCTGTCTGTAAGGCTATGAAGGGCATCAGCAATCAGGCTCAGGGATCCCGTCATGAGTCCGACGACTAACTTAATGCCCAAGACAACCAAATTGAGTAAAAGCGTTTGTATGAGAACTTTTTGAACTTGCGATCGATTGTCTTTGGGCGCTGAATGATGATGAGTTGCCATGACATAACCTTGATGCAGATCTAACTGCACTTTACCGTATCGTATCCGTAGGGCTTGATGCTAGCGTGACATCAATTTTTAATACCCCCGATTGCCCATTCATCCGATCGTGTTTCTCAATGTCTTGAATTTCTCCATCGGAAACGGCCCGCGCTAGAAGTTTATATTTCCCAGCATTTTTTGGAGTCCAGCGATATCGCCATAATGTCCATTCATGGGGCGATGATGGTTGATTTTGGTCTGCAATTTGCCAAGTGTTTCCGCCGTCAGTACTAACTTCAACATGAATGATAGGACGGCTACGATCGAGGGCAATTCCCGCCAGTAATACCCCATCTTCCCAACCCGCAACACCTGATTTTGCGAGGTCTACGTGATTATGTTGGTTCCAGGTCCGATCGGTTTGAACTTGCCGTAGTAAAGCATGAGTCGGTATTTCAGCGGTATTTGACCAGCCTTGATTTTCCCAAAAGCCTTTTTTCGTCGTTGCGATCGCATTCAATTCAGTTAGCCATTTCGGTTGCTTTTGGCCAAAGTGCCCCGGAATCAGAATTCTTAGTGGAAACCCATGTTCTTTGGTCAAGGGTTTATCATTCATTTGATGTACCAAAAATACATCAGGTTTAGTTAGTTCTGCGATCGGCAACGTAGTCTCATACCAATCATTGGCTTTCATGGCCATTTCGATCGCAGTGGTTTTAATCTTTGCTTTTTCAAGAAACGGCAACAACTGCGTCCCCGTCCATTTTGCATTCCCTATCAAGTTACCGCCTGATGGATTGCCGATGCATTCCATGGTGAGATAAAAGCTCTCCTGCGGGGCATTGAGAAGATCATCAAAGGTGAGAACAATAGGCGTTTCGACTTCACCACCGATCGTGAGTTTCCAAGTCTCAAGATTAACGCTAGAAGTCAAAGCATAGTTCTGTACATAGAAATCGCTGAGTGGGGTAATGAGATGGTCTGGTAGTGGGATTTTGGGGTTGAGTAGATCTAATAAAAACAGTGGGTCAATTGTTTTCGATTGGCAACCTGTGAGGAGACTCGCACCCAGTAATGCGCTGGAAGTGGTGAGGAGATTTTGAATGAACTGACGGCGTTGCATGGGGAATTAGTAACAACTTTAAGTTCTATCGTCTCATCAAATGGTAACTTACCCACATCATCTCGCTCCTTCAAATTGTTTTCACATCTAAGAAATTTCAAGATTTTTTAATTATGTTATAATTGTAGTATTAGTTGAATATAAATTATGGCTTACAGTGATTTTACAATAGACCAGGTTCAAGAATTATTTGAGATTTCTTTAATCGTGAATCAATCATTGTTTAATGATCTCGCAGGAGTTCTGCCGTCCGATCGTCTGCGCTTAGACTTAGATGAAAATTTATCGTTAACGATCGCAATTAATAGTGAAAAAGCACGATCGGAATTTTTGATTGCACCTGTGTTGGCTGAGGTTCGACGTTGTTTGAATTATGAATGCAGCTTGTTTTCTGGAACAGAATTTTCAGTGGAGCCAGAACAGGGACTGCGTGGGTATTGCGACTTTATTTTGAGTGCGGGAACAGAGCAATATTTTATCAGTGCGCCCATTGTGACGATCGTGGAAGCCAAAAATGAAAACATCTCGGCGGGACTAGGACAATGTATTGCAGAAATGGTCGCAGCACAGCGATTTAATATTAAGAAAAATCATCCGATCGATTCAATTTACGGCGTTGTGACCACGGGAACTAATTGGCGTTTTTTACGATTACGTGAGAGAACTGTAGTAATTGATTCTGTTGAGTATTACATCAATCAAGTTGATAAAATTCTCGCTATTTTGTTACAACCTTTTGCGGAGTTTGCGGCGCAGAAATAATATATAGAATCGATCGGCGCTGATTTTATTGGGGGGTAATGGGGATAGAAGATCTATCGACCATCCCCAACACAAATTGTCTAGCTTGCGGACTTACGGACCCATCAAGATCACATTGTCAATTACATGAATAATCCCATTCGTTGCTTCAATATCGGTGAGAACCGCCGTAGCATTCTTCACTTCATTTTTTTTGAAATTCAACCGAATAGTCGTCCCTTCTAAAGACGTTACTTCAGAAAGTTTCTCCAAATCAGCTTTGGTATATTTCCCGGAAACAACGTGATAAGTCAAAATTCGGCCCAATTGCGGTGGATTCTGGACCAAGCTTGTAATTGTTCCTGGTGGCAATTTTTCAAAAGCACTATTCAATGGTGCAAATACCGTAAATGGGCCAGGGGATTGCAAGGCTTCAACCAGTCCAGCAACTTGGACAGCGGTGACTAGAGTAGAAAACCGATCGTCGCTCACTGCAATTTCAACAATATTAGGCATAATCAAACATCTCCAAAATAAATTCACAATTCCCCTTACTAAGAGGGATTGGAGGGATCAATCTACCGATATTCTTGAGTCTGAATGTCTCGAATCCGAGCTTCTGGACGTAAGAAACGGTCCATTTGAGCTTCAAAAAACTGGCGATTTGCCATCAAATGTTCCGGATCTTCGTCATCTAATGGATACAATAATGCTGCACGTAATGCCTGAATCACCGCAGATGTCACACAATACATCGATCGTTGGAAACTAACGGCCAACTGGACGATCGTATCACCTTCACCACGACAATGCTGTTTATAGTATTCAACCAAATAGTCTGGCAAGAAATGCAACATATCCTGCGCCAAGAATGTCGGCGGA
>JAYUEW010000049.1:0-5935 GCA_043739045.1 Synechococcales cyanobacterium
AGATTTGGATAGTTTTCTATCGTTTTCTCGTAGTCTCCACAAGCAATGATTCGGCCCGATCGAATCACTAACAATCCATCAATAAACCAGCGAACTGATTGTTCATTTTCATAGAAGAATGGATCTTTAAGGCAATCAATCAAGCAACCTCGAATTCCATAGGGAACCGATCGTGAAATAGATTCGTTCATAGTAATTTATTGTGTTTAGTATAATTATTTATTTTAAGCTGTAACCGATCGGCTTTCGCAATAGATTGCGCTAGAATGAAGAGGTGTAAACAGAAACGACAAAATTCACACCTCGATCGCAATCCCCAGTTTGTAAAGCCTATCCGTGGGAAGAGTCAGGATTGAATTATTTTAATCGATCGCCCCTAAATCACCGCCCTAAATTACTGCCCTAAATCACCGTCCTAGCAATCAATCTGTTCACAAGCCCCAATACTCACCCAACTACTACTGCCATCTTCCCAATGTTCTTTTTTCCAAATTGGCGCATTATGCTTCAACGTATCGATCGCGTACTGACAAGCCGCAAAAGCTTCACCTCGGTGTGGACTCCCGATCGCTACTAAAACACTGATTTCACCGATTGCTAACTTCCCAGTCCGATGATGAATCACCACCGTTGTAATATCGTTCCATTTGGCCCGAATTTCAATTCCAATTTGTTTAAATACATTTATCGCCATTGGTGTATAGGCTTGATATTCCAAACAATTCACCGCCCGACCGTCGGTTTTATTGCGCACCATACCACTCATCAAAACAATTGCACCATTAGCCCCATCATCCGCAATTGCATACACTTCTTCAAGGGAAAGTGGCACAAAGGTTAATGCAAATGAATCAGGTTTTAGATTAGGTGCTAAATCAAGATTTAAATTAGAGTTCATCGAGTACTTCCCATTAAATATAACAATGCCATCCGAACTGCAACGCCATTCGCTACTTGTTCAGAAACCAAACTAATCACACTATCATCCATCAAATCCGAGGTTAATTCAACTCCGCGATTGGTCGGGCCGGGATGAAGGACTCGAACATTAGGATTACAAATTTTTAGCCGATCGCGAGTGATACCAAATTGTTGATGGAATTCACGTAAACTCGGTAACAAATGACTCGTCATCCGTTCTTTTTGCAATCGTAACGTCATGACAAAATCAGCATCCACAATCGCATCATCCAAATTCCAATGAATATGTAGTTTACGGTCGATCGTCGTGCCCTGAACAAAATCTGCAAAGGCCGCAGGTAAAAGGGTTGGTGGGGCCGCAAGATGCACTTCAGCACCACTTGCCGTCAAACTCCACAAATTCGATCGGGCTACCCGTGAATGAAGAATATCGCCGACGATCGCAATTTTTTTGCCTTTTAAAAGATCGACTTTTGGATTCATCGAATCGATCGCCGTGCAAATAGTAAACAAATCCAACAGGGCTTGCGAAGGATGCTCATGTTGACCATCGCCCGCATTCAACACCCCAACCCCGCAATTTAGCCGATCCATTTCCGCTGCGATCGCCGCCGGAACCCCCGCCTCCTGATGCCGAATCACCATCATGTCGGTTCCCATCGCTAGATAGGTTTTGGCTGTATCTAGAATGGTTTCGCCTTTAGTTAAGGATGAGCTTCCGGGCGCGAAATTTAGAATATCGGCAGAAAGGCGTTTGGCCGCAAGTTCAAAGCTGCTGCGGGTGCGGGTTGAGCTTTCAAAAAATAAATTAGTAACGACTTGACCTTGGAGGGTTGGAACTTTTTTAGTACGACGGGACAGAACTTCGCGGAAACTACTGGCCGTTTGGAGAATCGTGTCATATTCCCAGGGTTCAAAATCGCACAGAGATAGGACATGCCGACGATTCCAGGATTCAGACATAACGATATTACGTGATTTAAAACAACAGAACTAGCGTCCGATCGTACGGCATCTCTGCATCGATCGCACTGAAATTTAACTTCTCTTCGGACTTCTTTTCAAACGTCTCTTCAAACTTGGGTGCAGCGATGTTGCCATTTAACTCTAAAATTTTAGGGGCTTAATTCCTGAATCAGTCCCCAGACCCATTATGAGTTCTGCGGCGTGGGAGAGGGTAATCTATAGTTTGGATAGACTTGGGGTCGATATTATGAAACGCTTCTCACTTACGATCGCATCCATCCTAGCCACCGTCATGAATCCGGCACTCCCCGCCCAATCCCAGTCCTACCCACTCTATTGTCAGCAATCCGCCAGCGAAATATCTATTAAAAATGCCAGCCGAAAAGCATTCCTCGCGGGAGATATGGCGGCCCAAATGCGTTACGGCGAACTTGTGACAACCCATGCTAAGACCTTGACTAATTGTCGTCGCCAAAATGATTTCAAAACCGAGGGCATTTGGTTGCGGCTTTATCCCTGTGATGCGAGACCGGGTGCTGTAGAAGAACTATTAGATAACATCGTGAATCGTGGTTACAACGAAGTTTTCGTGGAGACCTTTTTTAATGGTCAAGTTCTACTGCCAGTCAATCAAAATCCTACCGCTTGGCGATCGGTTATGGCAGGCTCAGGACAAGAAAATGTAGATCTATTGCGGGAAGTGATTACGAAAGGACGGGCGCGGGGGCTTAAAGTTACAAGTTGGCTATTCGCCTTGAATGTAGGAACTGAGTATGTTCAAAAAACTGGAAAACAAGGCACGATCGCCCGTAATGGGAAAGGCCAAACCACAATAGAAACTAATCTCGCATCCCGTGCCAAAAATGCAACATTCAATCCAGACCAAGCCTTTGCCGATCCCTATCATCCCGTTCTCCGTAAAGACTTCCTGGCGTTAGTCGAACTAGTCGTGAAATATCAGCCTGATGGTATTGTATTTGATTACATTCGCTATCAAAAAGGAAGCGGGCCGGAGTCGGTGGTAAATACGGTAAAAGATTTGTGGGTGTATGGTGAAGCGTCGCAATTGGGATTGATGCAGCGGGCTATCAATAATCGTGGTAAAGAATTGATCTCGCGCTATTTGAAAGCTGGAAAAATTAGTGCAGCAGATGTTGTAGAAGTCGATCGGCTCTATCCCCAAGAGGCTGAACCCAAATGGCACGGTAGCCAAATTACACCCGAGGAAAACAAGCTTCCCGCCGAACGTCGTGCCCAAATTTTTCAAATAGAACTATGGCGATTAGCGGCAGGACATGCGATGCAAGGGATTGTTGATTATGTGACGCTGGCGAGTGTTCCGGTTCAAAATGCGAAAATTCCGGTCGGGGCTGCCTTTTTTCCAGATGGGAATCAAATGGTGGGCCGAGGGTATGATTCGCGATTGCAAATGTGGAATAGATTCCCAGAGACGATCGATCGCTATCCTATGGCCTACGGGACTTGTGGTAAAAATGATTGCATTATGGATTCAATTCAGCGTGTCTTGAATTCATCACGAAATCAAACTATTGTGAAACCTGTTATTGCAGGCATATGGCAACAATCTTATGGCAATCGCCCAGCCCTTGATGTCCAAATGCGCGAAATACGTCAACGCTTTCCTTACCTCACGGAGCTAAGTCACTTTTCTTATGCATGGCAAGAACCTGCCTCCGATCGCGATCGGAAGACTTGCCGACTTCCTTAAATTGGTGAATGTTGAGTAAATATAGTAAAATTATCTAACTCAGGATAAATATTAAGGTCTTTACTGCGATCGCCGACGAGCAACATTGTTAGAATTGCTATTGGAATGACCGTTGCTCATTGCACCATCAATGACGAGGGACTTTTGGAGTTGGTTGATGACCTTTAAAGCTTGTTGTTGGCTGGTTCTGTGGCCTTGGGCTTGGAAGAGTTTAGCCGATTCTTTTAGGTCACGAATGGCACCAATCCGATCGCCCAACTTCGTCCGAGCTATACCCCGATAGAAATAGGCCGACGCATCTTGTTCATTCAGCATAATCACATGGCTAAAATCTTGTACTGCACCCATTTTATTTCCCATTTGCGATCGGGCCAACCCTCGTTGGAAATAGGCTTGATTGCAATTTGCATCGGTATGAACCGCATCGCTATAATCCTCCATTGCCCCCATAGAATTCCCCAATTCCGCCCGGATAATGCCTCGGTTACAATAGGCTATACTGTTGCAAGAATTGACCAAAATCGCACGGTTCAAATCTGCAACAGCCGCATCTTTTTTACCGAGTTCATAGTGAACTAATCCGCGATTGTTATAGGCAATATCGTGATCAGCATTAATGACAATCACTTGGGTATAGTCAGCGATCGCACCTTGTTGATCGCCCAATTCATATCGGGTTAAGGCTCGGTTGAAATACGCATCTGCATCCGTTTTAGATAGAATCGGATTTTCAAAGCGATCGTTCAAACTTTGTATTACATCGAGATCTGTTGTTTTTAGTCCGACAGCCACACGGGGAAAAGTGGCACTTTGCAATGCGATCGGCTGGAATCCGAGAATGGCATAGCTACGATCGCATACTAAGAAGTTCTCATCGGTGCCCAAGACTTTAAAGCGAAATTGGCTGTTGTACTTTTGATTCAGTTGAGTGAACTGGGTGAGTACACGTTGTAGAAAAGATTTGTTACTTGAATGATTGCGGCGTTGGTGAATGTAGCGTGGCTGATGAGTAGATTGGGTTTCACCTAAATGACCAATGCCCACATCCAGCTTTCCGCCCCGATCGAGAAATATGCGAAATTTCTGGAGCATGACAGTATCAAGCACCGCGCTATCGACCCGTGGGAACACCAATGTGAGCTGAGATTGAGCATTCTTCAACGCTTGCTCTAGCAAAATTTGACTATTGGACGAGTGAGGCGTTTCCACATCTCCCGATTGCAAATCAAAGATCAATTCGTAGGGAACTAAATCTCCTTGGCCATCCGCGATCGCCACCACTTGGCTACCCAAATCTTCAAGGTAACTATCTTGTTGATCAAGCCGATCGCCCAAGAATTTCATTTGATTACGAAGTGCACTGAAATCTAGCATTTCGGGCAAACGATTTACCCAGCCATGAATCTGTTGCTGTTGTTGTTCCAGTGTGTGAGTCAGGGTTTGGATGCCGTCGAGTTCGCCTTTGAGCGGCGTGATATGAGTTTCGATTAAGGCTTCCAGTTGGGTTTGAAACTGGGTTTGAAATCTGCGTAAATCGTCGTCAGTCGGATTACTTTCCTGCGCATCAAGCTGCTGTTGAAGTTGAATTACTCTTTCAGTTAGCTTCGCAAATTTTTCTGACATATCGGGATTCATCGATTGGGTGGGAGATGCGACATCGTTGTTGTTGCGGTTATCGTGAATAAAGCTTGCGAGGGTTGTAACTTGTTGGCGCAAAATTTTGGTGGTGACACGCAACGGGGTAACGGACTCGTCTAAATTGTTCACCCGATGGCGAAACTGTTCAAGCTCTTCAATCAAACGTCTCATTTCCCGACGGGGCACTAGTTCGCTTACCAATTGCATCATGCCTTCAAGGTCTTGTTTGAGGCTAGTGGTGTCTATTGGATTTGGCATGGCATTGAACCGACGATTGATATGGTCAATTTGGCCTTGAAGGATTCGTATTGTGCTGGGCTTGTAGGTGCGGCTAATGTCTTCGAGTCCGATTTGCATGTTGTTGACGCGGCCTTGAAGCTGTTTCAGGCTGCTATCTGTTTCGCGGAGCTGTTCGATGGATACACTGCGTTGAAGGGTTCCAGTGATCCGATCGATCGATTCTAAAATGCGGGATTGTTGCACCTGCATATGATTCATATTAGTTTTAATTTCGCTGACATCTTGATCCTCAATAGCGCTGAGGCGTTGATCTAATTGGCTGTGGAGACGATTTAGATTGGCACGATTTTTTTGCATTAACGTCTTGCGCAGACTGGCCAGATCCCAAAAGCTTGGTAAGCCTTGAATTCGCCGATCGATAACTTCAAGCTGACGGTTGAC
>JAYUEW010000050.1:0-6298 GCA_043739045.1 Synechococcales cyanobacterium
CGAATCCAACATCAAGGATGCGCTGCGCGAAGTCCGTCGGGCATTGCTAGAAGCGGACGTAAATCTGCAAGTGATTAAAGACTTCATCGCGGAAGTCGAGCAAAAAGCCTTGGGAGCCGAGGTGATTGCGGGAGTACGGCCCGACGAGCAATTTATTGAAATTGTTTACAACGAATTGCTCCAAGTAATGGGCGACGCAAATGTCCCCTTGGCCCGTGCCGATAATAGCCCGACTGTCATCCTGATGGCCGGACTCCAAGGAACCGGGAAAACTACCGCCACCGCCAAACTCGCGCTGTATTTGCGTAAAGAAAATCGGTCTTGTCTCATGGTCGCTACCGATGTCTATCGGCCAGCGGCGATCGATCAACTCAAGTCGCTGGGTAAACAGATTAATATCCCCGTCTTCGAGCTGGGCATTGGCGCAGACCCGGTGGAGATTGCCCGTCAAGGCGTTGAAAAAGCCAAGGCTGATGGCATTGACACGGTAATTATTGACACCGCTGGACGATTGCAAATTGATGAAAACTTAATGGGTGAACTTGTCCGCATCAAAGATACCGTTCAGCCCCATGAAGTGCTGTTAGTGATTGATGCGATGACGGGGCAAGAAGCCGCAAGTCTCACTAAGTCGTTTCATGACCAAATTGGGATTACGGGTGCAGTCCTGACCAAAATGGATGGGGATACCCGAGGGGGTGCGGCGCTTTCCGTCCGCCGGATTTCGGGGCAGGCGATTAAGTTTATTGGGGTTGGGGAAAAAGTTGAGGCATTACAGCCCTTTTATCCCGATCGGATGGCCTCCCGAATTCTCGGCATGGGTGACGTGCTGACGTTAGTTGAAAAAGCGCGGGATGAAATTACCCTCGAAGAAGCGGAACAACTCAAGGACAAAATTCTTGAAGCCCGCTTTGATTTTTCTGACTTTCTCAAGCAAACCCGGATGCTGAAGAACATGGGTTCTCTGGGCGGCATGATGAAGCTGATTCCTGGCATGGGCAAAATGATCAATGACGATCAGCTCAAGGAAGGCGAACGTCAACTAAAACGATCGGAAGCAATGATCGGGTCAATGACCTTAGAGGAACGTAAAGATCCAGACCTATTATCCACATCTCCTAGCCGTCGCAAACGAATTGCCAAAGGGTCGGGCCACAGCGAAAAGGATGTCACTGATTTAGTCACTAATTTCCAACGAATGCGGACCTTTATGCAACAAATGGGCAGTGGGAAAATGGGCTTCCCTGGTATGGGCGGCGGCGGATTTCCTGGAATGGGGATGCCGGGAATGACGGGTGGAATGCCAGGAATGCAGAATCCAATGCAACAACAGCAACGCCAGCCCGGACCCGGAATGCGAGGATACCAACCGCCGAAAAAGTCTAAAAAAGACAAGAAGAAGAAAGGATTTGGGACGTTGTAATTTAATTTAGAACAAATTAATTCACAGCAAGTCATTATTTAGTAAAAAAGCGATCGTTCTAAAGAGGACGATCGCTTTTTATTGATAACTATTCAGTTTTCTGGATTCATCATTTCAGAACAGGTTCTCGTTCAATGGATGCAACGGACTTAACGATCGGATCAGAAACAACCTCGGCAATCTCAACGGTCTTTTTATGAGGTAATCGAATCCCGATGAATACGTCATACCAGAAGTTCCAAGGATCTTCAGTCAAAATCCCTAAGGTCTGACGGCAGCCTTTTTCATCCAGAGTTGGCTTCATGGCCTCGTACACTTTTTCATAGTTGTACCAAGGCACAGCGGGCCATAGATGATGCACTAGATGATAATTTTGACCACCAATTAGGTAGTTCAACACTTTGTTGGGATAGACCCTAGCGTTCATCCACCGATCGCGTTCCTTAAAGGGGCGATGTGGTAAATAATCAAAAAACAAGCCCAGTACCAAACCAACGATCGCTAGCGGGGTGAACCAAAAATTGAAAATATAGCCCATGAAGCCGAAATGGTAGGAAATTGCAATTAGTACGACAGCAGAAGTTCGCGCCAATACCCACTCTAGAAGTTCATACCTTCGCCATAGCTTTCGCTGGAAAAAATAGACCTCGTGATACAAAAACCTGGCATTAATCAACCACAACGGACCCATGGTCGATACGATATGGTCCGGATCATTCTCGGGGTCATTCACGTTGGCATGATGCTGCATGTGAACCCGCGTGAATACCGGAAATGAGAAAAATAGCATGAACGCACTTCCATGACCCAAGATTGCATTTACAACCTTGTTTCGATGGGCTACACCGTGACAGGCATCATGAATCACTGTGCCTACCATGTGCAGCGCGACAAAATTTAATACAAATGAAATCCAGCTCGCCCACTGATGACTGAAGTATCCCCAAGCCGAGACCACTGAGATCACGACCGATGAGATAAACATCAACAGGTTTGGATTAACGTCCCCAAGGATGGGCGCACCGACAAGTTCTCTGGGAACCGCCAGGGGCTGTTTTGCCTCCGACATCAGGCTATTCTCCTTTCTCACACCCACTTACTATAATACATGATTCGTCCTTCATGAAGTTAAGTAAAGATCATGGGAATTGAAGCACTGGAGCGATTGGCCTCATGATCTGATTAAACATAGGTACTGGTCCGGGGACACATTTCCAACTGTCTGGGAACTCTCAACTTCATTACAGGGTCAAAGCCATCAGCACTCACACAAAACGGTCTATTCCTAGACCTAGGAAGAATTACATTATGTCTCAAGCTTATCTTTCTGCTAACACTACTCGCCGCTTTGCTCATGTCGGATCCATTGCTCTTCTTCTTGGTTCGACTCTAATGAGCGCTGCGGCTCAAGCTGCCGATGTAGTGCTTCCCACTGAAACAGGTGGTTCTACTAGCACATCCTCTCCGACAACTAGCACAACAACACTTCCCGGCGGGACTACAACTGTTCCGACTGATACTACGATTCCGTTGAATGGCACCCGGTTCGCTTGCCAAAGCAATGGTGGTGTTCCGACGGTTATGTATCAGCCTGAAAGCCAGCCGACTCAAGCATTTCCTTGGGCCATCCCAGGTGCCATGGGTGGTGGCTGGACTCCTGAAGCGCGTTGTCGTGAAATCGCTAATCGTTTAGAAAGCTATCGCCCCGATGGTTTAACCGAAATGGGAACTGCTGTTCAAAATGGCTACAACACTATATGCGTCACGACAGAACGCGTTCCAGGATGCCGGATTGTCCTGACTGTACCCCAAGGCCAAGATCCAACGGCTACTCGCGATCGGATCTTCCAAAATTTGGCTAATGCTGATGATGGTCAAGCGATCCAGGGCGTGAATACCTTAGCTGGCCAAAACGGTAATGACCTCTTGGGCGGGCTGGGTAATATATTCGGTCTCCCTAAAATGGGCAATGCAACCAAGCCTAAAAATGGCAATATCGACCTTCGTCCGTTCCTTTCAGTCGGGGATGGTGGTACTGGTACCAAAATGAAAGGCGGAGTTACGATCGTAGCTCCGGTAAAACCTGTGGTAGTCGCACCTGTGGTTGTGAAGCCTGTTGAAGTCAAGCCTGTGGTTACTAAAAAGCCTGTTCGTCGCTTGTTCCGTCGCGTGAATGTGAAATAAAGCTTTACGGTCTTTGCTTGAGCCACTCAGATTAAGCCATTAAAAAAGCTCCCGATCGTATCTCTCCTAAGCTGAACCTTAGAGATTACGATCGGGGTTTTTTGATTCATAAGGCTCCAAACTCTAAACATTTACGGCTAAACACTCACCTTGACTTGCCACCAATTTAATTTTCCCGTATCCCCCGCAATGCTATCAATCACTTCCAGTTGCCAATTGCCTTGACTTGCGCTGCCCAAGAGCAAACGCAGAGATGCCGTATTTGCCAAGGTATAACTGGTTTGAAGCTTGGTTTTAATCCCCAGAGTGCGGCCTTGGAGCAAAATCCGATCGCCACTTGGGGCAATCACAGCAATTTCGACATCACCTAGATAGCCATGATCGATGTCTACTGCGATCGTAATGTCCTGAATGTTGCCCGTCTCTGCCAATTTGACACTAGTCACAAGCCCTTCAGTATCGTCATCGGGAATCGCTTGAGCCGTGTTGTAAATGGCGGAAACCGATCGTCCTGAGTTCAGCACTTGAACTGAGCGCTTTTGGACGGCAAGTTGGACGGCTTTTTGAGCATTCACTTTGCCATAGCCAAACCAGTCCGATCGACCTCCTTGTTCGTAGGTGCCTTTCTGGAAGCCAAACTGAGGATCTGGGTTCTGGTCTACAATTTTGTCAGCAGATTGTTCTAGAACTTGACGAACTTCTCGGGCCGTAAGTCTTGGATTTGCTGACAAGACTAACGCTGCCACCCCAGCCACCAGTGGGCAAGCGCTAGAGGTTCCCCCGAAGGCCGCAGGTCCAGAATCTGGCGTGTAGTTGCCCGGATCATACCCATCACTATTGGTCCGATCGGTGGTGACGATGCCCAATCCTGGCAGATAGATGTTCACTTCCGGTGGAGTCGCCACATAGCCAAGTTCCGGTAATCCAACTCCCGGCGGGGCATTATTGCTGGGCGCACAAACCGAAACCTCTGCACCCCAATTGCTATAGGCCGCTTTGGTCTTGAGACTGGTGCAGGCCGAAACCGTAATCACATCGGGATGAACCGTAAAGCCCCCGAGCCAGCGAGTTGGGCCTTTGATGGTATCCCGTTCCCAACCTGATTCATCAATCACCCCATCGGTTGGACGATTCGCATTGCCCGCCGCAAAGACAATTACGCAGCCTTTTCCCCGTCGGCCTTCAGTGGCAGCCCTGGTAATTGCAGCTTTTTGGCGCAGGGACAAAGGGAAATAAACCGCACTTGGTCCCCAGCTACAGGAGACCACTGATGCTTTGCGAGTAATAATCCAATCGAACAATTCTTCCATGGATTCATCATCCAAGTACCCCGTCGTCCGAATCGGCATCAAGGCACATCCTGGAGCCGCTCCAACGCACCCAACCCCATTTTCCTCTGCGATCGCAACCCCTGCACAGGCCGTCCCATGGTTTTCATCCCCATCTTCCGGCATCGGCAGAAAATCTTTGCCCTTGAAATCTCTGGGTGAAACAATTTTCCCAATCCCTTGAAAATCAGGATGCGTTAAGTCCATACCATCGTCAGCTACCGCCACCACAATGCTACGACTGCCTTTGGTCACATCCCAAGCCTGCTCAGCAAAAACGTGGGAACCGGAAGTCAACTGATTGCCGCCGCTGTGATTCAAGTGCCACTGTTTTGGATATTGCGAATCTTTGGGACGGTAATGAGCTTGAGTCGGCACCACAATATTGGGTTCAGCCGCCAATACCTCGGGGCGCTGAATCAAGGCATTGGCGACTTTAACTGGATTTTCACTGGCCGATGCGACTTCATAAACGTAAGCATTGGTTAATCCTACGATCGCTTTAATCTGGGTCAACCCTAACGGAGTTGTGATGGCGGCCATTGCCTCGGCCTTAAGATTGGCGACGAATTGAATGGTAAGGCGATTAGTCAGGTAGACCCGCGAGGCTGGATCGTCTTTAAATTGGTAAACATGGCTGGCGTACTGAACCAGGTCGGACTGACGCATGGTTTTCATGGCCGCATCTCGATCGCCCGGTTTCACTACAAACTCAGACATCTTAGGCAGACGATTTTTACTCACCTCGGCTGCGACTTGGCTTGCGAGTTGAGGCACTTCATCCTTGGTGGTCGCCGTGACGGTGAAACGATCGTCTAGTTTTTCCAGAACCAATTCCTCCCCGCCCCGCTGAAGCATCAAGCCGTTCACGGTATGGTCGATCGCAGCATTTCCTTTTGGGGCCGTATTCGGATTAACTGTATTCGGATTGACAGGATTCGCGTTTGGGTTAGTCATAGAAGTGGGGACTTAGGAATTGGGACTTAGGAATTGGGACTAGGGGTGCAATAGGCGAAATAAAACAGGTGGTGTTCTCTAGTTTAGAAGCCCACTCTCAAATTGGCACGTTGTCTTAACACTCCCAAAATATTAATTCCCAGTATCAATGCTTCGATATGCTCGGCGTTTCGATCGTGAGGCGTGTCTCAACCAGAGCCGGCAAGGTTTCATCTTTTGCTTCCGGCACCCGAATTGCTTCCAAGGCCGCCTTAATCACCACCGCTGTCGGCACCGCAATGATCACCCCCAGTAATCCACCCACTCGGACTCCGGTCAAAATTGAAATAAACACCCACACCGGATTCAAGCCCGTAATGCTGCCGAGAACCCGAGGCGCGACGATGTTTTCAATGATCTGCTGCAC
>JAYUEW010000051.1:0-13717 GCA_043739045.1 Synechococcales cyanobacterium
GCAAGTCAGCAATCTGCCTCGAAATCTGCTTTAACAGGATACTTCAGCTTGAGCAATTCCCACAGACTTCAAGAGCGTTGTATCATTTTGGTAACACAAGAGATGGGCGAGAGTAGAGCGCAAAATGAAAGATAAAAACTCAAAAGATTTATACGTATCCTGGGACGAGTATCACCATCAAATCGAACAACTAGCGCTAAAAATATATCAATCTGACTGGAAGTTCAATCAAATTGTATGTCTAGCAAAAGGTGGATTGCGGGTAGGCGATGTGTTGGCTCGGCTTTATGACGTTCCATTGGCGATACTTTCTACGGCTTCTTATCGCGGCGGCGATCGAGATGACGAACGATCGGTTAAAGACCATCGGGGCACGCTTGTATTTTCGGATGATTTGACGAAAACAACGCAGCATTTAGGCAGTCATATATTATTAGTGGATGACTTAGTGGATTCTGGGATTACGTTGCAAAAGACAATTCCTTGGCTCGATCGTAAATATGGCTTTTATATTGAAGAAGTTCGTAGTGCGGTGCTGTGGTACAAATCCTGTTCCATCATCAAACCTGACTACTATGTTGATTATTTAGATCATAATCCATGGATTCATCAGCCCTTTGAGAAATATGAGACGATGAAACCGGGCGATTTGGATTTACTAGAAAATTTGAAGGAAAAGAGGTAAGTCATGATGTATGGCCGAGGAGATGTTGTACTGTCTCTATTTCCAAATTCGGACATGATGAGCTACAAAAAATGTCCAGTTTTAATTGTTCAATCCGATGATGTTGAACGAGGCGGCGATCAAAAAATAGTGGCTTTAATTACGTCAAACCTAAAACGCACGGGTGTGACAAGGGTTCCGATCGAGTGTGATAGTGATTTGGGTCGAGCTATGGGATTGATGATGGATTCGGTCGTGATGACGGATAATCTGGCGACAATTAAGGAACATGCTTTTATTAAAAAAATAGGACATTGTTCAGATATGAAAGCGATCGATGTAGCATTGAGTCATAGTTTGGGGATTGTGACGATCGATCATAATTAAGGCCAGAGATTGTAATTAATTACTAAATCTACAGAACTGAAAATCTGTGGAATTCAAAACTTTTACGAATGTGCGTCTATATTCACCCCATCGACCAGTGCGATCGTCTAAAAATCACGACTAACAATAATAGCGATCGCCTTTAGGAGATTGATTGTTGGAGCGATCGCCTAATAATTACAACTCACAAAATTAACGATCGCCTTTAGTCGATAGATTGTTGGTGCGATCGCCTAAAAATCACGACTCACAGTAATAGCGATCGCCTTTAGAGATAGATTGTTAATGAGATCGCACTTGACTTAAAGTAGAAATCTGCGGTATTTTGCTTCCCAGTAGAGTAATTAAGACGCAATTGCGTTAAAGCTTTATGCTGAGCTAACTACCTTTGATGGTATAATTACCTAAAAAATATTTAACCTCTTAAGCTAATGGCTAAATGAAATCAACAATTTTCGATCTTGATATCACAGCACCTACTTGTGATCATAACAACCCTTCTGACAATGTTCACATTTACGAGTTCATTATCCCGATTTTGCCAGCATTTGCAGTTGAATACTTTACGCTGCAATTTGGAGCTATGTCTTGTTTCCCTGATAATCAGGCCTCGATTCTGGATGATAAGCTAACTTTTGTTGAGAGCTACTCTTTAGAAGAATTAGATTGCAAATTAATCATTCATTATCACGGTATTCGTGAATACAAGCTTCTTTTCCCATTCGTTACGGATACATCTCTACAAGAACGATTAGGGGACTTCTACCGTGAAGCAGAAATTACTTTTGATAATGGTTCATGGTTATCTTTCATGCTAATGTGCGGGGCGATATTTGAGGGTATTTTATTTGCGAAACTGGGACAAAACAAATCTTTCAACGATCTAATTTATGATGCAAGTAGCCAAAGTTTAATTGATGAACATACCGTATCTATAATGCACAAAGTTCGAGGTTATCGAAACTTAGTTCATGCAAATAAGCATACTTGTCTATACGTTTCTCGGATGGATTCTATGGATACCAGAATTACACTTGACAAACTTATTAAAGCAGCCTAACACTGCGTTGGAGCCGAATTCTAGTGATTCACAAGATTCAAAGATTGACTGTAGCGGCTCAACTAGACCGTTATACCAAACCGATAAGCTTGTTAAGGCTATCTGTTTTCAGCCAAGATTAGGCACTCAAAAATAGTTTGCTTCGTTGATGAGTTCGGAGAAATTATTGGCGATCGCAAAGATAAATAATAGTTAAGCTATCGCCTAAAAATCACCCACAGTAATAGCAATCGCCTTTAGAAGATTGATGGTTGGGGCGATCGCCTAAAAACAACGACTCACAGTAGCGATCGCCTTTAGGAGATAAATTGTTGGTGCGATCGCCTAAAAATCACGACTCACAGTAATAGCGATCGCCACTTCAAAAAAATCAAACAGCGATCGCATTCCCTACCTAAAATTTATCTATCTAAACTTGAACTAACGGCTGATTGTTTATAGATGAACGAGGTTGAATCGTTTTTTGAATTTCTTCTCCCGCTAACTCTTCGGCTAGGCGTAACTCATAAGCTTTTTGCAAATTAAGCCATAGTTCTGCACCAGTGCCAAACCATCGCCCTAGACGTAGTGCAGTGTCAGCCGTGATACCTCTTTGCCCTTTGAGAATTTGTGTAATCCGATTTGTGGGGATATGGAGCGATCGCGCTAGTTCTGATGCACTCATTCCAAGTTCTTCCAGTTCATCAGCTAAGATTTCGCCAGCGTGAATTGCAGGTCTTGCCATAGTTGTTTTCTCCTTTAGTGATAATCGACAATTTCGATATTAAATGGGCGATTTTCTGTTTCTGTCCACTCAAAACAAATACGCCATTTGTCATTTATGCGGATGCTGTACTGCCCTTTTCTATCTCCGCCTAGTGCCTCAAAACGGTTACTTGGTAAAGCCATTAAAGATTCTTTATTAGGTGCGGCTTCTAGAATTTCTAGACGTTTGTATGCTTGTCTTTCAAAGCCCTGAAATTCTTTGACACGATCGCCCTCAGCAAATTTGGCTGTGTGTTTGTCTTTATATTTTTGAGGCATAGGCAAGTTTTATGGGTTACGTCAAGCATAACGCTTATATTGTAATTTCGCAAAAAATTAACCAGCGATCGCCCCATCAACACATCAATATCACGATCGTCATTCCGCAAATATCAACCAGCGATCGCCCAAAAATCACGACTCATAGTAATAGCGATCGCCTAAAAATCACGATTTACAATAATAGCGATCGCCCTTTGGGTATAGCTCCACAACTCTGTTTCGGCATAGTTTCAAGTTTTTCATAAAGCGAGGGTTGCCCCATTAAACCCGCTTAATTTTGTTGAAGGCGACTCTTTTAACGAACTTCTCATAAAAATTTGTGCTAATATTCCACATAATTGGGTTATCATCCCGTGCCCTGCTGTATAACCCCTAGTGGGGTCGTATTAAATACCATCATAGGATTCTAAGTGTTTGTAGAAATTGCTATTGGTGACGCATATGGTGCTGGATTTGAATTTTCAAATCGAGACAAAATAGAAAATCACAATTCTGGAAAATATTTCACGCAACATGATTTAGGAATTCCAGCAGGAAAATATACTGACGACACCCAAATGAGTATCGCAATCGCGGAATTACTTATTTCAAATACGGAATTCACTAAAGAAACATGTGCTAATTCGTTTATTCAAACTTTCAAACGAGATAAACGTCAAGGGTATGCAAAAAAGTTTCAAGCCTTAATCGAAACTTGTGAAAATGGTGCTGATTTAATAAAGAATATAAAGCCGCAAAGTACAAGAAATGGAGCGGCAATGCGCTCAGTTCCGCTAGGACTTATAGTAAATAAAGACGATCTGCTTGCATCTGCAAGAACTCAAGCCAGCGTGACACACGAAACGCCTGAAGGAATAATATCATCACAAATTATTGGGCTAGCCTCTCACAAGTTAATTTACGAAAAAGTTTTTATCACAGAAATTCCTCACTTAATTTACAAAGAAACCGGGTTTTCTATCAATACAAACTGGAAAACAGAAGTTGCCTGTGATGCAGTTCAAACAATTCATGCAGTTTTCAGTTCTTTGACGAGAAATACAAAAATCAGCGATCTATTAATTGATTGTGTTAATTATGGAGGCGATGTTGATAGTGTTGCTGCAATTGCTTTAGGACTTGCATCATTATCACCAGAATATGAAAAAGACATTAACCAAAATCTATTAAACTCCCTTGAAAATGGAAATTTTGGGTTTGATTTTTTAAAAAATTTCGATAAAAAACTACAGGAAAAATATCATGATCTACCTATCTTCTATTAAAGTACACCCAACTTCCTGTTGCAGGTGAACTAAATGTTAAAACTTATTTACCTAAAAGCTTTTCTGTTCTCCAAGCAAACTAAAAAATAAGGCGATATTTCTAGCTTTAAGTAAAAATCTCTGCAACTTTAAGGCTAAATCCTGTGAATGAGGGGGGAAGTCAGTTCTCTTCAACAAATAAGGTGCAAATGAGTTCTAAACGGGCTTGCGATCGCTACTGATCCATTGTTTCGCTGGTGCTAGTTCCGCATTTGGAAACAATTTAAATTGGCTCGGCATCAGCCATTTAAAAGCCCAAATCATGCCACGCAACCAATCCACATCCGTGACCACCGCAATTTTGTCCCATTGAGGCAAATGCGCTAATCCAAACTTGGTGTCATCCCAAAGCGCCATCATCGAAAACTCACTGAATTCATTGCCAATATGATAGAGAATACTCACCTTGTCATATTTGATAAGTTTTTCTTCCACCATCGGCATTAGCACTTTTTCATAATCATCGGCGGTGATCTTGCCCACTGCGGAAACAGCTAAGACGCGATCGGGGTTGGTACAAACCAGAAACTGGAATGTAATGAGTTCCACTGTTTAGCTAACTTAGCGTATTTCATCGATATTAAATCAATAGGTAAATTTATAGCGATCGCCTAACAATCACGACTCACAGAAATAGCGATCGCCACTTTCCCCTTCACCTCACCAAAAGCGATCGCCGTATCTGTCTTAGCAGCGTTACAAAAATGCCTTAACCACCGCGTCAAGTTTCACCTTGAGAGAGTCGTCATGGTGGAACACTAGCATTAAATAAAAAATTATTTCACTGGATCAACTGGAGGCTAATATCCGATCGCTTATTATTTCAACCCAACAGACGGTAGTGATTATTAATGCAGATACTGCGGTTAATCATGAAAATGTGATAGCGGTGCTAGATCAGGTGAAAAAATTAATGGTGTCAAGGTGGCGATCGCAACCAAAAAGTAAACCACTCGCAAATAAATGATTCTGTTGGGCGAATTCAATTCAACCTCAAAATTATTGTATGTAATTCTTTTGTCATTCCCATTACCCAACCACAAGTTTTCCACCCGCAATTTGTTCACAGGTGGATTCTTAGGCTAATTTGTTTCTTAGAAATTACATCAAGATTGATAGTTAACAATTCGAGCAAAACTTTCGACTTCCAAACTCGCACCACCCACTAAGGCACCATCAATTTCCGGCTGAGCCATAATCTGATCGATGTTTTCAGGCTTCACTGAACCGCCATACTGAATTGGCACATCTGAGTTATTTAACTTGCTGCGAATAGCGCCACAAATCCGGTTAGCTTCCGCGACTTCGCAGGTATCTCCCGTTCCGATCGCCCAGATTGGTTCATAAGCAATCACAAGATTAGTCTGATCAACACCCATCAGTCCCTTAGCCAACTGCTCGAAAATCACCGTTTCTGCATTCCCGGCATCGCGCTCTTGTTTCGTTTCTCCAACACACAAAATAGGCGTTAGCCCAGCACTTTGAGCTGCTCTGAGTCGAAAGTTGACAGTTTCATTAGTCTCACCAAAAAGCTGTCGGCGTTCACTATGGCCAATGATGACGTAGCGCACCCCGATTTCAAGCAGCATCCTCGCTGATATTTCGCCCGTATACGCACCATTTTCGGCCCAATGGACATTCTGCGCCCCAACTTGAATGCGACTACCATGGAGGGTTTGAGATAGGGTCGCAAGATCGGTGAAGGGCACGCATAGAACAATGTCACGATCGCTCGGGGCATCATCCACAAGCGATTTAAACCCCTGGACGAACTCGATAGTTTCGGCTTGGGTTTTGAACATTTTCCAATTGCCAGCAAGAATAATCTTTCGCACAGGATCAAATCTACTTCTAAAAAAACTTCTATCAAGTCTACGCCGTGACGGGATCAATTCGATCGAATTCAGGGTTGAGAATTATAGAGTTTCTAGGGTTTGGGCAATGATGGCGGCGCTGACTTGCTCGTGACGATCGCGAATCATGTCTATCCAAGTAGCGGCCGTTTTAGAGTCCATTTGGCGGGGAACTCCGATTAGGTCTAGGACGCTGTCGCCGGAGGAAGCGAGAAAAATTAAGCTGGGATCGATCGGCTGGCTGTATGCCCAGAAATCACGAATGGAGTCGGGAGTGGGCAAGGTGTCAGCGTCGATCGGCACCATCATTGCGCCGTCGTCATCCCGCAATGTCCCGTCGTCACCACTTAACAAGGCCCGCCTGTTGCGTAAGGCTTGAATGATCTCGGTTTTGTTGCGGCCTCGGAGCTGGAATAGTACAAAGGGATCATCCCCAAAACGATCGCCCAGTAAGTAATAGACTGCGCCAATATGTTTGCATGGATTAACTGGATCCGGACAATCACATTCACTGATAATGTCGAACTGATTGAACGGAAAGAGGCTTAGACCGTTGGCCGTGAAAACTTCTTCGATGTTTTGGGGCATTTCGCCAGACAATAGCTTGGCGCTAAACAGAGCCTGTTCTGCCAACGATTCAACAATGTAGCCCCACTGTTCATCAGTAAACGGCTCGATTTGAAACCGTACATTGTATGGTTCAGGAGCGGATCCGCTGACCACAGCCATAACATTGGCATTATGAAACTCTAAGCTCAGGACGTTCCCATCTTTGGCATAGTTACGCGCCCGAGCCATCCGTTGTCGGAATCCAAATGATTCCAGTACATCTATCCAACGCTGTGCCCACCATTCACGGGCGATCGCCGTAGAATACTGGTCTTCTGAGTAGGATTTATCTGATGCTTCGGAATCCCGATACGATCGCATTTTGGAAGTAGGTTTTGAATTAGAAGTCCAGGGTACAGGAGTTGAACCCGTCTGGTACGAATTATGAGCTCGTTGCCTAAACCGCTCGGCCAACCCTGGAAATATGTAATCTGTAGCATTTCGATTAATGCACCTTACAAGTGTAACGTGAATCAAGCTAATTGAGGTTAGAAAATTGAGTCAACTTCTTCAAAAGATAGCTGTTGCGCTCCTGATGTCTAGGTATACAATCTTGGTTGAAATGCCAAGAGAACGCAGATTTTCAACTCAATTACTCTTCTCCCTAAGATCTAATGAAACTCAACTCAACAGCCACATTCACCTTTGTCCTTCTGTTTCTGATGGTGAGTGCGGGCGTTGTAAGTTCTATGGGTGGATTTTCCGTGGGGACGGAGGCTCTCAAGGGAGTTCGTCAACCGGACAGTCGGCCCAATAAGGCATCTAGCGGCAGCAGCGCAAATCCTCAAAAGCGGATGTTGGGACAGGCTGAAATTACTCTTCTGAAAGAAGAAGATATTTTGAAAGCTGCAAAAGAGAAAGTTAGCAGTAGCCTAAAAGCTGGCGCAAAGGCGGATCCTCCAACTGCGGATCAAAGAGATGTGCTTAAGGAAACATCTGAGATGAAAAAAACGAATCAAGCGTTTCCCTATGTGGGCAAAGATAAGGAAGTAACGATCGAAGTAACAGCTATTCGTCGCCAAGAAGACACGGTGAACTTCGATGTTTCGCTGAAGAACGATAGCAGTAAAACAGTTAACTTTCTGTATAGTTTTTTGACCATTACAGACGATCAAGGGCGGCTTTTGAATGGTGAAACGACAGGTCTACCCTCGGAACTCATAGCAAGAAGCGATCGGGTAATGGGAACGGTGAAAGTGTCTAGCAGTTTGTTGGCAAATGCGAGTAAAGTTTCCTTACAGCTCTCCGATTATCCAGATAAAAAAATACAACTGGAAGTTTCGGATGTTCCCATTAAATAAGGAAATAAGGATTATTAAACAAAGTCATTTTTTAACTGTGCATTAACTCGAATTCACTACCTCCGAATTCATTGCAACAAATTTATTATAACTTGCCCCATGTTGCCTTCCCCTGCGTCCCCCTCTGAAGTGGGCAGCCGTTTGTTTTCGATTTTGGTATTGATATCAATCAATGCATTTTTTGTTATGACAGAGTTTGCCATTGTCTCCGTGCGACGATCGCGTATTAGCCAGTTGGTGGATGCGGGTGATTTGCAAGCTCAGACGGTGCAAGAGTTGCAGATTGGCATCGATCGATTGCTATCAACGACGCAGTTAGGCATTACGATGTCAAGCCTTGCGTTGGGATGGATTGGTGAAAGTACGATGGCGAATTTGATTCGATCGGGAATTCGATCGATGACGTTTTTTCCAGAGACTTGGCTAGAGGCGGTGACGCGATCTTGTTCTGTACCGATCGCTTTTTTGTTGATTGCCTATGTGCAGATTGTTTTAGGAGAGTTGTGCCCAAAGTCGATTTCGTTGCTGTATGCAGAAGATATTGCCCTAGCATTAGCGCCATTGAGTAGTGCTATTGCCCGATGTTTCCATCCGTTTATTTGGATTTTGAACAAATCGACACAGTTGTTGTTGAGGTTGATTGGCATTCGGTATACGGGCCAAGGGTGGTACAACCAGGTTACATCTGAAGAAATTCAGCTCATGATTGAAACCCAAAGTGAATCGATGGGATTAGTCGAAGAACAACGGGAATTGCTTAGTAATGTATTTGAGTTTACAGATGTGAAAGCCCATGAGGTGATGATTCGTCGGACTAATATGACTACTATTGATATTGATGCAACGGTTCGGGATCTTTTGGATGAGGTTTCTCGTAGTCATCATTCGCGCTATCCGGTTATTTCAGATTCGGTTGATGATGTGTGTGGGGTGATTCATTTAAAAGAATTAGCCGAGCCTCTGGTCCAGGGCACTTTGATTTTGGATAGTCCAATTCAACCTTGGATTCGGCCTGCTCGGTTTGTGCCAGAATCTACGCCCTTGGGTGAGTTGTTGACCTTAATGCAACGATCGCGGCATCACATTGTGGTGGTGGTGAATGAATTCGGCAGTACGGCGGGGCTGGTGACGATTCAGGATTTGATTGCGCAGATTATTGGGGAATCACCGGAAAATGAAATGGAAACGGTGGATTTGATCCAACGGGTCGATCCCCATACCTTTATGGTTCAAGCCCAACTTTCACTTGAGACTGTAAACGAGGTGTTGAGGGTGCAGTTACCCCTGTCAGACGAATATTATACGTTAGGTGGTTTTTTACTCTACAGATGGCAGCGGATTCCGGGAGAGGGAGAAATCTTGAAAGATAGCAATTGTGAACTGACCGTAATTACCTCAGTTGGGCCTCGATTAGACCAAATTCAAGTTCGGCGGTTGGGTCCGATCGCTCCTGAAAGTGATTAGAGTTTTTTAAGTCCTTTGTTGGAACCAAAAGACCCGATCCCCCTAACCCCATTAAAAAGGGGGAACTAGAAAATAAGGAGGAAATGGAATTAAACTCTACATCTCCCTTATTTCTTAGTCTCCCTTCACAAGGGTGATTTAGGGGGATCGGGGCATTCAATAAAATCGACTATTCTTCAAATTGCCATAGTTCTTTCGTGTATGCCTCGTCCAGCACTTTTTTGGGGCGAAGCAATAGAATAACTCGGCCCAAGATTTGGACTTCAGGCGGGGCTTCAAACCAGTTCAATTGCAATTGATCCTCGGCATCGGCAATCGCAAAGTAAGAATCTTCTTTCCAAGTCCGATCGGCCCGATCGACCACAATTAAGACTTGTTCTTGGGTGCCGGGAAGTCGGGTGGGCAACTTATCACTATCCGCTAAGAATGCGATCGGGTCGGAGGCATTACGAATCACTTGATAGCCTGGAACCGCCACATATGCCCCTGAACCTGAAAATCGGACCAAACCAAACGGCTCTTCTGCATCATAGAGCGGTGGCGCTTGAAAATCGGTCTTAGTCAGCGGCATGATCCCAATGACGGGAAGAATAGTAGGAAGTTCTTCGTCGGATTCGATCCGGTAGGAAGGAAGCCGGGGGGCTAGTTTTTCGGGGACTTGGGTGAAATCGAGGAGTAAGGCTTCGATTTGTCGGCGAGCAGAGATGGATTGAACATACTTTAATGCTCTGGCAATCAGGACCGATCGGGCTTGAAGGTCGGATTTTTGTTTCGCAGCGCGCCAAGAAAAATAAGCCAAGATGTCACCGGGATGGCTGGAAAATTCCGCAGCAGGCTGGTTAATCCGGGAAAAATCTTTAATGGCTTTGCCCATTTCCCTTGCCTCATCCATATCCATTTTACGATCGGCAGCAAAATCAGCAGCAGCAGCACGTTCAACGGGGGAAAGCGTCCGGAACTCATACAGCACATCCGACGCGCGATAGCCGAAGTGAGCCATGGTCTCGGGGGTCACACCGACGCTGATGATGGATTGATACACTTGAACAGCGACCATGATTTGATTTTGCTGAATTGCTTCAAATCCGGTGGCTTCAAAAATGGTTTGATCGTTGTAGCCACTTTTTGTGAGTTTTTGGCAAGCCTCGGCCCAATCTACCCAGGTTCCCATCTTGCGGCGCATAAAGAGGAGCAGTTCGTCGGCTTGGGCTGGGTCGAGCCTTGCAGGATCGGTGGAGCTTGGGGGGTTAGTGTCAGTCATAGGGCTTTATTACAACGATCGATATTTACCCTAACATCGAAGCGGGGGCATCTGGATTTTAAAATCTCTTGACTTCAATTGCTAGTTCAGGGCAATATAACAAAAGAAAGGGGCCATAGCTCAGTTGGTAGAGCGCTGCGATGGCATTGCAGAGGTCAGCGGTTCGAGACCGCTTGGCTCCATACATATTTGAAAATCTGGAATTGCACAATTGTGTAATTCCAGATTTTTTATTTATGGTGATGATCGGTAAGGTGATGGTTAGATTTGAACTATGAATATTGCGATATGTGAAGCTTCTGCTGTCAAAGCGACGAGGGAACCAAAATCAGCGGATACAATAATGACTCAAGTTTATTGTTCTCCGGGTTGTTTGCCTTGTCCAGCGGAATGATTATCTCAACTTCGCTATTAGATGATCTATCTGCGGCATTGTCTCAGCAGATTCATCCCCATACCTATTTTAAATCCTCAATGACGGCCTTGTCCCATGCCATGGAGGACCAAGTCTTAGCTGGGTCGGATAAGCCGCTGGTGATTGCGAGTTTTCAGCGGGAACGGTTTTACAATCAAGAAGCCCATAGATATGTGCGGATTTCGGAACGCAGTGACCAGGTTTATGTGTTGGCAGCTCCAGAGACGGAGTTCCAAAACCGATCGCAACAATACGAAACCGTCGCCTTTGACCCAAAGGATGGATTGGCGATGGAATGGCATTTGGTGGTGCTGGGAAAAAATCATGCGTCCTGTTTAATTTGTCGAGAACGTTTGGGCGATGAAACCAATCAAGGTGTATTGCATGTAGACCAAGGGCGGCGGTTTGAGGGGATTTGGACCTTCGATCGTGAAATAGTCAGTAAGTCTGCCGAGCTGCTGCTTCAACGAATTTTAAGTTATCGACCTGAACTGGCCAGCAAGGTTGGCAAGGCACTGGCGAAGCTGAACCGCGAGAGTGCTAGAGGATTTAAGCCGTCTGTAGCGGATCCGTTCTCAGAACGACTTGTGACCTATTTGCAGGCGGGGCAGTACAAGCTCTCGAAGGCGTACCGATCGATCGCGGAGGGCGAACGTAAAGAACGCCTACAAAATTTAATGACAACCGCGATTCGGGAGTCGCTGGATCCTGAAGAGGTTCTTCAGGTCGGGACACAAGAATTAGGGCAGGTTCTGAAGCCATCGCGCTGTTTAATCTACCGAGCGAAAGCTGGAAACGCCTTAGTGAAGTTGAGCCATGAATTTTTAGGCGTAGTCAATGATGTGTCTCAGGGCGATGACGATCGGATTGACGATCAGTCGATTCCTTCACTGTTGGGTATGAGTTGGAATCTGGTCTCCAATCCCTTTTTTCAACAAATTGTCACGACGCAGACGTTGGTATTTGTGCCTGATTTGGCCCAATACCTAAAGGAGACTCGACTTGATTCTGAGTCTTTGCGCACCCTTGAGACGCTATCGACCACGGGCAAAATTTGCAGTTGGTTGATGGTTCCGGTAATTCACCAAAATCGGCTTTTAGGCGTAATTGAACTCCACTACGATCGACCCCAGAATCTAAATGAAAGTGAATTGAACTTAGTCAATGCGATCGCAACTCAAGTGGGGACAGCATTAATTCAGGCTGAGTCTTTTGCGAACTTAGAAGATTTAAACCAACAGCTTGAAGCGCTTGAACGCACGCGCAGTAATCTGATTGCGATTACAGGCCATGAGTTACGGACACCGCTTTCTACGATTCAGGTGTGCTTGGAAAGTTTGGCCACAGAACCAGATATGCCGCAGGAATTGCGTCAGGTGATGTTGGATGCGGCGATGGAAGATGCCAATCGAATGCGGAAGTTGATTCAGGACTTTTTGACTTTATCTCGTTTGGAAAGTGGTCGGGTGGAGTGGCGGGTGGAGCCGCAGCCCTTGCAAGAATGTATTGATTTGGCGCTGAGTAGTTTGCAAAGCCGCTATGGGATTAAGTTGCCGAAAATATCGGTTGAGATTCCAGAATTGTTGCCGTTGGTTCGGGTGGACGGAGAGTGGCTGGTGGAGGTGCTGTCAAAGCTTTTGGACAATGCATGTAAATTTACAGATGCAACGGGTCATATTCGGATTCGAGCGGTACAGTCGCCTGATGAATCCACCAGTCAGGGAATTCAACATATGTTGGAGGTGGTGTTGGCGGATACGGGCCGTGGGATTGATCAGGCTTCGTTAGAGGCGGTGTTTGAGCGGTTTTATCAGGAAGAGGGATCGCTGCGCCGGAGTGTTGGTGGGACGGGCCTTGGTCTTGCGATTTGTCGGCAGATTGTGCAGGGCTGGGGTGGGCGGATTTGGGCGGAGTCAGAGGGAAAAAACCAGGGCAGCGAGTTTCATTTTACGATTCCGATCGTGGCCCTGGTATCTTAGAAGATGTTTGAAACGTTGAAGTGAGACCCGAGACCCCTACCCCTTAATAAGGGAGAGTAGAGAATAAAGGGAATTAGAATTCAACCGCTATTGTTCACCTTAAAGACGGCGCTTAGGTCGTCGTTGTAGAGCAATTGGAATTTGGTGGGTTGTTGCATGAGTTCTTTGAGTCCGGGTGGAGTTGTTCGATCGAACGGATCAATACACAAGACGACGAATTCAACGCGGTTGTTTTTGATGATGGGCGAACCTTCAGCTAAGGTCCAACCTGTGGAGCCAAGCCGATCGATGACCTGATTATTCAAATTCTCGCCTACCAATCCATAGGGCCGTAGACCTATTGAATAGATGACGGAGTTTTTGATATTAGTTTGTACCCAGCGATAGACCATGC
>JAYUEW010000052.1:0-12772 GCA_043739045.1 Synechococcales cyanobacterium
GAAATTCGGCTCAGCACTCCCGCTTCATCTTCCACCAATACCAACAATGTATGCTTCACTCTAGACCTCCATCAGCCAAACTCAAAGCGCTTTTAATTAAACACGCCGTAAAAACCCAATCTAAAGCGGCTACGCCATAGAGTAAGACTTTAGCCTAAAGGACTGGCAATCCCAAGCAATTTTTTAGCTACGTTCTTCTTAAAAAATGGATCGCCTCAAGAGAAAAACCTATCAGAAGATTTAACAGAACTTAACCTCAAACCACTTATCTTGCGGTATCGTTCAATGTGATTAGTAGTGTTATGGAGAAAGGTTATGGGTTGGCTACAACGAATTTTTGGCGGACAAAAGGATGAGGCTGCTGCGGCACCTGAATCAGCACCTGAATCGGCACCTGAATCATCAGAAAGCAGTGCGCCAGCCCAGGAAGCAGCCCAAGAAGAGATTCCGGCTGAGCGTGTGGGTTTGAACGGAGAATATGACCAAAGCGGTCTTGCGAAACGTGTCGCGGCGGCATTTGATCAAGATTCATCTGTTGCTGACATCGAGACAGTTTGGGTTGCCCAAACGGGTGGTACCGTGGTTCTGAAGGGTGAAGCTCCGAGCCAAGAGCAACTCAATCGCTTGATCGAGATTGCTAACGAGCAGAGTGGTGCGGCTGCGGTGGATGCAGAGCAAGTTACGATCGCGGGCTAAGCCTGATGTGCAGTTAGCTAAAGAAGAGGACGACCCATCTATCATGTCGTCCTTTTTGATACCTAAAATAAAAACATTAAGGTGCTTTTTTCTTAGTAGATCCCACCATGACACGAACTTCAATACCGTTCTCTTCTAAAACAACGATCGGTTCAGACCCCGAACCAATTTCTATCCGTTTAACCAAAATTTGGCCATTGGATAGCAGTTGCCCGACTCCCACATAGCGACTTGTGGGTTCATTAGGAGCCTTAACGATCGCTTGCACAGTGTTACCTACTTTCACAACACCAGTCACTTCAACTTGCCGAGCCAAAGTAGGCTGTGGAATTGGCGGCAGAGTTGGAATCCCCAAGGGTTGAGGGGCTGGGTTAGAGGGTGAAAGTGGAACTCTCGAAGGATTTGGCTTCAATGGTGAAGAACCTGTTGGTCCAAAACTTTTCGGGAAGGATGGAACGTCTGGAAACTTGATTTCGGGAAATTTTGGCAATTCAGGAACAGTTGAGGCTTTATCGCCATCCGCCTTTCTAGTATCTGGAGACAACCCCGTTCCAGCGACTCTTGGCGTTGTGAATGCAATCAAGGGGGGCAGGCTGGAGAAGGGATCAATCCGATCGGTTTTCTCAGACTTAATATTATTTTGAACTAACCTAGCACGCTCAGCCAGATCGGTTGACTGAACTAATCCGGGAATTGCATTAGAGTTTTTGGAGTTAGCATCTTTGCCACTCTTTCCTTTCTGAACAACCACTGTCCCCGTTGAAAACGAAGAAGTTTTTGCGGAAGGCGATGCGATTGCGCTGGGAGAGGCAGAAGGCGTGGGCGGAGTCTGAGCCTCTTCTCCACCACAAGAGGCCAGTCCGATCGCTAGTGCACCTGCGATTACCCAAGAAGCAGGTCTACGCATCATCCATTCCCCACAAAACTTTCTTTCAAGATACTCTCTATTTTAATAAGTGACACAGTTTATAGGTGAAGGGTCAGAGATTTTGATCCCCCTCTGCGTAATTAAAAAGCATTATCGGGCTTAACCGATCAGAATAACTAGTCTTCGCTAGCAGAAAGCAATGTTTTAAGGGTTTCAATTCCTTTTTTGACCCGCCGAGACACAGTAACAGAGCTAATGCCAAGACGTTCTGCGGTTTCTTTCTGAGTTAAGTCATTTAGAAATACAAACTCTAAAACCTGACGGGTTAAGTTTTCAACTTGTTGAAGGGCTTGCTGAATCCTGATTTGATCTTCTTGGGCAAGCTGAAAACTTCGATACTGCTGATCAGGCATAGTGTCTCCCAGTGAGACAGCCCCTTGATCATCATCGCCCATGGGCGCATCTAAGCTCACTAGGGCACGATTTCTGAGGGAAGCTTTGACCTCTTGCCATTCACCCACCTCTATTTCAAGGGCGATCGCAATTTCTGGGTCAGTCGGCGCACGATGCAAGTCACTTTGAAATTGACGAGTAACTCCGATCGCTTGGCGTTGAAGTGTTTGCCAACGACGTGGGATTTTTAATGACGGGCTTTTATCTCGCAGATAGTGCTGAATTTCACCGCGAATGTAGGGCAGCGCAAAGGAGCTAAAGGCATACCCCCGAGCAATATCGAAGCGTTCGATCGCCCGAATCAATCCCAGACACCCGACCTGTACTAGGTCTTCATAATGTTCCTGACATTGGTTTACCCAGTGACAGGCTTCCTTATGAACCAATCCAAAATTTAGTTCCACGATTTTATTTCTCAATCGGGGAGATGGCCGCTCTTGATAGCTCCTCAAGAGCATGAGACTGTCATTTTTTAGGTCGTGAGCGATTAATTCAGGCATAAATTTAGCCAGAGCACAGCAAGTCACCAAAATAAGTCAACTGATTTGAACTCTTCTCTAGTTAAAAGCAGAGTCAGAATCTCCTCAAGCGCGTTTCTACTGAATTTAACTGAGTTTAGTTAAATACGTCGTAAGTGTCACACCCAAATTCTACAGGGAACCTTTCAATGCGGTCAAACTTGACGAAGACTAAGTGAAGTCTTTTTACAGACTACAAATTTTACAGACTACAAAAAAGAGTGAAGGAGATTAGGATTAGTCCCAACTTCTTTCACTCTCTTAACGTTCCCAACGGCAACTAATCCTATCGACTATGCTGGTGTGACTCGACCGTAAAACAGCCCACGAACGCGAACATCACTTGGTTCCTTAGAACCCATGTCGCTTTCAGATGGCTGTAAGCTTTCAAAGTTCCCAGTAACTTCTCCAGTTTCAGTATTAACGTTCGTCACCTGAAGGGAAATATTTCCCTTAGCGCTTAAGAACCGTTTGTTGTTCTCACGGACGAGTTCCTCAGCATCGGTGCTCCCAGGTAGGCCCACGGCGCTCTCATAGCCAGTCGTCAAGCCACGACCTTTTGGATCAAGGAAATTGGATGTCCGGTACGAAGGAACACGAAACTCACCTTTAAGATCAGTGGATGAGTTGATACCATTCACACCGGGTTGGCTGGTCGCCACTAACCCCTTAATTGTGAAAAGCATTGGGAATTGTTCCCCGCCTGGAAGTTGAACTGTGACCGCTTGGAAATCAAAACCGTCTTCTTCTGTGAAGGTCAAGCTTCCATCTTCGTTGACCGATAGACCACCGCTCACGGAGTCGATCGAGGACGTGTAACGAGTCATGACCTTGCCTGGAACAAACTGTGAACCTTGGCGCTTATTTTCACCCTCGACCTTAATGGCAAAAGTAGTGGGTTGAAGACAAAGGTTCTGAAGGGAATACGACTCACCTGCGGCGAAGGTGATTGCTCCGCGAGCAGTCGCTTCGATAGTGGGGCAGCTATTCGCTAGACCCGTATTCACAATCTCTTCGTAGGTTTTCCCTTCCTTTGTGTCAGGAGCCTCACTACAAGCGGTTATGAATACACTGAGGCATAGTGCCAACAGTGATGCGATGAATGCGCGGTACCTCATGGTCAACCTCAAAAAGTCAAGTGTCAAACAGCTCAGTCAAAGATACCTAAACCACTCATTAAGCGAGTCCAGGTACTGTAAACCTTTGATTGCATTGTACATGGCTTGATCGCGCTTCCCTGGTTTGATGAGACGATCGCCCCTAAATGTGAAGTATCGTTACAAACTATCGAACGCTCGACTTAAAAATCAAAGGCTTGTGGGTGATGACAGCTCAGCGGTAGGGTGAAGTGCAGTAGTCGCTCAATAGCAGACAGGACTTAGGGATGATGGATAGTGAAATCGGTCAAGAACAGCAAGCGAGGCGTGAGGCTTTGCTGATGTCGCTTTCGGAGTTAGTGGGTAGCTTGGTTGAGGATAATCAAGACAATGCGATCGCCCTCGTCGAGTTATTACGAGTACTGGAGCGACTCCATCGAGGAATCACTGAAGGCGCATTTCAGCAGGCGTTGCCCCAAAACCGTCAAGAGCTTTACAAACTCATGCGAGTGATTGAGGAGGAAGGCGGCTGGCCCCATATTCCAAAAATGCGTTTACAAATGCTCTACGCCCATTTGGTTGATTCACAGGAGCCGGAAGCAGGTAGGCAATCCGGCTAGACAAGCGTAGTGAGGTCAAAAAAATACTCTGATCCCCAGTGAACATTGAGCCACGGCGAAGCAGAGTATTTTGCACAAAACCTAAAGCGATAACAAAGTACCAATTTTCATTGTTAGCTCTGCTTACTCGCTGTTTGGATGTAAAGGATGATTAGAAAAATGGACGGTACAAAAACGAACAAAATAGTTGCGACGAAGCCGAGGTCATTAACTTGCATAGGGCTGAGTCCATTCTTAGGATTGACGAACAAAAATGTAATTAGTCTTAAGACTACCATTCGGCTTGGAACGAGGAGCCAGATATGAAGAATTGTTACTGGTGTTTCTAAGCTAGCCTGGAATTTTGGGTGGGCGTAGCTTCGGTAGCTACATTTATTTTTTCTTTTTGAGGTTTGGCTTAGTCGCTACTCGAACTCGACCATTGACGGTTGTCTGGCACGCTAGACGATAGTTGTCGGGCTTGTTCTTGAAGCGCTTTTCTTCTATGGCTGTCCGAGGAGATAGAGTTTCTAAGCCTTCTAAGATTTCGACGACGCAGGTTCCACATTGTCCGTATCCACCACAGTTCATCATCTTTCCCATCATGGTGTAAAGATCTATTTGATTTTCGACTGCCTTGGTTCGGAGATTGGCTCCGCTGGATGCCACCACGTCCTTACCTTCATTCTCGAAGTAGATAGAGGTAGGTTGAAAGGCTGGCATGGTGGATTCGGTCATGAAATTCTCCTCGCGTTAGTCTATCTAAAATACTACGGAGCTGTGTCCATATTGTAACTAATTGTTGCAGGTTTTACGTCCAAAGGCCGCAACGATCGCGCCTTTACTTGCAAAGCGTTCTCACACTAGTTACACTTCGTTATACACAAAACTAAAGTTTTCAATGCAATGTGTCAGTCTATCGGCTCAAGGCTTTGGGTCGATGTGGAGCCAATTAAAAGTGAGTGGGCGATCGTTTACGATCGCTTACGTCTGGTACATTTAGATTACCTAGCACTTTGAATAAAAGGCTCTAGATTAAGCATCGCAGTCGTTATTAATAGGAGAAGCGTAGTTACATGGGACTACCTTGGTACCGTGTTCATACCGTCCTGATCAATGATCCAGGTCGGCTTATTGCCACTCACCTGATGCACACTGCTTTGGTTGCTGGTTGGGCTGGCTCGATGGCGCTTTATGAATTAGCGATCTTCGATCCAAGCGATCCAGTTTTGAACCCGATGTGGCGGCAAGGCATGTTCGTGATGCCCTTCATGGCTCGCTTGGGCGTGACAGGGTCTTGGAGCGGCTGGAGCATTACGGGTGAGTCTGGCGTTGATCCAGGCTTTTGGTCGTTTGAGGGTGTTGCGCTGGCGCACATTGTCTTATCCGGCTTGCTGTTTTTGGCAGCAGTTTGGCATTGGGTTTATTGGGATTTGGAGCTTTTCCGCGATCCACGGACAGGTGAGCCTGCTCTGGATTTACCGAAGATGTTCGGAATTCATTTGTTCTTGTCGGGGCTACTCTGCTTTGGGTATGGAGCCTTCCATCTAACGGGTCTCTGGGGACCAGGGATGTGGGTTTCTGATGCTTACGGAATAACTGGGAGTGTCCAGCCTGTTGCTCCAGAGTGGGGACCATCTGGGTTTAACCCATTTAATCCGGGCGGCGTTGTGGCTCACCATATTGCAGCCGGAATTGTCGGGATTATTGCTGGATTGTTTCACTTGACGGTGCGGCCACCTGAGCGTCTGTATAAGGCACTCAGAATGGGTAACATCGAAACCGTGTTGGCCAGCAGTATTGCCGCTGTGTTCTTCGCTGCATTTATCGTTGCTGGGACCATGTGGTATGGAAATGCAACCACGCCGATCGAGCTGTTTGGACCAACTCGCTATCAGTGGGATAGCGGATTCTTCAAGCAGGAGATTCAGCGTCGAGTCCAGACGACGATCGCCGATGGTGGAACGATCGAAGATGCTTATCACAATATTCCTGAAAAGCTTGCATTCTATGACTATGTTGGAAACAGCCCCGCGAAAGGTGGTTTGTTCCGTACAGGTCAGATGAATAAGGGTGATGGAATTGCGCAAGGCTGGCTAGGGCACCCGGTCTTTACCGATGCGACCGGACGTGAACTTTTTGTTCGTCGTTTGCCTAACTTCTTCGAGAACTTCCCAACTGTTCTGGTCGATGCCAATGGTGTCGTTCGAGCTGACATTCCGTTCCGTAAAGCTGAATCTAAACTCAGTTTTGAGCAGACGGGTGTAACCGTCACCTTCCGAGGTGGTCAGTTAGATGGTCAGAGCTTCTCAGATGCCGCCATTGTTAAGAAGTATGCACGTTCTTCTCAACTGGGTGAGCCATTTGTCTTCGATCGTGAAACCTTGCATTCTGATGGAACGTTTAGAACTAGCCCTCGTGGTTGGTTTACGTTTGGTCATGCTGTATTTGCGCTTCTATTCTTCTTTGGCCATATCTGGCATGGTTCTCGGACCATCTTCCGCGACGTGTTCGCTGGGATTGATCCGGAGCTAAGTGAAGAGCAGCTAGAGTGGGGCTTCTATCAGAAGCTAGGCGACAAAGCTACCCCTTCTGAACGGGCTGAAGGCCGAGTTTAGTTATACTTGAGAGAATTTAGGGATAGGGTTTGATAATCTTGGTTCTATCCCTAAATGTCTCTTATTCCTTCACATCACCTTTTTAGGAAGAATATCCGTATGGAAAGTGTTGCTTACATTTTGATTCTGTCATTGGCCATTGGTGTTCTATTTTTTGCAATTGCATTTCGCGAACCACCACGGATTGGCAAATAAAGCGAGAAATAAACCCGATCGATCGGGTTTTAGTCTGTTCTTTTACTTCATTTTCCCTTAGGGCGATCGAAGTAAAAGGGCAGATTTTTTCTTGGAATAATGTCGTAAAATGGTGTGGACTAGGGTTGTGAGGACGAGATTTAAACCTGTGACCAGTATTTCTTCGCCACCTAATCCGGACCAACAGAACCAATATCCTGTGCATGTTACTGTCCGAGCGGCGCAGATTCTCGATATTGCTGGAATGTCAAAGGTATTGGTTCAGGGATTTAATTTGGTCCCTTATGCCTGGATGCATCCGATCGCTCAAGCTGGAATTCAGGCCGATTTGAAGGCTCGTATGGAACGTAAACGCTCGTACCAAGCGTTTGTGGCTATCGGTCTAACCCACGATCACACAGCGATCGTGGGTTCTGTCGAAGTAACACTTCAGAAACCCAATCTTTCTTGCCAGCACACATCTTATGCCTACTTATCCAGTTTGACTGTGGCCTGTGAGTATCGCCGTCTTGGAGTCGCTCGACAGCTTATTCAAGCCTGTGAACGACAGGTTGGTTTGTGGAATCAGTCAGATTTGTACCTCCATGTTTTGGCTGAAAATTTTGCGGCTCGTCGCTTGTACCTGCAATTGGGGTATGGAATTCACCGGAAAATTCGATCGTGGAATCCGTCGTTATGGCATTTTGAAGAGCAGATGATGCTCCATCGACATGTCGGATAATGGCAACGGGCTTTAGGGCGATCGTAATTAAAATTGTGAGAAAATTATTTAAGCCTAGATTCAATTTTATTAAGTGAGGTGGATAGGCCAGATCGGGAAGACTGCCCTACAATAAGCCCATGATTAAGGTGAAAGTATTTTTTACAGGTTGCATTTTATTTTAAGCTTCTCAGATCTAATACCTGGATCTAGATTTAGTCGTAATATTCAAAATTTTATCGGTGAGTCGTCCCCGTGCCCGAGATTTTAGAGCAACTTCATCAGGGACAGTTGATGATGGTCAACAGCCGCAAGCGTAATGGTTTGATTCTGATCAAGCCATTTCATGCTGAGTTTGCGGGTCCGGGTTCTGCGATCGGTGGCCAGTTCGATCGCAGTTGTCAGGAAGTCATTGCCGTGGGTGATCTGTCTATTGGCAAGCCGTGCTCTCAGGAAGAGCGGCAGAAAGCATATCTAATTCGTCGGCAATGGATTCGTCTGGCTCAACAAATAACTGACAATCCCGATCCGAACGATCGGGTCAAGATGATGCTGAAGCAGTTTGAAAATTATTTTACATTGGATACTGTAAAAGCTGTTCCTGATGAAGCCTTTGCGCTCTTAGTCGGTGTTTTACCTCGGACGGTTATGAGAATTCGAGGTGAGATATCTAAGTAGCTAGATCCCTCACCTCGAATTGGATTAATCAGAGTTTATGCTGGGTAGATTCTCAGTCGTCGATTGGGTTCATCGCCAAAACTCTGAGATTTCAGATGGTAATGTTCAATCAGTTCATGTTGCATTTTACGAATCAGGGACGATCGGGGCAGCAGCTCCACGGGTTGACCTTTTGGAATGACAATTTGTTCTACCGCCAGTCGAGTTTCTTCTAGCGCTTCGATTTCGTCGTTGTCCTCTGTTCGAGTGAAGGCGGTGAGATCCAATGAGTCTGGATCGTGCAGGTCTTCCATGGACAACAATCTCCGCAATGCGATTGCAATTTGGGGAATGCTGCTGGATTTAAGGGTATGAATTGGGATTTGACGGGCTTTGGCGATGTGACGGAGTTTGGAGTGGTTTTTGATGTGCGATCGTAGGGCCAAGACCGCATCCGCATCGTCCATATCTTTGGTGAGATAAACGGGTAGATTCAGGGTTGAAATCAGTTGGTCTAACTGATGTCGCCCGATGCCGTAGGGATAGACTTTTAGCGGCAACTCTTCGCCATTGGGTCCGAAGGAGGTTTCGGTGATGTCCAAGTCGTCAAAGCTGTTGCCAATCTTTGATTCCAGGAGTGATTCAAATTCCCGCCGTTCTGGGCTGGCATTTGACATGGGGTTCATGCGGCCATTGGATCGCCAGCCAAAGGGCTGTTCTGGAACGACGACATTGCCGCCACCACTGGGAATCCGGGAACTCCCATAACCGCCACTCCCATAGCGTCCGCCACTAGAATTTCCAGCGGCTCCATAATTTCCGCTGCTACTGCTCGTACCATAGCCATTGTTCGGATTTGCATAGTCACCGCCTTGACCGCCCAAGGGCACCATTCGGACATTGCGGTTTCGGGGTGGAGTGGCGACGGGTCCGCCCGATTCGTTGGCGATCGTGACCTTGCCAGACCGATCGACGGATCTCACTTGAGGATTAGGCTGTCGTCCGCGCAGTAACATATCAACGGTCTGGGCCACCTCATCATGAACGGTCCAGGTTTGACGCTCCAGCATTTCGACGGCAACTTCAAAGGTGGGGGGCGCTTTTCGTTCTAGGACACTTTTTTGGGATCCGCGCCGACGGGCTTCGTCATCCCCCAAGGTCACCGACTGAATCCCGCCAATCAAGTCGGAAAGCGTCGGATTTTTCATTAGATTTTCTAGTTGGTTACCGTGGGCGGTCCCCACCAATTGAACCCCCCGTTCTGCGATCGTTCGGGCCGCGATCGCTTCTAGTTCTGTCCCGATTTCATCAATCACAATCACTTCGGGCATGTGGTTTTCCACCGCCTCGATCATGACTTGGTGCTGCAACTCGGGTTTCGCGACTTGCATCCGACGGGCACGACCGATCGCTGGATGGGGGACATCACCATCTCCTGCAATTTCATTGGAGGTATCAATAATCACGACGCGCTTGCCCAAATCGTCAGCGAGGACACGGGCAATCTCTCGCAAAGCCGTTGTTTTGCCTACACCAGGCCGACCGAGCATAAGAATCGATTTACCGCTTTCGACTAAATCTCGAATCATGCTGATGGTTCCGAAAACAGCGCGACCAACTCGACAGGTCAACCCAATTACGTCGCCCCGACGGTTGCGAATGGCGCTAATTCGGTGGAGGGTTCGTTCGATTCCGGCTCGATTGTCGCCGCCGAAGTCCCCGATCGTTTTGATACAGTCTTCAAGGTCGGTTTGGGTGATGGGCCGATCGCTCAAATACTCGGCTTTACCAGGAAACCGTGCTTCTGGAAGACGACCCAAATCCATCACGACTTCAATCAGTTGGGCTTTGTCGGGATGGGCATAAAGCTTATCCCGCAGGTCAGTGGGCAGCATCTCCAGCAGCTTATTCAAATCATCGGTAATGCGACTTTCAACGATCGCCGCTTCCGCACTCAACGCCGCTTCCTCGGCAGTCATGGGAACGATCGCATCGTCACTGTTGGGCAAAATATCCTCTCGGAGACTAGCCTCTAGCGGAATACTTTCTAACGGAATAGAAGGAGCAAGCTCAAAATCGTCGCGCGATACAGTCATAGGTAATCGTTTCAAAAACGTTGGGACAACTATTTGGAAAACGGATCGGAAAATGGGCTAGTTAGAGCTTATCCAGATTTTGGGCTTCGTTCACGTTTGAGCGCTGCGGTGAGCTTACTTGCTATTTTAACGCTTTCTTCTAAGAGATCGGGGGATTCCTCAAGACGATTGATCCCCAAGCCCTCTAATTGCTGTAGGACAGGTTGGAGTTGCGATCGGGCATAGCTTCCGTAGGCAATCCCCGCTAAATGCCGATCGCCTTGGGGGGGGAATAACCCTAATTGTGTAAGTTTAGGCACTGTGTGATTGTTTGTTCCACCCGCTAGCTGAACAAATCCCGGCAAATCTAAGGCTAAAACAGCTTGCCCTAAATGGATGCAAGCCCGCGTTGCCCCGTCACCAATGTCGCCGCTCATGGGCCTGCCGTCCGTTTGCCAGATCAATGGGCAGGGTAATGGATCGTTTGGCGGTGATAAAATTTGGCTCAACTCTTGCAAATATTGCACCATTCCCGGACCGTTGGGACAGCTTACGGCGAGTAATTTGAGCTGATGAATTTTCGGCTTGATGGTTTGCCAAAGACGTGTGAAGTCTTCGGTCCGACCAATTTGGGTATGAATTTCGATCGCATCGATTCCCAACGCTAACATCATCGGCACAATGACTTCGGGGGTATAAACATAAGGTCTTGCTTGAATGGTCTGAATCGGACAAATGGGCAAGCAGCGCCCGCAGCCATAGCAAAGTGCATCGACTACGCCGGAAAAACTGGGTAAAAATTTAATCGCGTCGGTGGGGCAGACTTTTTCGCAGGGACGATCGCAATCCTTTGGACAAGTTTCAGAATCAAATGTGGCTTTGCGAAAATGGGGATCTTCGCCATCATTTAGGCTGACCATGAGCCAAGGATTAACGGTTGGGTAGTCGGGTTGAATGGTGGCGATCGCTTCTTTTACGGCCATTACAATCGCTGGATCTGCGGCGAGATCAATGCAGTCTGCTCCTGCGATCGCGTAGGCCACAGCACAACTCCGAATGGTCGGAATATGTTGAGAACTGGCACCACAGATCAGTTTGAACCAGGTGCCATTATGGAGAGATTGAAGCGGGATTTCCATAGCGATCGAGACTTTAACCCTTAAAGCACATCGGGATCGATTCCGAGTTCCCGAAGTTTTACAGCCAATTTTTGGGCTTGGATTTCAGCGAGAGTCGCCCGATTTTCTGCTGCTTGTCTTAGTCGAGCATTATCTACAAAGTCCATAAAAGGCTCACCATCGGGTCGATAAATCACGAGTGAACCATAATTCTCTTCAAGTTCAAATCGAATTTCTAGTAGCGGACTGGTAAAACTGCCCCGAAAATCTATGGATTCTAGGCGATCGTCAGTGCGGATCCAAGCATTAAAGTCTTCTCGGTCTGGGTCGTAGATGTAGTATTCTTCAACCCCATATTGCTCGTAGAACCTGAATTTTCGGTTCATTTCTCCCATTCGATTGCCAGGAGACAAGATTTCAAAAACGATCTGAGGTGTAATATCATCCTCTTTCCATTGTTGATAGGAACCGCGATAGCCTTTAGGACGACCGATCGCGACCATTACGTCGGGCGCTTGACAGAGCTTGTTGTTGCCTTCAACGGGATACCACAATAAATCCCCTGCCACAAAAATATTTGGATCATTAGCGCAGAGTAACTCCATGTTCTCTTTGATTTTGACGATCCAGGAAAACTGTTTTGTATTGTCGGACATGGGATTGCCATCACGATCGGGATAGATAATCTCAGCAGTGATACCAACTGGAAGGGACGTGACCATGGCTACTGAAGGCAACTTGGGTAAAAGGCTACTGGGTGAAAAATCTTGGATTCATTTCACTTGGATTCATTTCATCATAAGACCTCCTGCGAAAGTATCACGAAATCGTCTGTTCTAAAGATAAACTAAGCTCATAATTGTAAATCCCTGCAATTAAATTTAACCTTAATCCAAATCTCTTTCTCCTGTTTCGATACCTAGAAGAGAACTCCCTCCAATACTCCAATGTCATTAATACTTGGTCTTCAATGCTTAATTTGCTCGGTCTGCCGCTCTTTTTTGCCAGCTTTTTTTCTGCTGCCACGACCTGTACCATTTGCTCAAATGTTGCTGGAGTCACGCCGCACAATCGTTTGAACTCTACAGGCTCTAAATTTTTAGCTTGTTTATAACTCACGTTCAATTAGCTGAATTTATATCTATTGTACAACTTTATTCGACTTTCGCAGGAGGTCT
>JAYUEW010000053.1:0-6300 GCA_043739045.1 Synechococcales cyanobacterium
ACCCGATCGGTTCTGGCGAGACAACAACACAAACATCCCAACCAAGGCAATGCCGCCCCCAAACGTCAACATCATGCCACCTAACGCCCAGGGCAATCCCGATAATACTGACGTTGCGGCCTGCTCAGACGGACTATTTACTGGAGCTGTTGGTTGAGGGACCATTGCTGCTGATTGCTGCTGAGCGAGTGCGCCCGTCCGAACTTGAGCCGTCATCGTATCCATAACCGTTTGCTGACTACGAACTTGCAATTGGAGTTGCTCAATTTGGGCCTTTAATGACTCAACCTTGACATCCAACTTGGCATCTTCATAGGGCGATCGGCTTGGAATCGCTACCATAGGATTTTGAGTGGGAGGCATAACTTGCCCCGTCACCGGATTCATATTCCCTTGCCCCAATGATAATTGGGGAAGTTGGAACGATTGTTGAGATGGCATAGATGGGGAACCGATCGTCAAACCACCCCGCATCATCACTAATGCCACCAATCCGGCTAATGCCGCACCACCTAGAAAAGAGGTTGTATCACTCATTGCTCTGGCCTTTTCGTCTGGATAAAACTCAACGGAACCACTGAATATTTTTCAGGAACTTAGACCGCTCCACATGATAACCGCGATTTTCAACCTTGGCCTAGTAATTTACAACTAATTTTTAATACCACTACTTTAGACACAGGTCTTACTTTTAAGGTAGACACCGACAATAACAAGCAATCTATCCAAATTTATTCAAATTTGCCCGATCGTCCGGAATAGATGGCAAGTCCATTGTAGTCCTAAAGCAGGATTATCCCTTATTCAGATTTGCTACAGTAATAGTACTTACTTTATGGGATTCCATCAAAACAGTTGTTCCTAATTTCGTCTTATATCTATGTATACATCACCTGATTTCAATTCAAACACTTCTGGAACTCCTCTGGGAAGCTACTTAATAGAAGCGGGATTGATCACAGCCGCCCAAGTTTCGGTTGTGCTGAATGATCAGCAGGTGGCCACCGATATGCGGTTTGGGGAAGTTCTGGTGGCGCGGGGATGGGTTAAGCTCGAAACAATAGAGTTCATCATGACTCGAGTGGTTGAGCCTGAACGTCGCGCAACTCAAGGTCATAACCTTCCCGAATCACTTCCCGAAGCAAACAAACAAACCCCAGCCTCGCCAGCCCAAAAAATACCGCCCTATCCGGTAAATTTTTCAGACGATCATTTAACCGAAACTCTGGTCGCGCCACCCGCACAACCCGCAAAGCCGACCCCGCCGCCCTGTCCCATGATGCCCCCAGTGATTGCTCGTGCCCGCAGTCTAGACGGGGATTTTGAGTTTGAAATTTTCGACTCTCTCGCCGATACAGGTTCCTTAAGTGAGGCATCTAAAATAAATGCCCGTCGTAACGATCGTAAACCCCTGCCCTCGGTGTCTGAAGATGGCGGCGTTAACTGGGCGGGCTAACGTCTTCAGGGCTAAAGCTTTTCACCACTCGCCCTGCCCCACGCAACTCAGATAAATAATGACGGCTCACGGGATTATCGCTCGTGGTATCCAATGAATCAATGCCAATGCCATCGCGACCGTGCTGGATACCGGAACTATGAATATACTGGCCATCCCCCAGATAAAGCCCCACATGAGTTGCCTTAGTCGAGGTTCCGAAGAATATTAAATCTCCGGGTTGAAGCTGTTCTAGCAGGTGTGATAAATCCTGCCACGCAATCGCCGTTAAAAATGACTCTTGTTGATAGGCATCCCGTGGCAACTGAACTCCGACGGATCGAAACGCCGCCTGCATCAAGCCCGAACAGTCATAATTGGGAGCCACCGTGCCGCCCCAGAGATACTGATTGTCCACCGTCATGGCCTGACGAGCAAACCCGATCGCATCTGGCAACCGTGTTTTAATCTCCAACGCTGTTACCACGGGTGCACAGTACTGCGTCTCACTCGCCACCAATTTGTCCCAATCCGCCGGATCCAGCCAGCCCGGATACTCGTCCTCCAGCAATTTCACAGTTAACGGAGCGATCGGTGCAGTACGATCTATTTCTGGATTCCTCTCCCCACCCTTCTGAGAATTGATCGCCTGGGGATTTATGATCAACCACCGATCGGGAGCGGCCTGCGTCACCAATGAATTTAATTCAGGTGAGCTGTAGAGATTTAAATTGTCTAAAATTCGATATTGCACTTGATCTTCAACCTGTCGCATAAAGCCAGCCTTACCATGCCATTTTTCAAAAAAGAAGCCCAACTCGAACTCCAAGGCGATCGGATTCTAGA
The DNA here is from genome assembly GCA_043739045.1 of Synechococcales cyanobacterium. Lineage (GTDB taxonomy): Bacteria > Cyanobacteriota > Cyanobacteriia > Leptolyngbyales > Leptolyngbyaceae > JAAFJU01. The sequence goes on from JAYUEW010000053.1 coordinate 2,282, forward strand.
TGCCATCTGGAAAGCCTATCCCAAACTCGCCAAAAATCAACTGGCCCTAACCTGGATTGTCTACGACCAACCCTTTATTAATACTGGCGGCGCACTCAAATCCACTGAATTTTGGAGTCGGATTCCTCGGGGCTTCAGCTATCGCGGGGTCGAGTGCATCTATCCGGCCAGCGTCGTCAAACTATTTTATTTAGTCGCTGCCCACGAATGGCTAGAGCAAGGCATGATCCCCGCCAGCAACGAACTCGATCGGGCCATGAATGACATGATTGTGGACTCCAGCAATGATGGCACCGGATTGGTTGTGGATATGCTCACGGGCACCACCAGCGGCCCAGACCTGGCGGGCGGACCATTTGAAACCTGGAAACATCAGCGCAACCTGGTCAACCGCTACCTGCAATCGCTTCAATGGGAAGAATTGAACAGCATCAACGTCTGCCAAAAAACCTGGGGCGATGGACCCTACGGACGGGAGCGGGCTTTTTACGGCGAACGTCTGGACAACCGCAATAGCCTGACTACCGATGCCACCACTCGAATGCTCCATGCAATCGTGGGCGGAGTCGCCGTGTCCAGTACCCGATCGCAATCCATGATGGACACCTTAGCCCGATCGATGGATCCGGCAGTCCTCAAGGCTGATCCGGAAAATCAAGTTACGGGTTTCTTGGGTGATGGCTTGCCCATACAGGCCCGCCTCTGGTCCAAAGCTGGATGGATGAGCCAAGCTCGTCACGACACGGCTTACATCGAAACATCGGACACCATGCCATATTTATTAACTGTTTTCACCGAAGGGAAAGAAAATAGCCATGATGAGACGCTTTTACCCTTCATCTCTCAACAGATTTATGCAGAAATGCGATCGATTTCTAATTAAACAGTAGTGGAAAATACAACTAACTCAGTATTTCTGAAGCGATAATCAATAGTGTGTCCTAGAGTCAAATCACTAAAATTTAGCAGTCTCGTGTAGGGCTGCTTTTTTATTGGAGTCATCGAAGATGGGCAATCCCGACAGCTTACTTATCTTTAATTGGTAACCTCGGATACTTCAAAAACTTGTCCATCAAAATCTTTGACTAAGAAGTTCAGAGGCCGATCGCTGCGAATTTTATGCTTTAAATCCAGACGTTGGGTACGCATCAGAATCTGGTCAAGGCATTCACGATCGAAACAAATATGACGGTGACGAGAATTTTCGCCCATGCTCGCCCCAGAAATAACGTGAATCTGAACATTTTTTCGTAGTTGATACCAGAGGCCATCATTCCCTCCCCCTCGGACTGTCGTGCTGCCCGCTGCCCCCGACAAATACATCGGATTAATGCCCGCTGTGCCTAGGGATTGCTCGTAATTATAGTAATAGTGCAATGGAATATCCGCTGCATTCAACCGCAACACACCCGCATAAAACTGCCGCGCCGCCTCTAAGTCCGACACCATTACCGTGTAGACCTTCGGCGCACTGGTTAAAAACATCCACATCGCGCCGCCATAGGCCGCCAACAGCATCACCATGATCCCTTGGGTCGAAAACAAGCCATCCCCAAGCGAGGCCCAGAGGTTAGCGATCGGAACAATCAAGAATAGGGGAATCATGGTGAATTGCCTTGGGAATGAGGACAGTGGGGAGGGTGGAAATAGGAACAGCGCTAGGAACAGCGGCTTCTTTTTTCAATATTACCAATATTTTTTCAGGATCAGGACACTTTTGACGGGTTTGGATTTCCGGTTTTTGAGCCGGTTTTTGAGTCTGATCTTAAAAAAGCTGTTTTTAAATTGAACCCGCGAATTATCATATCGATGTTTAGACTTAAAATTTTTGTTTTTTAGCCCCCACCAATCAGTGTCACTTCCTACCTTCGCTGAAGCCAACCATCCCTTAATCCGATCGATTTCTCAACAAAACGATCAAGAACTGATCGCGCTGTTTCAGCAATATCCCGACTTAGGGCAGTATTTTGTGACACTCTTTTGTCGCTACAGCGGACTGGTGTACCGGGTCGTGCAACATGCCGCTAAGTCACCCGTTCAAACCGACTACCTTTTCGCCTTGGTATGGCGACATGTGTTTAATGAATTGAGTGGTCTAGAGGCTGAACAACTGAGCGCAGGGTTTCAAGGATGGCTGTTGTCCACGGTTGCAGACTGTATCAACACGGTCAAACTTCCTCCGGTGGAAGAAGTGCATTACGATCTTCAATCTGCATCTCCCCCGTTTTGGTGCTATCTCGATCGTGCCCTAGATGAGATGCCGCCGACCTTACGGCTGATTATTGTCATGGCTCAAACGTTCAACTGGAGTGAGACCCGAATTTCGGCATATCTTGAGGCTGAAGGCGAAGTCATGCCGCCCGCTGAAGTCCGTCGTCAACTAGAAGCCGGCTATCGGATCCTGGAAACACGCCTACCTGAAGATATTCGATCGATTTATTTAGTGAATTCCATGAAATCTTGATGACTCCTAGTCCATTTTTGGGCAATATTTAAGAGTTATGCCCTCGGGTGAATTTTTTAAGTGAACGACGGTATAACAAGATTAGAATTCATAATTTTATGAATTTTGTATCTCATTAAACAATTTAAGTGTTTAATGATGTGCATTCGATGATTATTCATCGAGCTGGATTTCCTGATTTCAATGTTCACATGATGTCTACCTCAGTAATGGGGATTAATGGCCCTTTACTTGGTTTAATGTTCCTGACTCGTCATATTTAATTCTTGTTTAGCGTTTATCTCTTGTCCTAATCTATTGGGAGTTGTCTCCGTGAAACAACGATCGCATTGGTTTGTCATTGGAGCAATTTTCTCATCGATTATAAGCTCGGGACTGTTCGTAAAGCCTGCCTATGGGGCAGAAATTACCCGTCAACTCAATCAGAAACCGTTTGGCATCGAATTACCATTTGAATTGCAAAAGAGCGATCGGCTTTTAGAAGAGGGCATAAACCAATCCCAACTAGGCAATCTGGCCGCTGCCATTACGAGTTTAAAATCTGCTGCTGAAAGCTATCGTTTACTCAATAATCTCGAAGGTCAACAGCGGGCATACGGGTATCTCAGTCAAGCCTATCAACGCCAAAATCGCACAACTGAACTGGAGGATGCCCTGCGCCAACAGTTGCGATTTGCCCGATCGCGCCAAGATTTTCCACAATTAATTCTCAGCTATAACCAAGTGGGTGAACTGTTACTGAGAACCGCAAATACCGCTGAATCGGAAAAGAGTTTTGCTGAAGGCTTACGCATTGCCCAAGACATTAAAGATGTTCCCGGCCAAGGTCGATCGTTGACTAATCTTGGACTAGCTGCGATCGCACGAGGCGACTATGCCCTAGCCATCACCCATTTGAACGCGGCTATCAATCGTCAACAGCTTACGCCAAACGTGACTGCCGAAGCTGTTGCCCACAATGCCTTAGGCGAGGCCTATCGTAATTTGGGTGATTTCCAAAAATCGGCAGGATCCCATTTAAATGCTCTGATTTTGGCCAGGACAGGTGACGACTACGGAACCCAAGATCAGGCGATGACGGGATTGGCGATCGCCTATAAAAATCTGGGCGCAAACAATGAAGCCAAAAGCTGGCTAGACGCAAGGATAAATGCGACAACGGCCTCTAGCCCAACCCATCGTGCTAATGTGCTCCGGGCGATCGCCGAGTTTTATGAGCGAGACGGTGATTTGGCGGCAGCAGATCAGTATTACACCAGTGCAATTGTGGCCGCAACGCAAGCAGGCGAGTCTCAAATGGCTCAATCGTTAAGCCAAAAACTAGAAAATATTCGTCGCAGTTATCATCTCGCACCGCGTCGTAAAGGCTAGGAATCCATAGAAAAATGGAGCGTTTGGCATGATAATTTGGAAATATCTGATATTTAGTTCGGTATCACGTATCCTCTGTAGCCGGAATTTCACGTTAAGATCCCAGAGACCCAGCCATCTCGAACGAACCATGATTGAGCTATACCAATTTGAAATGTCCAGCTACGCCGAGAAAGTCCGATTT
>JAYUEW010000054.1:0-5987 GCA_043739045.1 Synechococcales cyanobacterium
CCGGCATCTGGGCATAGGTCATTCCCACTTCAGATACAAAAAACACCGGATCGTATCCAAACCCGCCATCGCCCTGGACTTCACGCAAAATTTCCCCCGGACAAATTCCCACTTCCTGAATCACAATTTCGCCCGAAGGATTTGCTACTGCGATCGCACAAACAAACTGTGCCGATCGATTATTTGAATCGCCTAATTCCCGTAATAGTCGCGAAATCCGATCGGCATCGTCCACCCCATAACGCGCACTGAAAATCCCCGGCGCGCCCTCCAACGCATCGACCGCCAAGCCCGAATCATCCGCGATCGCCCATTTCCCTGTTGCCATAGCGGTTTCGGATGCCTTCAAGCAAGCATTCTCCAAAAACGTCGTCCCCGTCTCCTCCACATCAATTTCAGGTGGTTTTAATTCCAAGGTCCAGTTTGAACTCGCATCAAAATACTGCTGCATTTCCCGCAATTTACCTGGATTGCCCGTGCCCAATATTAAAACTGCCATGCGCTGCTCCTAAACCCAAAATTCAAATTCATCACAGAAATGCTGCTTTACAATCCGTAATCTTATATATTTATCCTCACACAAAATTGGTCCGCTTGAATAACTTAATTACCCCTAATTTTCTAGAGCTTTAATTCCCGCAACTCATCCCAATCTGCCACATCCTGCCCGATCGCAGCATACCCCAAACTATTCGGGTGCAGACCATCACTCGTAAAACGCGATCGTCGCCAAGTTTCACCTCTGGAGATCCATAGATCAAATAGATCCAAATAGGGAATATTTCGATCGTTACAAGCGAGTCTTGTAGCTTCTTTGTAACGGAATTGATCCTCGTGATTGTAATAAAGACAATTCAGGAATGGCATTTTTTGTTCATCGATCGGCACCATGCCCACAAACCAGACCGGACAGAGTCGTATGGCCCGATCGAGTACGGTGTTGATTTGGGATCGGAATTGCTCGAACTCCAGCATATTTCGGCCCGATCGTTTCCCCAATCTTGCTGAATCATTGGTGCCGACGGACAAAATTAGCCGATCGGGATGGCGATTTCGTAATTCTCCGCGTACAGTAAACTCGGTTTCTAGGCGTTGTTCGATTTGCCGAACTCCATCCCCGCGCACCCCTAAGTTGTAAATGACCTGCTGCGATCGTTCCGGTGTCATCCAGCCCCGCCGCAACCGTTCGACCCAGCCGCCGCCCACCTCATCCCCAAAGCCATAGACCAAACTATCGCCCAAAACAATCCAGCGGGTGGTCGCTTGTTTCGGGTGAATGGACCGTAAAAGCGGGGACTGAGCATCTAATGTCGGTAGGAACGGGGGGTGCAGATGTTGCATGGTGGGTTAAATCAGAAATTTAGGAATCGGGATTAGGAATCGATATATTGAGAAATTGGTCGGTTCTGGAAACTGTCTGCGATAATAGAGGAGTGATGCTTACAACAGCAACGTAATCCTAAAAAGCTAATTCTTGTTTTGCTTATGACTCTCCGTAAATCTGCTTCTAAGTCTCCCGGATCAATGACCCGTCGATCTACGATGGACACCGAGATGCTCATGCGTCGTGCCGATGAACTGATCAATGCGGCTTCCAACCGTTATCGCATCACTGTTCAAGTCGCTAACCGTGCAAAGCGTCGTCGGTTTGAAGAATTCGATGGCATTGATGATCCTATGGTCAAACCTGTCATGCGCGCTATTATTGAAATGTCTGATGAAATGACGCAGCCTGAAATTATTGGCGAATAACGATCGCTCAGTCTCAATCCTGCTTGGTAATGGGGATTGAGACTGAGATAGTGGGTTGGAGTTTATTGATTAATTAATTTTTTACTGCCATGTCTCGTCGCTATTTTCCTTTTCTAACTCTAGCGATCGTTTTAGTCTTTACGGTGATCAGCGCAACAACGGTCACAGCTCAAGTCGTCCGTACGGGTGACATTGCTCAAAAAATTTATGTTGAACTTCCAGAGGTTCCTCTAGAAAATAAATACTTTAACCGGAAAATTAATAAGGTTGATTCTAGCAATACTTTAATTAGTCGGATGATTCGGTACCATAGCTATGTTAAAGGTCGCCCAGTGGCGTTGCGATTAGATTGGAAACTGACGATCGCTGATTATCTTGGTGCCAATGACACGATGGATTTAGCCAGTTATCCCGGTCAAGATATTCTTGCTGTGAATCCGATGGATAGCGATCGGGCTGCTGTGAATACCTTGTCTCGTCAAACACGCGATCGATTAATTGAACGACTAATCAAATATATTCAGAAGTAATACATTCAGAAGTAAACTTGTCGTCAATCTTTTAGCCAATGTGTTGACTAACTCTAATCGAATCATCACTTATAGTCCTGCTTATACTCTTGTCCCTACCTATGAATGCTTCAATCGTTGTACCTATTGCAACTTTCGTCATGACATTGGGACATCGGGTTGGATGAGTGTGGTGGAGGCCGAACAAACGCTGCGATCGTTGCCGTCTGGGATTTGTGAGATTTTGATTTTGAGTGGTGAAGTTCATCCAAACAGCGCAATGCGATCGGATTGGTTGAATCATATTATCGAACTATGCAAACTCGCCCTATCCTTGGGTTTTTTGCCTCATACCAATGTGGGACCGCTAGCCTTTGATGAAATGACACAGTTGAAAGAAGTGAATGTTTCAATGGGGTTAATGTTGGAGCAATTTACACCCCGCTTATTAGAGACCGTTCACCGTCATTCACCCAGCAAAGACCCCTATTATCGATTGAACCAATTACAACAAGCCGGAAAATTGAACATTCCATTTACTACGGGTATTCTTTTAGGATTGGGAGAGACATCATCAGATTGGATCGAAAGTCTAGAAATTATTGCGAATGTTCATTTGCAGTATGGGCATTTGCAAGAATGTATTCTTCAGCCCTATAGTCCTGGTGGTCAAGAAGTATTGAATGAAACGGGATTTGATTTACAGCAATTACCAGACGTTGTGAGATTGGCTCGACACATTTTGCCAAGCTCTATCACCATTCAAGTCCCCCCCAATCTGATTGCATTACCTGACGTGTTGCTGGATTGTTTAAACGCAGGTGCGCGAGATTTGGGTGGAATTAGTCCGATCGATGAAGTTAATCCTGATTATCCCCATCCAACGGCAGAAAAATTAAGGCAGATTTTGCATCCAGCGGGATGGAATTTAGAGGCGCGGCTTCCGGTATATCCACAGTATCGTGAACGGTGAAGTTAAGCGGCAGAAGGAATTTTTGAGTTATCGCTAACGTTTTGAGTATGTCCGCTCCAACGCATTGTTAGCCATTACCACTGCTCCCTATCTCTCGTTCAATAATTTCTTTAACAAACTCAGGGATTTCTTTTTCTAAATCGATCGCTCTCAGCTTTAATTTTTCATAGATTTCTACATCATCTCCTTCCCACAAAAGATCTACTCTCCTAACTTGACGCATCGCAATATGGGCATAGTTTTCTGGATATGCCCAGTAGCATGATAAGCAAATAGACTTATCTTTAATACCAATCCAATTGTCACAACGCTCACATGACCAAGATTTTGCTCTATTAGCAGAACCGCAGAGCAACATAAAGTTTTCTGGCTCTAAATCTGGTTCACCATCAACTTCAAACGGGACGCGATGATCTATTTGCAATTCGCGTTCGCTAACTTCTTCTAAATAAATAAAGCATTTACAACCATATTGCCTAATCAATTCATCTTTAATCTGTTTTGACAAGCCTGTTCTACCAGAGAATCTAGAAAACCTAGCTTTGCTGACATCTCCAAATCTGTAAGCAGCTATCTTTCTTCCGTCGCTTCCTGTTACTCGGAAGGTTTCCAGTGGAATACCATTCTCCCGAACGTCTCTAGCAGCTCTTGGAGGATGGTTATAGCCATAGGTTTCCTTTAGATCTTCAGTTGTAATAAAACCGTATTGTAAAATATGATCGATAACGGCTTTTGGTCTTTTTGCTGTCACCGACTGACAGAGTTGCACAAAGTCATCGGGTAGCTGCTGATAAGTGTCCATGCTTTTCTAGAAGAGTCAGTTGCTTTGGTGCGTTGCTAATATAGCTTGTCAGGTTTGCAAATTGTCGGCTTATTAAATCTGGCGACAAGTACAGAGACTCTATAGTTGTTTCCGTTCTACCTAGTAGTGTTGATTGCGAAGATCGTCCAGCTTCGATTTCAATTCTCTTGAGTCCTAAGCTTTCGGGTAATACTCTGCCAAAGGTTTTGTTGCCCAGCCTGCCATCATAACTAATTGCAAATGCTATTCCTCTTTCATTTAGGTGTTCAAGGGCTAAAACGAATTCTTCAAAATCAATTCCAGAGAAATATCTTGAATCTTTACTCCCACACACCCCTTGATAAGGGGGATCCATATAAACGAAATCATAATTTTGGACTTTGGTTAGTAATTGCTTATAATCCAGCGATGTAAATTGGCATTTGCCTTTCAGAAGGCTGGACACCCCTTCTATATTTTTTCTCATTGTTGCGGGTTGTGTTCCTTTTCTCCTTTTATCGGGACTTTGATTAAATAAGCCTTCAGAATTATAACGAACAGATCCTTTTACACATCGTGCTAGCAAATACAGAAATAGTTTTGGATCGTTTGTTTTATTAAATTTTTTTCTGACTTCAAAATAATGACCTATCGAATCAGAATGTTGTTCGCTCCATATGTCTGCATAGGCATCTGCCATATCACCTGGATTCTCTATAATGAGCTTAAACAATTCGATAAGCGGATTATTCAAATCGTTTAACCAGAAGTTTTGAGCACGTTGTTCGGCAGCAGCAGCGATGCTAATTGCCGCAGTTCCAGCAAAAGGTTCTATCAACCTCTCTACTCGGTTAGGCAGAAACCTAAGAATATATGCTGCGAGGTTTCGCTTGCTGCCCTGATATTGAACTGGATGAGGTATGTTAGCCATCGTGAAAAAAGAACAAATGATCTTACAGGAGCTTATCACGAGATTTTGAATATCAACCCACAGTAATCTGTGTGAATTACAAATCGAGATCTTAGATGACTAACAACTTGTTATCGATCGTATGGTCCGTAAGGTAATTCCCAAGAATAAGCCGACCGGGGGGCTTCCGGTATAGTCATGGTGAGGAATGGCCTAACAAGTAGTAGAACAATCGATCGCCATCCCTGACCGAGCAGCAAATTTTCTTCAGTCTGGTATCAGTCCTCATTTCTAAACAAGGTCAAAAAAATTGGCTAAGAAGCATGACCCTCTTAGCCGTATCAATACAGTGAAACTTATATGGTCTGATTGACACGTCCGAATCCCACTTGAAAAGACGATTGGGACGTGACTCAGGTAACCTTTTAAAAATCTAAACGCTTAATGACGTCTATCATCAGCCGCCTGCGATCGCCGGGACAATGCTGACTTCATCGCCATCGGACAACTCGGTTGCTTCATTTTCCATAAATCGAATATCTTCGCTATTTAGGTAAAAATTCACAAAGCGACGAAGTTTTCCGCTGTCATCACAAAGCCGTGCCTTAATGCCGGGATGCTCAACTTCTAGAACTTCAACCAAATTAGAAATCGTCGTAGCATCACATTCGAGGGCAGACTTGTCGCCGACGAACTTTTGGAGTGGAGTAGGAATGAGAACTTTAATAGACATGAATCAAGGGGGAAATAAATTGAACCGTAACCAATTGAATTGAAGGTATTTTTGGGACGACGATGGTGAATCTTATCAATCAAAGATTATCAGGCAAAGATTATCAATTTATGCTGATGGGTACAACGATCGTCGCCTCAAATATTAGGCGGTAAAAATTAAACCATTGCCTGCTGCCATTCCAGACGCTCAAGCGTGCGGGACCGCTCTAATGCACGCTCAAATTCATCCAATTTAGGATCAATTGTGAACGGTTCGGACAACTCGCCTTTAACTGCTTCTAGAGTTTTCAATCCGTTTCCAGTGATATACACCACCGTAACTTCATC
>JAYUEW010000055.1:0-15117 GCA_043739045.1 Synechococcales cyanobacterium
TATTCTCTGTGGACTAATTGCTTATTGTCATCAGCCGAAAAAGCCAGGATTAAGGCTGGAGTGGGTTTTAGCTCCTACGGCTTAAACAGAACTGACGTTTATTTAGTTTCTTGTCTAACGTATTGGGTCGCCCAGTTATAACGAATTTTCTCTTTCTTGAGAAGATACTCTACAACTTCTCTAAGTTTATTAGAAATAGAGATCGATTCTGTTTGAGTTCGATCGTGCAAGTGTATTAATTGAATTAGTTCAAAATTTTGCTTAAGACTTTTCCCAACAATCGTCCATCTTCCCATCTGCATCTTCAGCAGCGACATCCCCCGCTTTCCCTTCGCCAGCCTCCTCTACTCTGACTAGCGATCGTACCTCCACTTCTCACCCGCCGAAAAAGAAGCGAACTCATGCGAGATTTCGTGATGCTTTATGACAACATCGCCCTCAAGAATAATTCCAGCTTCGACCAAACCTCGATCGTTGCCTTTTTCCTTCACTCTCCCTTAGCAGAAGCCATCAATAGTGGCGAACTAGACCTATCTCGTGACCAAACCATTAATCCGATCGGCTTTGAAAGGTACTCGTAAAAATTACGCAACTAAAGCTCTAGTTAATGCAAAAGAATTTCAGGGAACAGGCCTTCAAGGTAACGAGGTTATGCCACCAGCTAAGAGCTGTCACCTCTTCAAACTATCCTCGGCTCCCCATCTCCGAGAGACAAGCAATCACAATTCCCATAATTGACCCAATCAAAACCTGAAACGGCGTATGACCGAGTAACTCCTTTAGGTGAATCTCAGTTAAATGATGATCGCCCGCAAACAACTCCTCGATCATTTGATTTAGAATCTTCGCTTGCTTGCCCGCCGCTTGCCTGACACCCGCCGCGTCATACATCACAATGATCGCAAATACAGTGGCGATCGCAAACTCTCCACTCTCCAATCCCTTACGTAATCCAATATCTGTCGCCAATGCTGTCACTAAAGCTGAATGAGAACTCGGCATTCCACCACTTTCAAAAATGACGCGAAAGTTTAACTTGCCATGATAAATGAGTTCCACAACTACCTTACTGAGTTGGGCGAGAACACAGGAGAGAAGCGAAATAATCAGAGCGTGATTGTTTAGGACAGAGCCAAAAGATTGCATTGGGTAGGGTATCGCTTGGGTAAATGTTAAGGCTAATTCTTTCGAGCGGTGATGTAGTCCGCGATCGCCATCAGCGGCAAGGCTTTTTCACCAAACCCCGATACTTCAGCTTTTGCTTGATCAACTAGGGCTTGGGCTTGGCGCTTAGATTCATCTAGCCCCCAGAGTTTAGGATAGGTTGCTTTTTCAGCCGTTAGATCCTTACCAGCCGATTTACCCAATTCTTCACTAGTGGCCGTAATATCCAAAATGTCATCGACAATCTGAAACGCAAGCCCAATATTTTTTGCATAACGTAAGAGTTTTGAACGATCGGCATCACTAGCCCCGCCCAAAATAGCCCCGGTCAACACTGCCGCTTCAAGCAATGCCGAAGTTTTATGATTATGAATAAAGGTCAGGGTTTCAATGGGAATATTCGGATTCCCCTCAGACTCAATGTCCACAACTTGGCCGCTAACCAAATCCCCCATCGCACGCCCCAACCGCGAAATCACCTCCAAAATGCGATCGGTCGGCACATTCCGCGTTTCCCTCGCCACATATTCAAACGAATAGGCCAACAGCCCATCCCCCGCCAAAATCGCCACCGCATCACCGTAAACTTTGTGGTTGGTAGGATTCCCCCGCCGAAAGTCATCATTGTCCATGGACGGCAAGTCATCATGAATCAACGACATCGTGTGAATCATTTCTAGCGCGCAGGCTGTGGGCATGGCTTGATCGATTGTGGCCCCGACAAGTTCTGCGGTCGCGAGACACAAAATCGGGCGAAGTCGTTTTCCTCCCGCTAACAGAGAGTAACGCATTGACTCAAAAACAGTTTCGGGATACTGCATAGGAAGAGCCTCATTCAGGGCAGCCTCAACCAATTGTTGCTTTTGAATTAGATAGGACTTGAGATCAAATCCTGTCAAATTTACTTTTTCGCTCGTTGCTACCATTTCAGCCTTCTCCCTTAAGTCCCCAGTCCTAAGATAATAAAAGAAACGTGATCACTTAATCCATGATCACTGGATATAACTACTGATGTCACTACGACGCAAATCGTTTTTTGTAACTTTCCACCGTATTACACAGCAGCATCGCCACCGTCATTTGCCCAACTCCGCCCGGAACAGGAGTGATGTAACTGGCAATCTCCTTCACGGATTCAAAATCTACATCGCCCACCAGTCGGCTCTTTCCGTCCGGTAACGTAATGCGGTTCATCCCCACGTCGATCACGACGGCCCCCGGCTTGACCATATCGATCGTGACCAAATTCACCTTACCGACAGCCGCCACCAAAATATCTGCCTCGCGCGCAATCTCCGCTAACCCTTCCGATCGGGAATGGGCGATCGTAACGGTTGCATTTTTTTCCAGCAACATCAGCATTTGCGGCTTACCCACTAAAATACTGCGCCCAATCACGACTGCTTTTTTGCCCGCGATCGGAATATCGTAGGCTTCGAGCATTTTCATCACCCCCGCTGGAGTACAGCTCCGCAAGCCCTCATCACCGCGAACCAAACGACCTAAGTTATCGGGGTGGAGACCATCGGCATCTTTGCGAGGATCGATCGCCAACAGCAACGCCGTCGAGTCCAGATGATCCGGCAGTGGCAATTGCACCAAAATCCCATCAACCCGATCGTCCTGATTCAAGGCTTCAATGGTTTGGATCAAGGTTTCTTGAGTGGTCTCGGTCGGAAAATGCTTACCAAACGAGATCATGCCGACCTTCGCGCAGGCTTTTTCCTTGTTGCCGACATATGCTGCACTGGCCGGGTTATCACCCACCATCAGAACGGCCAAACCAGGCGATCGACCATTTTTGGCGGTCAGGAGTTGAATTTCGGTAGCCATCTCGCTGTAAATCTTGGCCGAGAGAGCTTTTCCGTCAAGCAGTTGGGCAGTCATGGGACACACGCTTTTAGGATAAACAGATTCCAGTTTCTCAGATCTCGTCTGCTGCGATCGTAAATCCCAAAAGAAATTTAAATTATCTGGTGTAAAAAATTAGATTTACTGGGAAGATAAAATCCTCAGACTTCAATTTTTCACCACATTAAATACCAAGATGGTTCGGGCACACTATGGCTTTGTTCAATCCTGAGTTGAGTGATAAATTCTCAAATACGCTGCTGAATGGAGTGGTGGCATTGGGGACGATCGCGCTAAGCAGTTGCGCTCCTACGGTCTCCACATCCACTGTCCAGACCCAGCCAGCCGATCAACAGGTGCAAGTGAGGGGCAAAGTTATCACCGTTGCGCCCATGATCAATCAAGTGGCCTACGAAGTTCAGGATAGCGATGGATCGATTTGGGTGATAAGTCAAAAACAGCCCCCCAGACTAGACACCGAGATCAGCACGACAGGCAAAGTGAAATTTGAATCCATCCAAGTAGAAGGGCAAGAAATCGCAGAGCGCTACATCTTGGAGGATTGAGTTTGGAAGATATGGGTTAGTCCCTACAGCCCAAACTCTCGCGAGTATCCGCGCCCGTCGTGGGGTTGGTGCCGGATGCAACTTTGCATAAAAGGCTAACGGTGAACCGATCGATCAGCGCATCGGTAAAATCGACGTTAGTAATATCAGTCTCCTGAATCACGGTGCTGGTCAGCGTCGCGCCCGTAAGATTGGCATTGCGGAGATTCGCTTTATACAGCGTGACCCGATCGATCAAGGCATCCGTCAGGTCGGTTTCACTCAAGTTTGCGCCGTAGAGATTGGCTTTTGTAAACATCGCGCCCTTGAGATTGGCCCCCTGCAAATTGGCCTCACGCATTTCCGCCGCGACAAATACCCCACCATTTAAGTCTTCACCCGCAAAATTGCGTCCGGTGAGATCCGTATTTGTGTAGTTGATGGTGTTGCTTTGCGCTACGGCACTTGGCACAAACGAGAGGCACCCCACCCCAATCATAAAACTTAGGCAACAGACCCATAATCCCATCAAACGGATGATCTCCCATGACCTCCGGTTGGTCTTAAACGATCGCAAATTCCGCAACCTTTGCACCGATCCCATAAAAATTTGCATGGATAACGCCTGAGTCTTTTGCTGCCCCATTGTATCAATTCATGTATCCATTTATGCCTTTCAAAGTAGCGCTAATTGAAGTAGCCCCCACATCTTCATCCAGTGAATCTTAATTGTAATAATCTCTTGTAAACTCTTCCAAAATCGATCAAAAGTTACCTCTAAAGTTATCTCTAAAATGTTACTTTAGAAACAGAACTGAATAGTTTTTAACAAATTAAATATAAATTCATATCGGTTCAAATGCAGTCTCAGACTAGATTAGAACTCATTAATTGTATCAATATTACTAAAACTTATATCGCTATTTTTACGATCTTCTACTATGATTGAATACAAGATTATTATAAATCCTTAATCACCCTTGTTAAAGATTTATAATAAACCTAATTTTACATTCACCATCCTGGAAATTAAAATCATAGGACAATTTAATTCTCATCTTTTAATCTATCTGTCACTTAATCACACTCAAATTTGATTTGAAACTCATCGAACCTAATCAAAGTCGAATCTATGGCTTTTATGACGTTCATTCATTAGCTTAATTTCGTGATTCTTTCTGTCATACCTGATATTTAGAGTCAGAAATTCCGATCTACTCTAATCCGATTCAGCTTGTTGAATGGTGCTAATTAAAAATCACTGTTCATAGAATTCTGCATTGCTCTGCTTCTAAAATTCAATGTAATTTTAGAATCTGAAATTATTACGTTCCCTCGGAAACATAGATAATTTCGATCGTTCAAGTTTCTGTAAATTTTTCGATTTTGCCGAGCGACACAGTGTTCAGTCACTACACTCAGGAGGTTTTAATATGAAGATTGCCCAGATTGCTCCCCTTTGGGAATGTGTCCCACCCCCGGCCTATGGGGGTATTGAACTGGTGGTTTCGCTCTTGACTGATGAGCTAGTACGGCGAGGTCATGAAGTGACATTGTTTGCCTCTGGTGATTCCACAACATTAGCCCAGTTAGAATCGGTTCATCCTCAAGCCCTTCGCCTTGACAAAAATGTTAGAGAGCATGGCATTTATGAAATGCTTCAGCTTAGTAATGTTTACGATCGATCGGCTGAATTTGATGTAATTCATTCCCACATGGGGTGTGGTGCATTACCCTATTCCCGACTCGTAAAAACGCCAACGTTGCATACCTTGCACGGCATTTTTACACCAGACAATCGGAAACTCTTTTCCCATGCGAAAAGCCAACCCTTTATCAGTATTTCTAACAACCAGCGAGATTTGGAATTAGATCTGAATTGTACGGCCACGGTATACAACGGAATTGATGTTGACCGACATAATTTTTATGCAACGCCCGATGAACCGCCCTATTTAGCATTTCTCGGTCGGATGTCCATTGAAAAAGGGCCACACAATGCGATCGCTATTGCAAAAGCAACTGGATTGCCACTGAAAATGGCCGGAAAAATCGATCCCGTGGACGTGGATTACTTTGAATCTGAAATCAAACCGCATATTGATGGCGTACAGATTCAATTCCAGGGCGAAGCCAATCATGCTCAGAAAAATGAGTTGATGGGGCGAGCAATAGCGACGCTATTTCCCATCACTTGGCGCGAACCCTTTGGGCTAGTGATGGTGGAATCCTTGGCTGCGGGTACTCCTGTAATTGCCCTACGATTGGGTTCGACCTCGGAAATTATTACACCCGAGGTGGGGTTTCTCTGTGACACGGTGACGGAGTGCATTGAAGCTGTGGCGAAGGTTGGGACGATTGATCGATCGCAATGCCGCACTCATGTTCGCGAACATTTCAGCGTTCAATCAATGACAACGGGCTATGAAATGGCCTACCAAAATTTGATTGAACCTAAGTCTGTTCACAATAGTTTCGTTCGGCGAAATCCACTGTTGAAGCTTGCTTCTTAGGATTCTTTAGTTAAACGGTTTCCTCATTCCAAGGTTTTTTGATGTGTTATTTGATTTCAAATTTGTTTGATTTCAAATTTGTTTGATTTGTCGTTAGTTTTAGGTTTTCCATATATGAATATGACTCATCATCTGAATCAGCAGAAAAGTTTTCTACGTCATCCCCGTCGTCAGGCGATCGCATTAATATCAGACCATGGCGACCCAGCAGCGGATATTGGGCGCGAAGAAGCAGGCGGACAGAATGTGTATGTGCGTCAAGTGGGTGAGGCATTGGCACGATTGGGTTGGCAGGTCGATATGTTTACGCGAAAAAGTAATGCGGAAGACGCAGACATCGTGCAACATACGCCCCATTGTCGAACGATTCGGCTGAAAGCTGGCCCGGAATCGTTTGTTCCGCGAGATGAAATTTTTCAATATATGCCGGAATTTCTGGCTTCATTCCAAGCGTTTCAAGCCAAAGAAGGCGTAATTTATCCGCTGATTCATTCAAATTATTGGATGTCTGCTTGGGTCGGATTGCAGCTTCAAGCCAAACAACGAGCGCAACTCATTCACACCTATCATTCCCTCGGCGCAGTGAAATATCAGTCTGTGAAAAAGCAGCCCGCTATTGTCGCAACTCGATTGGCGGTTGAACGCGATGCCTTGGAACAATCGGATTGTGTGGTGGCGACCAGTCCCCAGGAACTGGAACATTTACGGAGTTTGGTGTCGGCAAAGGGCAATGTTGAAATCATTCCCTGTGGCACCGACATTAACAATTTCAAACGATTATCCCGATCGCAAGCCCGATTAAAACTCAATATTCCCTCTCAAGAACAAGTCATTTTATATGTCGGACGATTTGATCCCCGCAAAGGCATTGAAACCATAGTTCGGGCCGTGGCTAAACTGAAAACAGAACAACCCGATGCGCCCATACGCTTGGTTTTGGTGGGCGGGAGTGAGCCGGGTCAGTCGGATGGTTTGGAGCGACTGCGGATTGAAGGAATACTTCACGAATTGGGGATTTTTGACTGTACGGTGTTTGCGGGGCGGGTGGGGCATGATTGTTTGCCGCTGTTTTATACGGCTGCCGATGTTTGCGTCATTCCGAGTCACTATGAGCCGTTTGGGTTGGTGGCGATCGAAGCGATGGCTTGTGGAACGCCCGTTGTGGCTTCGGATGTGGGCGGATTGAAGTTTACGGTGATTCCAGAAGAGACCGGGCTTTTGGTACCGCCCGAGGATGTGGATGGATTTGCCGAGGCGATCGATCGTCTATTGAGCCATAGTGTTTGGACCCAGAAAATTCGGCGAAATGCAGCGCTGCGGGTACAACAAAACTTTAGCTGGGAAGGGGTCGCGATTCAGTTGAGTGACTTGTATCGCAGGTCTTTAGCGCAGTCGATTACTCAGCCAGCAATTCCTCAACCGGAAGTGCTGACATCAGGTTCTTATCGTCGAGCCTCTTAGCGCCATCCAGGTCTAGCCTATGAGACAAGACAAGGGATATCAGGGGATTAAAAAGATTCATGAAAACAGCAGAATCCCAATCAAAAAAGCCAAGGGAAATTCTCTAACAGAGGAGAAGAAGAAGTTTAATCAGCAGCTAGCAAAAGAAAGAATTATTGTTGAACATGTTAGCCGGAAATTGAAAATATTCAGAATACTTTCTTCTAGGTATCGAAACAGGAGAAGGAGATTTGGATTAAGGTTAAATGTAATTGCAGAGATTTACAATTATGAGCTTAGTTTATCTTTAGAACAGACGATTTCGTGATACTTTCGCAGGAGGTCTATTCTGTCGATCGGACTAACATGCGGTAGAGTTAAAGCGTTCATTTTGAATGATAGTTGCGATCGTCATGGCCCTTGAAAAATCTGAAATCAAACTTTTATTTGAGCGACTTGTGTTTGATGAGACCGTTCCTCAAGACTGGGTAGAAGATGTTTGGGCCTTGAGTCCTATGATGGGTGACAGCGCCTTGAAGTTGTTGGAGGTGTTCTATAAGCTTCTGGAACATTGTCCAGAAAAAGACTTGCAGGAGGTTCTAAAAGCGGTCTATGTCGCGCAGATGTCGGCAAAAGAGTAGGCGATCGTTACCACAATCAATAAAAAATTCCCTTCAGTGGCTCCGTAGAGTATTCCGCTGAAGGGGATTATAAGAATGAATCCATTTCTTAACGATGAAGCAGGTCTAGTCATTTATTATTCATCGTTACAAGCCGCTTACGTCCCATTCCGGAGAAAACGCTTCTAAGATATTGCAAACCATTCTTCAACGGCTTCAGCTTTAGTATTCGTGCGACGATCGGACGTAGTTCGCTCAAAGTCCATCCGCACCGATCGATTTTGTTCACCATCCGCCGCCACAGCCACGATCGGGAACTTCAATTGACCATCTTGGAATGACATCTGAAATCGGAATGTACCATCAGAATTAAGCACGATCGGTTCGCCGTCCACATACACCGTTGCATCCGGTTCGGTCGCACCATAAACAATCAATTCCGCATCAGCGACTAACCAGAACTTACGCGGCTGTGGCTTTGCCAGTTCCCCAGACGATAGACCCACACCCGACATATTCAATCCCGAGAACGTCGGTAAAGCCCACAATCCAGCACCCGATGGGAACACATAGGAACTTACGGAATCGAGATATGGTGCAGGGCTTGGAGCCTGTTGCATAGAGCCATAGAGCGACCCGACAACACGCTGGGCCTCGACCTCACTCACCATGTCGAAAATATGGTTGTGAAGTTCAACTTCAGACTGAGATTGAGATTGATAAGTCGTTGTGTTTTCAGCCACTTTTTGGCTAGGAGGAACCAATTGCAATACGCTTTTGCCCTCTAATGGCTCTTCCCAATCTAAAGTGACAAATTGATCTTCAACCCAATCCGATGGGTAGACCGGAGGCACCCGCATGGATTCCGATCGGGCCAATTTCAACCAGCGACCATCCCAAGTCCGATAACCGATTTCCAATAGATATTCCCGATCGCTCACAGGCAAAGGTAAATACCATTCACGTGCCATTTCATCACAGCCATACTCTTGAACACTGTGAGGGGACTGAATACTCAAATCTAAATCCGTCACATCAAACAACCTCAGCGCTAATTGCTGACCGCCTTGACGACGTAATTCTTCTTTATGTTCATTAGAAATATCCCAATAGGCATAAGCCCACTGGGGATCGCGAGGCAAAATCACAATGCGACTATCACCATAGCCATTGGGTAATTCCACAAACGATTTATCGACATCCGCTAAAGATAAATCTACCGTCGAGACCGCTTGTAATCCGTACTTTGAGGCTTCGATCATAGTTTGTGCTGGCCCTTGCTTTTCAAGAATGGATGATAGAAGTTGATCTTTCCGCATTCGGCTATATCGCGAAATCCCGACCGCACTGGCAACACGGCGCAACTGACGCAGAGTCATGTCTTCTAAAGGAATTGGAACGGTCATGAGATATGTGCCTCCGGGAAAATAATTTTTCGTACTCGTAATTTTGAGGCCGAATCGACAATCACACTCTGAGTGGGGATCACGAACTAAACCTAACGGCATAATTCTTTACGCGTTATCCCTTGGCGTGAGTCCATAGTGGGGCTATTTCTGTTGGAGATCAACCGATCGGATTTATCAATTTGTGAGGGTTTTACCATTTTTAGGGGGATACGGGGATCAATATGTCACGGAATTTTGACATTAGGACGATTGGGGATCGCAAAAGCCGTCACTCAGGGGATCGTAAGTATCAAGATTTCATAATGAAGTTGAGCGGTGTGTTATTCGTTGAGCGGTATGGCCAGTTGGAAACCGGAGGAATGAGGAAAGTTGCCGTATGATCGTACCCAAACGCGGTAACCTCAGGAGTGAATAATGATCAGACCTGTGGGCTTTAGCTTTTTTGACTTGTGGAATGAGTGATAATCCTGACCAAAAATTGATTCTAAAATCCACTCCAAAATCCCCCTTTTCCCTGTGGTTCAACCGCATGATGATGGCGCTATTGTTGATGGGACAAGTGGTGCTCCATCTGTTGAAGGGGAAAATTAATCGGCGCAACACGTTAGAACAGATGTCTATCGTTGGGCCACAGTCGTTGATGATTGCGCTGTTGACTTCGACCTTTGTCGGTATGGTGTTCACGATTCAGGTGGCGCGGGAGTTTTTGAATTTTGGGGCGGGTGCGGCGGTTGGCGGAGTGCTGGCGTTGTCCTTGGCAAGGGAATTGGCTCCAGTGTTGACGGCGGTGACGATCGCGGGTCGGGTGGGTTCGGCTTTTGCGGCGGAGTTGGGCACGATGCAGGTGACGGAGCAAATTGATGCGCTGTACATGTTGCGGACTGATCCGATCGACTATTTAGTTACGCCTCGGGTATTGGCTTGTTGTTTGATGTTGCCGCTGTTGACAATTTTGGGATTGGGCACGGGGATTTTGGGTGGTATGGCGATGGCGAATTTGATCTATGGCATTCCGAACCTGGTCTTTTTGGATTCGGCGCGAAAATTTTTGACCGTGTGGGATCTGTGTAGTGCGCCTTTGAAAGCGATCGTGTTTGGGTTTCTGATTGCAATTATTGGAACCAGTTGGGGATTGACGACGACAGGCGGCGCTAAGGGGGTTGGCGAATCGACGACGACAGCGGTGGTGACATCGTTACTAGCAATTTTTATTTCAAACTTTTTCCTATCCTGGATCATGTTTCAAGGGGCGGGCAGTGCGGTGACAAGAGGACTTTAGTTTGGCCCTTAATGATCGCGTGACTGCGCTGAGAGAACGTACAATTGCAACTAGTTTAGGAATGATCGGAATCTTATGAAACTCAGCACAGTTGTCCCTTGGGGCCGAACGTTAGAAGAATACAAATCGATGTTTAGTCTGACGGATGCAGATCTAAATTCAAATATCTTAGGGTGCGGGGATGGTCCTGCGAGCTTTAATGCTGAAATGACAAAACAAAATCATTCGGTTGTATCGATCGACCCTGTATACGAATTTTCGTCCGATCAGATTCGGCAACGTGTTGAAGATACCTATAAGACCGTGATTTCTCAAGTCCGGCAAAATCCCGATCGATATATTTGGAAAAACTTCAAAAATGTCGATGAATTAGGTCAGGCAAGACTTCACGCAATGGAAGATTTCCTAGTGGATTATGAATTAGGGAAACAAACTGGACGGTATCGGGCTGAGTCATTGCCTAGCTTGGACTTCACGGATAATCAATTTGATTTGTGTCTGTGTTCTCATTTGTTGTTTTTATATTCAGACCAACTCACCCTAGAGTTTCATCTTGATTCAATCTATGAACTTTTACGTGTTTCTAAAGAACTTCGTATTTTTCCATTGCTAAAACTCAACTGTTCCCGATCGCCCTATGTCGATGCAGTCATTGAAAATCTTTCGGGAAAAGGGCTTGACGTGAAAGTTGTACCCGTTGATTACGAATTCCAAAAAGATGGCAATCAAATGCTACAAATTCGTAAGCCCTAGATCAAGCGAAACGGAGGCGATCGGTTTGGATTTAAGATGAGAATCGCGTCTAAGTGCAGACCGCTTGATAGAATGTCATCCATTGAGTTAGAGAGAACACAGATTATGTCCACCACGATCGCCGTCCCTGATGCGGTTAGTCTTGATGTTGTTGCCTTAGAGTCCGAACTGACGGGCAAAAGTCCTCAAGCAATTCTGGAAAAAGCCCTGAGTTTGTTTGATGAGATTTACATTTCCTTCAGTGGTGCCGAGGATGTAGTGCTGATCGACATGGCCCACAAAATTAAAAAAGACATTAAGGTTTTTAGCCTAGATACAGGCCGTTTACATCCCGAGACTTATCAGTATATCGATCGGGTTCGTAAACACTACGGCATCACGATTGAAGTCATGTCCCCCAACACTGAAGCCTTAGAAAAATTTACACAAGAGAAAGGATTTTTTAGCTTCTATGAGGATGGCCATAAAGAATGCTGCACGGTGCGGAAGGTTGCACCATTGCGGCGGAAACTCGCGACCGTGGATGCTTGGATTACGGGACAACGCCAAGATCAAAGCCCATCTACTAGAGACTCTGTTCCTCCTGTTCAAGCCGACCCTGGGTTTTCCGGTCCTGGGAAGAATTTAGTGAAGTTTAATCCCTTGGCGAACTGGACATCGGAAGAAACTTGGCTTTATATTCGCACTTGGAATGTCCCCTACAATCCACTCCATGAACGCGGATTCATTAGTATTGGTTGTGAGCCTTGTACTCGTCCAGTATTACCGAATCAGCATGAGCGCGAAGGACGCTGGTGGTGGGAAGATGCGACTAAAAAAGAATGCGGTCTGCACTCTACAACCAACCAGAAATAAGAGGATCCCTCTAGCCCCCTTAGTAAGGGGGAACTGGAATTGGACTCATAGTCCCCCTTACCAAGGGGGATTTAGGGGGATCGAGGTATTGCATAATAACCGGCATTTACATGAATCTTATTCTTTATAGCAAACCGGGCTGTCATCTCTGCGAAGGGCTAGAGGAAAAACTACGCGCCGTCACAGGATTGAATCTGAAGCTTGACGTTCGCGATATTACGCAAGATAGTGCCGCATTTCAATCCTATCAATACGAGATTCCTGTACTGTATGTTCAGACCGATTCTGGCAAACTCTTGCCCACACCCCGGCAATCCCCTCGAGCTTCGATCGCACAAATTACCCAAATGCTACAGCCATTTACGTTACAGACAAACGATGTGCCGATTTGATACATACTGATTAATTGATTGATACTGATTTATCTGATGATTTGAAGGAACTGCCCATGCTGTTGAAGGACTTACTCGCCACCGTCGGAATTTCCACAAAATTTGAGCATCCTGCACTCAAGCTTGACGTTACCGGGCTGACCACCAACTCCAATACCGCAAAACCCGGCGATCTCTTCATCGGAATTCCTGGAACCCGCGTTGATGGTGGAGATTTTTGGCAAAGTGCGACAACGGCTGGAGCGATCGCAGCCCTTGTTTCCGAAACAGCGGCGACTAAAAACCAAGCAATGGATCAACTTCTCATTCCCGTTGGAAACCCTGCCGAAGTCTGTGCACGTCTTGCAGTGAGCTTTTATGATAGCCCAACCGATCGGCTCAAAATGGTGGGGGTAACGGGAACGAATGGTAAAACCACGACCACTCATATTATTGAATTTTTGCTCGATCGTTCTGGCAAAATGCCTATGATGCTTGGGACGCTATATACGAGGTGGAAAGGCTTTAATCAAACCGCAACTCATACCACACCATTTCCGATCGATCTTCAAAAGCAATTAAATGAAGGCATTCAAGCAGGGTGTGACTATGGATTGATGGAAGTCAGTTCCCATGCGCTTTCCCAGGGTCGGGTATTGGGGTGTCAATATGATGTGGCAGTATTCACAAATTTGACTCAAGATCATTTGGATTATCACAAAGACATGGAGGAGTATTTTGAAGCAAAGGCTCTTCTATTTGGTGATACTTATTTGCGCGGACGAGCGATCGTTAATCAAGATGACGAGTATGGTCAACGATTAATTGAACGATTGGGCGATCGGGTCTGGACATACAGTACTGAAACAGAAGCGGATTTATACATCACTGATGTTGTTTATACCGGGAGTGGCGTAAATGGGAAGTTGCATACGCCGATGGGAAGTATTGAATTCCGATCGCCGTTAGTTGGACAGTTTAATATTGCTAATCTTCTAGCGGGTATTGGCGCAGGTTTATCGCTGGGGTTAAATTTAGCTGAAATGGCGGCAGTGTTTCCTGAATTTGTTGGGGTGCCGGGACGAATGGAGCGCGTGCAGGTGAGTGACCAACAGGACATTAGTGTGATTGTGGACTATGCCCATACGCCGGATAGTTTAGAAAATCTATTAACGGCGGCACGGCCCTTTATTGCGGGAAATATGATTTGTGTATTTGGGTGTGGCGGCGATCGCGATCGGACGAAACGGCCATTGATGGGAGGTATTGCAGCCCGATTATCGGACCAAGCAATTGTTACGTCAGATAATCCACGAACTGAAGACCCAAACCAAATTTTGCAGGATGTTTTAGCGGGGATTTCGAGTGATGTGGCGGCTATTGTGAATGTCGATCGGGCGGCAGCGATTGCAAATGCGATCGCGAATGCTAATCCTGGCGATGGGGTATTGATTGCAGGTAAAGGCCACGAGGATTATCAAATTATTGGAACTGAAAAAATTCATTTTGACGATCGGGAAGAAGCGCGATCGGCATTAGAAAAGAAGTATAGAACTCATTTGGTATCTTAGAGATGTACTAGAGTGAGTATTAAAAATTCACACACTCTATTCCTATGGCCTATTCGAGCAAGCCAATTGTCATCTTTGATTTACACGATCACAGCTGCTGTGCATTTGAACCACGATCGTGATTTGAATTAAATATCTGAGTTAAATGTTCAAAGATTAACATTGAATCCTAAACGTGCAATCGTGGGTTCAAAAGACGTTTGACAGGTTCCACTGCATGAATAAGTTCTGCGGCATCTTCTGGCTTCACTTCGCAATACCATACTGGCCGATCGCCCGATCGTAACACCTGTACATTTGGCCCGATATGACATTGCCCCTGGCATCCACCTGCTGAGACCACAGTATCAGCAGGCAAATCGATCGCCAACAATGCGTCCAAAACTGCCCGCGATCGTCGCCGCAAGCAGTTGTCATATTGGCACACCCAAAATTCAGTCTTACTCATTTACAAATACTCAGTTACAGCTACTTATTTACGCAAAAAACCTTTTCCACGAGTACTAGAGGCCGTCGCTAAGCAATTCTCTATCTGAGTTCGCAAGGCATCATGATCTAGATTTTGACCAATTAAAACTAATTGATTTTTGCGTTCAGGCGTTCTCCATTGATCATCATCCAATGAAAAGCGTTTGCCGCTCAGATGGAAAATATGGCGCTTCTCACTTTCAGAGAACCAAAGAATTCCTTTTGCCCGGAATACCGTTTCAGGAATTTGGTTATCTAAAAAGAATTGGAACTTACGA
>JAYUEW010000056.1:0-14090 GCA_043739045.1 Synechococcales cyanobacterium
TCCAGTATCAACTTCGATCGTTTTAGAACTTCAGGAATCTCGATCGGATACTTACCATCAAAACAAGCCGAGCAAAAATGGCTTGTATCCTGATGGGTGGTCTCCAGCATTCCATTCAATGATAAATAACCAAGCGAATCTGCACCAATATGATCCGCAATTTCCGAGACGGTCATCTTTGCCCCAATCAACTGACTTTGATTATCCGTATCAATGCCATAGAAACAAGGATGGGTTACAGGCGGGGACGAAATTCGCATATGTACTTCCGTTGCACCCGCATCCCGCAAGGCTTTTACAATCTTTCGACTGGTCGTCCCGCGAACAATAGAATCATCCACAATAATGACCCGTTTACCCTTCAGCACATCTTTTAGCGGATTTAATTTCATCCGGATTCCCGCTTCCCGCATGGCCTGAGTCGGCTGAATGAATGTTCGGCCCACATACCGATTTTTAATCAGCCCTTCCGCATAGGGAATTCCGGATTCCTGGGAAAACCCGATCGCCGCTGGAATTCCCGAATCCGGGACTGCAATGACAATATCTGCATCGATCGTCGATTCTTTGGCCAGCTGCCGACCAATTCGCATCCGATAGGTATACAGCGTTTCCTCATTCATCACACTGTCAGGCCGTGCAAAATAGATCATCTCAAAAATGCAGAGCTTATGATCGACTTTCTGTGCCCATCGCGTTGAAGTGATTCCCGTTTCTGTAATGCAAACTAGCTCACCCGGCTCTACATCGCGAACAAAATCAGCCCCAACAATATCTAATCCACAGGTTTCCGAAGCCAATGCATAGCGAATTGGATCCGTGGGTAATTCCCGTGGCAATGTGCCAAGCACTAAAGGCCGCACCCCACTTGAATCCCTTGTTCCATACAACGCATCCGGTGTGCCAATTACCAAACTAAATGCCCCAACGGATCGCTTACAGGCCGTGACGATCGCCGTCGTCCAATCCGCACCATCATCCACCGCCTCCCCGATCGCCACCGCAATCATTTCTGAATCCGTCGTCGTCAAGAGATTATGGCTACGCTCCAATAGCTCCTGATGTAAGGTCGCCGTATTCACCAAATTCCCATTATGTGCCAAGGCTAAGGAACCCCGGCTGGTCTTCACGACCGCAGGCTGGGCATTCACCGCACGACTTGAACCCGTGGTCGAATACCGTGTATGTCCTACGCCCATCGCTCCCGGTAGCGCATTCAAAATAGTCTCATTAAAAACCTGTGCGACTAGGCCCATATCTTTGTGGAGATGCACGGTTTTATTGTCATCAAAGGTTGCAATTCCACTCGACTCCTGTCCCCGATGCTGAAGTGCAAACAAACCAAAATACGCCAGCTTTGCAACATCTTCCCCAGGGGAAAATACACCAAAAACGCCACAAGCTTCTTCGGGCTTATCGGGATGTTCATGGTTGTCAACAAGCAAATCTTCAGTCGGGAACATAAAGAAAGTCCTTAGGATGTCCAGTGCGAAAACCTCAGTATAGAGGTTAAGCTTCGCTTAAAGATCTCTGAATTTGAGAGGGTTTTCTACACCCCCCAATTTATTTCCCAATACAGAAGCGACTAAAAATTCGATCGAGCACTGATTCCGTTACATCTTCGCCTAAAATTTCACCCAATGCCTGGGCCGCACCGCGCAAATCAATGGTCCAAAAATCTAATGGGAGTTGGTTGTCAATAGTAACTTGCACCTGTTCAAGTGCTGTCTTTGCATTCATCAGGGCACTGGATTGACGTTGATTAATGGCAAAATCTAAATTTCCCAGATGGGTTGTTCCTTGATTAACGGTGCGCAAAATAGCTTGTTCTAGATCTTCAATGCCTACCGTCTGTTCTGCTGTTGTTTGAGTAACTGTTTGAGTTGTGGTTTGCACCATCGTCTGAACGATAGAAGCTCGTCCTTGGGTCAAATTATGGACTTGCTCAATTACCATTTCCGCGCCCGGTAGATCCACTTTATTAATCACAAAGATTAACGATCGGCCCTTAATCTGATCGTAAATTACATCTTCTTCAGCGGTCCAGCCTTGGTCAGCCGCTATTATAAACAGTACTAAATCTGCTTCTAGCGCTGCTTTGCGCGATCGTTCGACCCCAATGCTTTCGACCCGATCGTCGGTTTCCCGAATTCCCGCCGTATCTAAAACCTGAATCGGAATCCCGCCTACCACAAGCTGCGATTCCACAACATCCCGCGTTGTCCCTGGCAAATCTGTCACAATCGCCCGATCGCAACGACTCCAAGCATTCAACAAACTCGATTTTCCCACATTGGGCCGACCGACGATCGCAACTTTTAGTCCTGTTCTTAATAATTCACCGCGATCGGCAGTGTTTAGAATTCCGGTGACTTGTGCAATGGCATTGATTAAACTAGTCCGAATGCTTTGGAGTTGAAGCGCAGGTAAATCATCCTCAAAATCAATTCGGGCTTCAACTTCGGCCAAAATATCTAAACAAACCGATCGTACTTCTCGAATCGGCTGAGCGAGTTTTCCCTGAATTCCAGCCAATGCGGTCGCTGCTGCTTGCGGAGACTTTGCCCCCACCAAATCCGAAATACTTTCCGCCTGAGTTAAATCCAAACGCCCATTCAAAAAGGCCCGCAGCGTAAATTCTCCCGGTTGCGCTAGCTTTGCCCCAGATGCAATACACAATTGCAAAACCCGCTGCACCGCAATCATTCCGCCATGGCAATGAAATTCCACCACATCTTCTTTGGTATACGATCGTGGAGCCAGCATGATCATCAGCAAGGCTTCATCAATCCGTTCATTTGTTTTTGGATTGGTAATATACCCATACAAAATTCGATGACTTTCCCATTGCTGTTGACCTGGGGCTTTAAAAATAACCTGTGCAATCGCAAATGCCTCCGCCCCTGACAGCCGCACAATTCCCACGCTTCCCTGTTCTGGAACAATGGCCGTTGCGATCGCGGCAATGGTAAAGCCTTGAACAAAATTAGACGCTGAAGATTTGAACTCTGAAGACATTACGCTTATCCATCTCTATTAAATTCTCGTCGTCCAATTCAAGTTCGTCAAACTTGTCAACACATGATCTTCCCAGACTCCATGAATCAACAAATAATCCTTCGCTTCTCCTTCCACCGTAAAGCCTAAGCTCTTCAAAAGATTACCACTACGCTGATTTCGGGGCATATAGTTGGCCTGAATTCGATGGCAATTCATGGCATTAAACACATGGACAATACTGACGGTCAACGCCTCTCGCATCAACCCCTGACCCTGTTTTGATTCGGCAATGCTATACCCCAGGCTACAACAATAAAACGGATAGTGAATGAAGTTGTTAAAATTAATACTGCCAATCACTATTTTCGGCGCATCTCGTTCAAATATAAATAGCCGCAGCGCATGGCCTGCCTGAAACTGTTGATAGCTGCGAATGACCTGCTGCCGCCAATAGCTCCGATCGTAAAAGTCAGACGGACGTATGGGTTCAAATGGCACTAAAAAATCACGATTTTCCACTAAATGCGCCACAATTGCAGGAATATCTTCTTGGGTCGCCAGCCGAACAATCAAACGCGATGTATATAAAGTAGCAGGCATAGCATCATCGATAAATCAAATAACAGAATGATTAAATCCAAAAAAATACGATCGGCCTTCTCGTTACAAGTAAGACCGATCGTAATCGTATTTAGACAGCCATCATCGGTGTTTCAATTGCAACCGCATCAAGCTCCACGGGGTGCCAAACTTGGCCGTCCATCGCCATTTGTTCAATCAAACTGGCCAATCGCAATGCCTTCAACGCTTGTTCTCCGCCCACGAATGGAGGAAGGCCGCCTCTAACACAAGCGATAAAATGCTCAAGTTCTGCATACAGCGGTTCGACCCGACCGATCGCAACTTTTTCAACAATGCCATCTTGACGGTACAAGTTGGGCCGAGAAAAACTGGTTGGGCTAAAACCAGACGGAATTCCGGTATTCGATCGGTGAATCTGAATTTCATTGTTTAGAAAATCGGCTTCGGTTAGCGATCGTTTTGAATGGGCCGAAATCCGACGAATTTTACGATGGGTAATCTTACTGGCCGTCAATGTCGCCACAATGCCATTTGCAAACCCCAACGTCGCGGTCACGTAGTCCAAATATTGCGATGTTTGGCTGGCACGACTACCGCTGGCGGTCAATCGAACGACGGGTGAGTTGGCGAGTTCTAGACAGAGATCAATATCGTGGATCATCAAATCCAAAACCACCGAGACATCATTGGCCCGATCGCTATAGGGACTCATGCGATGTGCTTCTAACGAGACCAGTTCCTCGGTTTTCAACACATTACTCAATTCCTGAAATACAGGATTAAATCGCTCAATGTGGCCAACTTGCAACAAACAGCCCATGTCTGCCGCTGCGTTCACCAAAGATTCCGCTTCTGAAATTGTCGCCGCGATCGGTTTCTCAATCAAAACATGAACCCCAGCTTTCAGGGCCGCTAGCCCCACCGCATGATGAAACCGAGTCGGTACCGCGATACAGACTGCATCCACATGGTGCAGTAACTCACGATAATCCTCAAAAAAGTGTGTCTGATATCGACTAGCCGTATCAATTCCACGATCGACATTCACATCCGAAATACCTATAAGTTTGATGTCTTTCATCAAACTCAGAACCCGAACATGATGCTGCCCCATATTCCCAATGCCCACAACCCCTACACGGACAGGCTCTGGATATGTTTTATGTGGCAAGATACTAGAATCCCCCATGAATCGCTTCGTCACGTTTGTTACTCCTCTACCACCACAAAATAATAAGTCTCGAAGTCATAACTGAGCCAAGCACAAGGGCAAAAACCCGGTATTTGAACCT
The DNA here is from genome assembly GCA_043739045.1 of Synechococcales cyanobacterium. Taxonomy (GTDB): domain Bacteria; phylum Cyanobacteriota; class Cyanobacteriia; order Leptolyngbyales; family Leptolyngbyaceae; genus JAAFJU01. Next base: position 4,875 of record JAYUEW010000056.1, read on the forward strand.
GTCAACCGCCTCAAACTGTCACAGAATACTAGCACAGTCGTTCTGCTTAATATGAATCTTAGGTGACAGATCAAGTTCCCGGCTAACAACTTATCTTGAACGATTTAACCGTTACTTCGGTAGATCACTAATTAAGCCCGAAATCACGCCCACACCCCATCTAAGTTATGCGCGAGTTCCCCCTAGACTATGCGGAGATTGCCTTTGAATCGGTCTCAACTCCTGTGCTTATGCTGACATCGGAAGTTCTATTTTGGCTTCTTCCTGTATCAATGTCTCTAGGGCCAATTCCGCGTATCGGGTCGAATGCAGCTTAATTTGGTTCTGAATCGCCCACTCGGTCAAATCGCTAAAGGACCGATCGCGGTACTGACCATAGCGCTCTTGTTTACTACGCACTTTGGTTGGCAATGTCGGTAAGATGCCAAAGTTCGGCGGCATGGGCTGAAAATGCTTCGGCGATGCAGAACTAATAAATTCAAACAGTGCCCCCATCATGGTGGTAACGGGCAACGCGATCGGGTCTTTGCCCAACACAAAGCGCGCCGCATTGGTTCCCGCCAACCAGCCGCCCGCACTCGCTGCCGTATAGCCTTCGGTCCCACTAATTTGGCCAGCGGTAAACAGACTTGGCCGCGATTTAAACTGAAGCGTTGAATGGAGTAACTCGGGTGAGTTGATGAAGGTATTGCGGTGCATCACGCCCATTCTTACGAATTCAGCATTCTCTAATCCTGGAATCATCTGAAATACCCGCTTTTGTTCGCCCCATTTCAGATTGGTTTGGAAGCCTACCATATTCCAAAGCTGCCCCGCCTTATCTTCTTGGCGCAGTTGAACCACGGCATAGGGTCGTAGTTGTTTGTTTTCCTTAAAATCACCCTTGCGCGCATCAAATAGTCCCACGGGTTTGAGTGGACCATAACGCATCGTGTCTTCGCCCCGCTTCCCCATCTCTTCTATTGGTAAACAGGCTTCAAAAAACTTCGCCGTTTCTCGTTCAAAGTCTTTTAATTCTGCTTGTTCAGCAGCACATAGAGCTTGCCAAAATGCTAAATACTGGGGCTTATCCATGGGGCAATTCAAATAAGCGGCTTCACCACGATCGTACCGCGAGGCCAAAAATGCCACATCCCAATTAATTGATTCACCCACGACGATCGGACTTGCCGCATCAAAAAAGCTCATATATTCCATTCCCGTCACCCGGCGCAGATCCTCGGCTAGTGCATCAGTGGTTAACGGCCCTGTTGTCAATACCACTACACCATCAGAAGGAATTGACTGTACTTCCCCGCGCCGCAACTCAATTAAGGGATGATTGGCCAAAGTGTGGGTTAAATCATCACCAAATACACCCCGATCGACCGCCAAAGCCCCACCCGCCGGAACATGATGCTCATCGGCTTTTTGCATGACAATGGATCCCAAACGTCGGAGTTCCTCATGGACCAGCCCCGATGCCCGATCGGGCGACTGCGCACCAAAGGAATTGCTACAGACTAGCTCGGCCAAATGCTCGCTGTGGTGGGCTGGACTCTTTACCAGCGGACGCATCTCATGCAATACCACCGGAACGCCTGCCTGAGCAATCTGCCAAGCCGCTTCGGTCCCAGCCAAGCCACCGCCAATGACGTGAATCAAATCGTGTTGTGATGTGGATTGTGATGTGGATTGCATTGTGCGTTTGAATCTAAGTGAGAAGACCAGCTAATACCATAGCATTTTCGCTTAGGTCGCAACTTTAATTACGCCATAAATTCCAGCAATCAGTTGGTCTGCATTAAAAGAACGATCGGATAATTCTTGTAAACCTTGAACGATCGATTGGGATGGAGTTGAAGCTGAAAATGCAGATTCTAATTCAGGCGATGCTGTCGCATAATTTAATTTGGCACGATTTGATTTAGTTCTCTTTTCAGCTTTTATTTTTTAGATTAACCATTCTCTAGGCCTAAATTCACTTGGTTTTATTCATCGGGTTTTATGGACTCGACTAAACATTACACTGAATACAGAGCTAAGCTTTTGTAATTCGATTAGTTCGGAACGTGACATTTGCCCCTTCTTGGGTCTGTTCAAGCAGGACTCGGGGAGTTGGTTTCGCAGTTTGGTCCCAATGCATATTAGCAAGGCGACCTTGAACTGTGGGTTGCCATGACTCATTCTCTTGGCCCGGACTCAGAAAAGTCTCGATACAATCCGTGATTTGGTTGATAGTTTGCGAGGTGGCTTGAGTCGGGAGTTTAACAATTTTTATTTCAACTCGAAATAGAACACGCTTCGCGCCCTTGGGGTGACCATCTGGATGGTGTTCGACATCAAAAATCTGGTCAATTTGTCGGCCAGTGCTGGCGATGCCAAGTTCGCCGTCTTGTCCTTGGGTAGGTCGTAAAGCGATTGTAACTTGCTGTTTAATTTTAATTTTAATTTGGTTGACAATTTCAAACCGGAATCGCTCTTCAGACATCCGCATCCGGATATAATCCAAGTTCACATCCCGAGAATGAATTAAATCAGGATTTTTTTCCATCTTGGTAATGGTGCCCACCGCGAGTTCAATCCGATTACGCATTTCTTGATTTTTCAGCGTCTCAAATCTCAACTTTTTCGTCAGGCGGCGATGTTGTAAGGCGCTGGTGATTCCCAATGCCGAAATCGCAATTGCTAGTCCCAAGGTACTGTATTGCCAGAGGGGCGACACTAAACCATTAGTATCTATGGCTGTAGTTTTCGGTGCGGTGGGTGTTGCGATCGTTGCCTTGGGTTTAGGAACTTGGGCAAATATCGGGTGGGACATGGGGATGAGCATGGCAGTGGTAAAAAATGATTATCGTTGATGAGGCTATACAAGAATATCTAGAAATAATTCTAGAGGTGGATGCTGGGAGTTTAACTAAGATTGTGCTTTTGTTATAGCTTGCCCTACCTAGAACAAAATTTTACTGATCCAGTTTGGATTTAGATGATTTTGCTGAACGTCCATAATCTATGCGGGGATATGAGATGGGGTTATGCAGTGAGTGTATTTTTGCTTAACTGTAGGCTTAACTGTAGTAAGTGCTTAAAATGTCATATTGGAAACAATATCTACAACAACATCCAAAACAGGACATGCAAGCTTCAATCTCAACATTCTCAACATTAGATGTGTCTAGAGTTAAGTTAGTCGCGACAGATATGGATGGAACCTTGACCCGATCGGGACGATTTAGTTCTGCATTGTTACAGGATCTAGAAGCATTGGCCTCATCTGGGATTCCGGTTGTAATTGTGACGGGACGATCGGCGGGGTGGGTGAGCGGGCTGCTTCACTATTTGCCTATTGTGGGTGCGATCGCTGAAAATGGCGGAATTTATTACGCCTCCTCTGGCCCAGAATCCGATCGGGGTGGTGTAGGGGAATTTCTAGTTCCATTGCCACACAACCATCGAGAACGGCTAGGGGAAACCTTTAAAAAATTGCAGCAACAGTTTCCCCATCTTCAAGAATCTCCAGACAATCGGTTTCGGCTGACGGATTGGACGTTTGATGTGGCCGGATTGAGTCAGGCTGATTTGAAAGAAATCGATCGGCTCTGTCAATTAGAGGACTATTCATTCACCTATAGCACCGTTCAATGTCATATCAAGCCGCCCTCTCAAAATAAAGCTGCGGCGTTACATCAAGTCTTAAGTCAACATTTTTTGATGATTTCCCCAGAGTCGGTAGTCACAGTGGGGGATAGTCCAAATGATGAAACTTTGTTTACCTTTCCGCTCTCCGTTGGGGTCGCAAATCTGAAACATTACGTAGACCAGCTTGTACATTTACCAAATTATTGGACCGATGAAGAGGCCGGAATCGGGTTTGGCGAATTAGTGAAACACTTGACGCAGATTTGACGTGAAAGTGCCATGGCGATACGGATAGTCTTTCACAAAACTTGTTAGAATGGTTAGACTTGACGACTAACCTCCTTCCTTAGATTCAGAAGATTAAGAATGACTGTAAAACCCGATTGGCTACGTGTGAAGGCTCCTCAATGGGAACGCATCGGAGCTGTGACCGAAACCCTACGTGACCTCAGTCTCAATACTGTTTGCGAAGAGGCATCCTGCCCAAATATTGGTGAATGTTTCAACAGCGGAACCGCTACCTTTTTGATTATGGGTCCGGCCTGTACCAGGGCTTGTCCCTATTGTGATATTGATTTCGAGAAAAAGCCTCAAGCGCTGGACCCGACGGAGCCAATTCGGTTGGGTGAAGCCGTCAGTCGAATGCGTTTAAATCATGTGGTGATTACGTCGGTCAACCGGGATGATTTGCTCGATGGTGGTGCGTCGCAGTTTGTCCGTTGTATTGAAGAAATTCGGGACCGATCGCCCGGAACCACAATAGAACTCCTGATTCCTGATCTATGTAGCAATTGGGATGCCTTATTCGTCATTCTAGATGCTCAGCCTGACGTGTTGAATCACAACACTGAAACCATTGCGCGGTTGTATCGCGGTGTTCGGCCCCAAGGGAATTATTTACGATCGATGGAAGTGCTGAAACAAAGCCGTAGCCATGCACCTTGGGTCTATACAAAATCTGGAATCATGGTGGGATTGGGCGAAAGCGATGAGGAAGTGCGGGAAACTCTGCGAGATTTGAGAGCGGTCGATTGCGATATTGTGACGATCGGGCAATATCTCCAGCCCACTCAAAAGCATTTAGGCGTGAAAGACTTTGTTACGCCGGATCAATTCGATGCGTGGCGCGTTTATGGTGAATCTATTGGCTTTTTGCAAGTTGTCTCGTCACCCTTAACCCGCAGTTCGTACCATGCGGGGCAGGTTCGATCGTTAATTGAACGGTTTCCCCGCACAAAACCCAGTCTGAATCAATTACCTGCTGCTGCACGATGAAAGTCACGGTGCTTGGCGGTGGTGCTTGGGGTTCTACCTTAGCTGAGTTAGTGCAGGAAAATAATCACGATGTGACGCAGTGGTATCGTCGATCGTCTCTGTCCCTAAAAGATGCCTTGACAGACTCTGAACTGTGGGTCTGTGCCGTTTCAATGAAAGGGGTGCGGGACGTTGTTGAGCAAATTCAGCAATTGAATTTGCCGCAGTCTCCTATCATTGTGTCCGCGACCAAGGGATTAGAAGCCTCAGCGCAGAGTAGTTTGGAGCATTTGCCGAAGCGACCTTCAGAAATTTGGCAAGATGCATTCCCCACCGCTGCAATTACCGTTCTTTCTGGCCCAAATCTCTCAAAAGAAATCCAGCAGAGACGACCTGCGGCCACGGTGGTCGCCAGTCATAATGACAAGGCGGCTCAACAGGTCCAAGCCTTGTTTAACTCGCAGCGGTTTCGGGTTTATACCAATGGGGATCCCACCGGAGTCGAACTGGCGGGCGCATTAAAAAATGTAATTGCGATCGCGACGGGAGCCTGTGATGGTTTAGAACTCGGAACTAATGCTCAATCCGCCTTAATTACCCGTGGTTTAGCCGAAATGATTCGGATTGCGGGGTATTGGGGTGCGAAGGCCGATACGCTGTATGGGTTAGCGGGGATGGGCGATTTGATGGCTACCTGTAGTAGTCCGCTCAGTCGTAACTACCAAGTCGGCTACCGTCTAGCCCAAGGTGAAACCATCGACCAGGTTCTCGCCACCTTAGAAGGCACTGCCGAAGGGATTAATACTTGTATGGTTCTGATCGAACTTGCTACCCATGCCGCGATCGATTTGCCCATCACCCAACAGGTTAGTCGTCTGCTCCAAGGCCAAGTCACGCCCATGGATGCGCTTAATATTTTGATGGCCCGAGTTAGTAAACCTGAAGAAATACGAATTTAGTTGGAACCTAACTTATCTTTGCTTCGTCTAGAAATAAAGCCTCAGATAATTTTTTGTATTGGGAGTCATAGTTGGGAGATGTTAGAAGTAAGCGCATAAGTTACGCCTCATTCTGGAACTTAAGAGAAAGAAGAAGTAGTAAACCTATGACAAGTTTGTCGAGTTCTAGTCCTGGTCGGATTACAACGTGCTGTTAATTCAGAGTGCGATCCTGGGCAGCCTAGAAACATATCTCAAATAAGCTAACCCGTCAAGACGGGGGTTGTGGGTTCCTAGTTTGGGAGTCATCGCCTACCGTCCATATCAGAGTTTTCCTATGGATAATCTTTCTGTGCTAACTCAAGGTTTTGAATCCCCGGATTCCTCGCCTGAGCTATTAATTATTGACCTTCAGGACTCGGACTTTCAAGAGCCAAATCTTCTGGATGTCGATTTTAAGGAGCCTAATCTTCTAGAGATTTCTTTAGAAATAGGTGATTTAGATCTGGATGAGGCGATCGCAGTTATTCCTGTCACTGGACGCAGCAGAACCACAGATTTGGTGCGGATGTATCTGCAAGAAATCGGGCGTGTTAAGCTCTTGGGCCGAGACGAAGAAGTGATGGAAGCCCAACGTGTTCAACGCTATATGCTGCTGCTTGAACATCGAAATACGGAATCTAGTCTCAATAATCGATCCATTGCTCAATATGTCAAGGTAATTGAGGCTCGCGATCGGTTGACGGCAATTCTGGGTCATCGTCCATCTTTAGAACGTTGGGCCTCCCAATGCGTTCTTACGGTTACAGAACTAAAATCTGTAATGGCAGAAGGCAAACATGCTTGGGCAATAGTTGCCAATATTCCTGTAGAAGAGCTTGAGAAAATTCAAACGGAGGGAATTCGGGCTAAAGAACACATGATCAAGGCGAATCTTCGTCTGGTGGTGTCTGTGGCGAAGAAGTACCAAAATCGAGGTTTAGAGCTGTTGGATTTGATTCAAGAAGGGACCTTGGGCTTAGAACGGGCGGTGGAAAAATTTGACCCGACCAAGGGCTATCGATTTAGTACGTATTCGTACTGGTGGATTCGCCAGGGCATTACGCGGGCGATCGCAACTCAAAGTCGTACGATTCGGCTTCCGGTCCACATTACTGAAAAACTGAACAAAATTAAAAAAGCTCAGCGAAGGATTGCTCAAGAAAAAGGTCGTACTGCATCGATTGAAGATGTGGCCCAAGAGCTAGATATGAGTGTGGATCAGGTGAGGGAAGTGCTGTTAAAGGTACCCCGTGCAGTGTCGTTGGAAACTAAGGTTGGTAAAGAAAAAGATACAGAACTCGGCGATTTGCTGGAAACAGAGGATCTGTCGCCGGAGGATTTGTTAATGCGGGAATCACTGAGGAAAGATTTGCTGTTGTTGATGGCTGATTTGACCGATCGGGAACGGGATGTCATTCAAATGCGTTTTGGTTTAACGAATGGCCAGCCCTATTCCTTAGCCGATATTGGTCGTGCCTTGGAGCTTTCCCGCGAACGGGTCCGACAGATTGAGGCAAAGGCGCTTCAGAAGTTGCGTCAACCTAAACGACGTAATCAGGTTCGAGATTATCTAGAAGCACTCACTTAAATGATTTTAGCTGTTGGATTTTGGTGATTTTGATTTGACAACTAATTGAAAACAAAAGGGGCCGATCGAGATTGCGATCGGCCCTCTTTTGCAACCATTTCTGTCTCATAAGAGTGTTTAAAATAGAAATATCATGGCAGTAATCGTTAGACCGTACTTCACAGTAATGCTCTAACTTACGAGCGGTAATGCTTCGATCGTAACGGTAACGCCTTCTATAGTTTGAATTCTCAGATCATATTCCCCCAGTAGCTGCATTCCGATTAATGGAGGTTTCGCAGGCGGAGAGTGTGACGAGTTTGGTGTTGAAGGTTGAGGAGTGTGCCGATCGTCAGATTTTTGTTTAGGATAGGTTTTGGAAGCGAGTTTGAGTCGTTGTATGCGTATGATTAGCCGAAAAGCACTTAAGGAGTTCTGGGAAAAGCACTCGAATGCGCAATCTCGACAAGGAGACCTGGAAAAATGACGACTGGTTTGAAAGTACCTAGTAACTATCTTCAACTCATTAATGCCTTTCCACCCCGGCCAATTAGTAATGAGGCGGAATTACTCGCAACCCAAAAACAGATTAATCTGCTGATCGATCGACCCAATCTGACAACCGACGATCGGGATTATCTGAAGATTTTAGGGATGCTGGTGTATGAGTATGAATCACAGCATGAGGTGTTTCCCTCGCTCAAGGGCGTTGATTTTTTGAAATCTATGATTGAGGATATGGGGCTGACACCCAAGGATTTGGTGCCGATTTTTGGGGATGAGACGATCGTTATGGATATATTGAACGATCGGGTTACGCTGACGCCGACTCAAGTACAGCGGTTGGCGGTATTTTTTCGGATTTCACCGGGGGCGATCTCCCTCTAGGGATTTAGTGGTCGCCAGTCGCCGGAGGGGATGAAGGTGGCCCAGTAGTAGGGATGGGCGTAGTCTTTGCTTTTTAGCATGTCGCGGAGTCCGTAGATGCCTTCGCCGTTAGAGGTTGTGCCGAGTCCGGTTTCGCAGGGTCTCTACGGATCCTGATCGACAGTATGGATAATAGGCCGATCGTCCCAGCAATCGTTGAGTCTTGTTCTTAATCATCATCATTGAGCAAGCCAAAGATAGCGGTGAGTCCAGCCCCGATCGCAGTATTCATCACCTTAATTGGGAATAGTTGGAGCTATGCCAGTCCAGAGAATTATCCTCTACTAGATTCAGAGAACTCGGAGAAGTTATGAAAACAGGGCAAATTGAACTTCAAGAAATTGTTGAGGCACTTTCTTGCTTGGGTGGACAAGCACGCGCAATTGACATAAAACACAAAGTTACGGAAATTAGAGGTGGAATACCCACACACTATCAGGATCTTGAGTCATATCATCAAACAATTCAAGGGATGATTCATGTACATTGCCCTCAATCACAGAGCTGGCTTCCCTCAAGTTCGGATGTATTTACAAAAATTGAGCGCGGCGTATATGAACTAACTAACTCGACTAATACAGATAGTTTTTCATCATTGGAAATCCAAGTCATCGCGGATCTGGAATCAATCTCTCAGGAAGATAGTAAGATCGAAGGAGGCATGACAAAAAGGCTTGTCAATCACTTTGAACGTAACCCGAAACTTCGGACTGACGCAATCTCATTGCACGGCACATCCTGCAAAGCTTGTGGGTTCAACTTTGAGGCAATATATGGCGAACATGGTAAAAACTATATTAGACCTCCTGCGAAAGTCGAATAAAGTTGTACAATAGATACAAATTCAGCTAATTGAAAGTGAGTTATAAA
>JAYUEW010000057.1:0-4108 GCA_043739045.1 Synechococcales cyanobacterium
CTTAGGTCTAGACTTAAGCAGAGTGGGTAGACGGTCTTTGACGACCGTAGCGAGGATAAAACTATGGACAAGTCCTACGGTTAAACCCCTGTCAGCAGAATCTCAGTCTCTTTAGAGCTGAGAGTGTCAATCGCACTTATCCAATTTCATTACGTTTAATATTCAGATAATTTTCAGAGTTCTTTATCCACCTCAAAATAGCTATCCCATGCAACGAGTTCCTGTTAGCTTAATTTTGTTATTCGCAGTGTGTTTTGTCGGATTCGGCGATCAAGTTCTGCCAAAGTCGATCGGGAAATATAGCACCGCTACCCGAACCAGTCTGGACAATATGATGGTTTCGGCATTCCCAGAATGGCGACCAAAAGTTAATCTCTATGGTCGTACTGAAGATGCCATTCGTGAAACGGATAAACGCTAATACTAATCAATCGCTATAGTCCCTGTCGTCTCACAGCAAATCCCAGTAGCCGTAGCGGAAAACTAGATCCTCGCATCACATTCCAACGCAAAAATTTTCCTAAAAACAACCGCCCTAATCCCTTCACCCACGCATACAAACGCACTTGCCGCAATTCCCAATGATTCAATGCGTAAGCGGGTAAAAATGCCAACTCTCCATAGAGCCGATCGGCCCGATGACAACGGCTAAAGTGTTTCCAACGATCGCGATTTTGGGCATGTTCCGGATTGGGAATTCCGCCATGTTCACCATAGTTGCGGAACGGAATATAGCAGACTAGAGAACGCGATCGTAAAAAGCTTTCAACTTCCGAATCCCAAGCACTATAACTACGTTCTCCATACTTCAACCGAATTTCTTCGGCTAATGCTAACAGCCCAACGGCCCCATTCGGAGTCACAACATAAGCCACCGTTGAGACCGAAAATCCCTCAGCAAAGCCAGCCGCTGTCACCGAATAAAGCTGCGATGCACAGGTATAGAGCCACGCCACCCCCGTCCTACGGTCCATCACGTCGCAGGGCATCGGTAAATCAGCAAACTCCTTTACAGGGACAAAATCAGCTTCAATAATCAATGCCGCCTTTCCCGCTGCAACAATTTTGCGCCACGCTTTACAGTGATTCATCAAACACGCGTAGCTACGGGAAAAATCAGATGGAATCTCGCCTTCACCTTGACGCAACACTTCATAGGGCAGTTGTTCACGGATGAATATCGATTCTAAAAGCGTTGTATCTTCCTGATAAGCAATCACAAACGTTCGATCGATCGCCTGACGCAAAGGATATTTTTCTAAGGCAATACTATTCATAGTCATAGAAACAGGTCAGAAATTCTGCTTCCCCTAGCATTCCCGAGTTTTGTCGCTTTTTACTATTTTAGTGATGAATTGGGTTCCTACTCCGATCGGTCACCGACCAATAGAACTTCCCCTTTCAACATGCGCCCAGCGGCATCCAGCAACGCTTCCTCCAGATAAGGCTTCGTGAAATACCCACTCGCTCCAAGAGACGAAGCCATTTGACGGTGACGATCGGCCCCGCGTGAAGTCAACATTGCGATCGGCAGAGCCTTGAGTACGGGATCCTTCTGAATTCGTGAGAGCAGTTCGAGTCCATCCATCCGAGGCATTTCAATGTCACAGAAGACAATATCGCAAGGAAGCCCAGCCCGTAGTTTTTCCCAAGCTTCTTGACCATCGCGGGCTTGCTCAACTCGATACCCAACTTTATTAAAGGTCATGGATAACAATTCGCGAACCGTAATCGAATCGTCCACAATAAGGACCATAGGTTCAGTCTTAACAGGCTGTATTTCCTGAGGTGGCAACGCATTTTGATCCCACATGCTGCCCGCATCCCGTCGGATACGGCCCATGGAAAGGTCAATTAGCTCAAGCACATCGGCGATCGGCATAATTCGACCATCCCCCAGAACCGTCGCTCCGGCAATTCCAACCGGCTTAGGCACTGGGCCTTCAAGCTGCTTAATTACAATCTCCTGTTCACCAATCACCTGATCGACCTGTAACGCTAGGTAGTTGCCCACACTCCGCAGGACAACGACCGAAATCATATCTTCTTCTTGGTTGCCGCCGTAGACGTTTCCTCGTCCGAGGTGTCGATTGTGAGCCAGGAGTTCGGTGAGTGGACGCAGCACTAATTCAGAATCGCGCCAACGAATGTAAGGTTGACCTTCAGCATTAGTCAATAGACGATCCTTTGGCATGTCTAGCATGTCTTCCACACCATCCATCGGGAAAGCAATGCGGGCACGATCGCTAACGCAGCATAAGGCTTTGGAAATACTCAACGTTAAGGGCAAGCGAATTGTGAACGTCGTACCGCGATTGAGGCTGGAGTCGGTGGTGATAGATCCACGAATTTCGCTCAAACTGGTACGGACGACATCCATCCCCACGCCTCGACCCGCAAAGTCATCGGCTTGGTCACGAGTGGTGAAACCAGGATGGAACAGTAAATCATAGACATCCAAACGACTCATGGTTTGAGATTCTGCGGCACTGATTAAGCCTTTTTCGATCGCCTTCACTTTGACCCGTTCAATGTCAATGCCTGCGCCATCATCCGACACGGAGATCACGGTTTGGTTGCCTTGATAGAACGCCCGAATGGTAATGCGCCCCGTATCAGATTTCCCGGCACGGCGGCGCTCTTGTGGAGTTTCAATTCCGTGGGTAATGGCGTTGTTGACCAGGTGGGTCATTGGATCATACAGGTGCTCTAGGAGCATTTTATCAATAGGCGTTTCACGGCCCTCAATCACCAACTCCGCTTGTTTACCGCACTTCATCGCAATATCTCGGACCGCACGGGGCATCCGATCGGCGGTTTGGGCAAAGGGAACCATGCGCGATCGGGTCAATCCTTCTTGAAGCTGCGTCGTGACTTGACGGAACATTCTCGTCACTTGGTCGGTTTCATCAACAATGAATTCAATATCTGACGCAGATTCCCGCACTCGGACAATCAATTCGATCATTTCTTGAGAAAGCGAATGGAAACCCGTAAATCGATCCATTTCCAGCGGATCATATTCAACGTCGTTAGTTTTCTGAAGTTCAGCGACCACACGAGGCGCACTGCTGGCCATTCGATAGCTTTGACGGCTGGCTAAGAGCGAACTTTCAAGCAGCGATCGTTCATACAAATCCTGCATTCGCTGGCCGACATCGCTCAGTTGCTGCACTTGATACAACAAATTATCGAGCGACTGACGCATCCGTTCTTGATCTTGTTCAAGACTATTTCGGTTAACGACCAATTCACCCACAAGATTGCTCAAATTGTCTAGATGTTTGACCGGAACCCGCATGGTTTGTTCGCCAAAGCCTTTACTGGGGAGGGCGGCGACAGGACGGCGCGTACCACCAACTGGACGGGCAGCACCCGGAACAATCGGTCCACTCCCACCGCCTAGCTCTCGGTCTTCAAGGAGCCTCTCAAGATCATCAAATTCAGGATCATCTTCAAACTGAGATCCAAATACATTGGCTGCGATCGCGCCCCCTGCGACAAGCCCAGCCCCCATGGCAGTAGCTCCGGCAAAGTCTAGACCCGATGGGGACGATTGGTCGGAGGATAAAAGATCGTCAAGGTCAGAGAATGAGTCATTATCAGTCGCAAAATTTCCCTCAGATTCTTCAAATCCAATAGATTCTAACCCCAGCTCATTATCCGAAGCGTCCAAAAGCGAATCAAGATCATCGAAATCAGCAGACCCCAGATCGCTATTGATTTCATCCCAACTATCATCACTAGAGTCAAGAGACATCGAAGCAAACTCATCACCCAAATCCATCTCACTCAAATCCATTTCATCTACACCCGTAGATTCCAAGCTCGTAGCATCTAAATCAAGAGTATTGAGACTCATATCATCCAGACTCATATCATCCAGACTCATATCGTCCAGATTCATGTCATCTACGCTAATCTCTTCGAGACCCATCAGATTAAATTCAGCATCAGAATTGTCATTATCTAGACTAATTTCGTCTAAATCCATCAACTCTGAGTCCATTAAATCTAAATCCGAAATATCATCAGATTCAGATAAATTGTCTATCTCGATTGAACTAAAACTCACATCATTAGCAGGAGATTCTAAATGCGCATCTGC
>JAYUEW010000058.1:0-4504 GCA_043739045.1 Synechococcales cyanobacterium
TCCAACGATCGCATCCAAACGGTGGGTCTATCGTCAATACGATCATCAAGTTCAAAACAATACCGTCATGTTTCCCGGCGGGGCGGATGCGGCGATTGTCCGAGTGCGCGCCTTGGCCAATGAAACCGAAAAAGCAACCTTTGAACATCCCGCTACTATGCGGGGAGTTGCCGCTACGACGGATTGTAATCCTCGCTATGTCTATCTGAATCCCTATGAAGGCGCGAAGATGGCCGTAGCTGAAGCGGCTCGAAATCTTTCCTGTGTGGGAGCAGAACCGATCGCCGTCACCGATAATCTCAACTTTGGCAGCCCTGAAAAACCGATCGGCTACTGGCAACTAGCCAATGCTTGCACCGGAATCTCCGAAGCCTGTCGCGAATTTGATACGCCTGTGACCGGTGGCAACGTTTCCCTCTATAACGAAACTCTGGACGACGAGGGGAATCCAACGCCCATTTATCCCACGCCTGTGATTGGGATGGTGGGCATTGTGGAAGACATTAGCAAAGCCGTGGGCCAAGGGTTTAGAACTGAAGGCGATCGGATTTACCTTTTAGGATTACCAACTAGTGCCCAGGCAAATACCATTAGCTTTGGTGGGTCTGAGTATTTGATGGCGATTCAAAACATTGCCGCAGGTCAACCCCCTGTTGTGGATTTCGTCTTGGAACGATCGGTACAAGCGGCCTGTCGTGAAGGCATTCGACAATCTTGGATTAAATCAGCCCATGATAGTTCTGAAGGTGGATTAGCAATAGCATTGGCCGAGTCTTGTATTGGTGGAACTATTGGCGCAGCGGTTGAATTAATTAGTGAAAGTCATTGTTTGGATTATGCAATGTTTGCTGAAGGCGGGGCACGAATTATTGTTACCGTTTCACCGGAGAATCAAACTGAATGGGAAACCTATTTGAATGATTCATTGCAAGGCCATTGGCAATCCATTGGAACGGTAACGGGATCGGCTTTGGACATTGTGGTTCAGGAGCAAACTGTGATTAGTGTTGCAGTGGCTGAGATGACTGAAACTTGGGGGGAAGCGATCGATCGACGGATGTCCGTGTAATTCGCGTTTATTAAGTTGAGGGTTCGTTATATTTGAACCATCCTTGATGAATCACAATCCCTCATTCCCAAATAATAAGGGCCAGAAATGAGGGATTTAACCTAAGAGTCAATGCACGAGCACACCCAACGATCGCACAAACTAATAAGTAAATGTACTAGACTTTCCTAAGGGTTCCGAGTGTTTCTACTGAGGACGGAAATAAATTTGTTAGTTATGTTTAGAAGGGCGACCTGCCTGACTAATAATTCCCTAGTAAAATCCACACCAACACTACAATGGACATCAATAAAAATTTCCGGAATCCTCTGCTTAGCCTTATCTCAATGGCATCTGTTTTTGCGCTCAATATGCCATTTGCTGAAGCGGCTGGCTGGACTTTTAAAGTGACCAATAGTGGCAAATCTGCCATCTCAAAGATAGAAGCCTCTGAGGATGGTAAAAGTTGGGGTCCCTTTGGCGATAGCTCACTGAAACCGGGCGAAACTACCACGTTTGAATGGGCACCTTCAACCGATAATTCGGGCTGTACGTGGAAACTGAGAGCAATTTATGCAGACGGTCCATCTGATGCCGCCTCGTTCGACTTTTGTAAAGAAACAGACATAGAATTTAACGGCTAATCACAATTTCAAATCTTGCTTATTAAGATGCCAGGGCCACGATCGGAATCGTAAAGTGAAACTCACTGCCCTGGTTTTTCCCCTCCGACTCGGCCCAAATCCGCCCGCCCCAACCATTCACAATCTGCCGACAAATCGCAAGACCAAGGCCCGTCCCGCCCACACTCCGTCTCAGCGATCCCTCTTCCTGATAAAACCGCTCAAAGACCGCCTCTAACGAAGCCGGATCAATCCCACGGCCCGTATCCGCCAACACCACCTCCAACATATGTTGAATTCCCTGACTGGTGGATTCATTCGGTGATTGCACCGCTCGAATCCGAATATGGCCCGTTGCATCCGTAAATTTGCACGCATTGTCCAAAAGCTTTGAAAGCACCTCCACCAGCCACTCTCCATCCACCCGCACCAACGGCAACAATTCTGGAATCTCCACCGATATTTTCGGTAACTTAATCCCATAGCGGCTTTGCAAACTACTCAGCGCCAAATCAATACATTCTTGCAAGGGCTGCGGCTCCACCCGCCACTCAACGCGACCACTTTCCAAACGAGATAAAGTCAAAAAGTCCTGAATCAACTTTCGCATTCGATGCGCATCTTCCATCGCCGCATCCAACATCACCTGACGCAATTCATGCGGCATATCAGGTTCCGTGGCCAAACTTTCCAAACACACCTGAATGGTTGAAAGCGGTGTCCGTAACTCATGGCCCGTAATCGCAATCAGATTACTGCGCGTCCGTTCAAGCGCTTCAAGCTGTTGATTAAGATCCTCTAAGTTCGCAAAGGACTCGGCCTGAATTAATGCTGTTCCGACTTGATTAGCGATCGTCATCACCACCACACCCGTCACCATAATTCCCGCACCCAATAGCCGTTCCCGAATTCCCTTCCCACCAAATACGTTAACCGATCGTCATCACCACCACACCCGTCACCATAATTCCCGCACCCAATAGCCGTTCCCGAATCACCTTCTCCCCAAACACAAAATATCCAAACCCCACACTAAATAATGCACTCATTCGCTTTATCGCAATCACCTGCGTAACGGCCACCATTCCCACCGCTACCATTTGACAACCTACCCCAATGCCATTGGCTACCCCCGCTAACAATAACAATCGCCAATGCGATCGAATGCCCTGAATTGGGTTCTTTGATTTCAAAATAATCAACGGCAAAATTCCCAACGCAATAGATCCAAATAATACAATTGCCCAAAAAATTGGCGAAGAATTCAGCACTCCCACCTTGTCAAACGTAGACGTAATACTCCATATAAACGCCACCACCACCATCATTCGGGTGCCTTTATTTCGGAAAATCGATCGTAATGGCCCAAAAAAACCACTCGCTGACGCATTCAAATTCAACACATAAGATCCAATCACAATCAGAAACACTCCAACAGCATCCCAAATCGTCGGGACTTCTTGAACAATCAAGGGCGAAGTGATGAGTAAAAACAATGGCGTTAACGTAGACAACGGCGACATGAGTGACAGATCGGCTAGGCGAATCGCTTTGACATACAACGTATAGGCCACCACATTCAAAGACCCACCGATCGCCAGCGCCATCCAAAAATTGGGACCCAGCGTTGGAATGCCCACAAATGCTAAAACAGGCAACAGAGAAACTGACGCGATCGCCATCCCCGCAGAAGCTACCACATATTCATCTAGAAAATTTAAACTCTTTTTACTGAATACATCCTTCAAAGATTCAAAGAAAGCCGTTAAAATTGCAAGACCCAACCATGTCATAAGAAAAAACCGCCCATGCAATCATTGCCCCGAATTAAATTTTTACTCGCCCCAACATCCGATGCCTGGACAGAACAAACCCTTGCCAACATGGACATCATCCTTTTAGATCACTCCAACTGCGAACGCAAAGCCGCAAGCGTAGCACTAAAGTTCATGACTCGCTACCCATCCAATACAAAACTCGTCCACGAACTCACCCACCTCGCCCAAGAAGAACTCCTTCACTTCCAGCAAGTCAATACCATTCTAAATGATCGTAACATTCCCCTCGCGCCTCTGAATGCCCCGCCCTATGGAGCCACGCTGACTAAACAAATTCGTAAACCTGAACCCGATCGCTTCCTCGATATGCTCTTAGTATCGGCCCTCATCGAAGCCCGCAGCCACGAACGCCTTGGGTTAATCGGCCAACATTGCGAAGATCTCGAACTCGCCGAATTTTACCGATCGTTAATGGAATCCGAAGCCCGACATTATGGACTCTATTGGGTTTTAGCCGATACCTACTTCGATCGCGCCGTAGTCACAGAACGCCTCGAAGCGATCGCCCTTGTCGAAAGCGAAATACTCTCAACATTGCACCCAGAACCTCGCGTTCATAGCTAGGATTAGTCCTTAAATTAAACGCTATAAAACATCTGCAAACGCAGGACGCAAACGCCGACCTACCATGATTCCACGGGTAAATACGATCGCACTCAAAATCCACAATAGTCCCCATTCCTGAAGATGTCGAATCTCTCCCCAGAGAATTAAATCTCGATAAGTAGAAAACGACCTGAAATACTTGGATCCGCCTAAGCATCTAAAGACAGTATCTAAAAACAACGGATGGAAGTGCCCCGATCGCTGTACGATATTACGGCTGTAATTTGGATAAGACCTTGATCGAGCGTTATACACTACCGGAAATGGGTGCAATCTGGAGCGACGAGTACAAGCTTCAAACCTGGTTGAAAGTGGAGATCGCTGTCTGTGAGGCTCAGGCAGAACTCGGATACATCCCGATGGAAGCCGTCACGGAGATCAAGGCGAAA
>JAYUEW010000059.1:0-48488 GCA_043739045.1 Synechococcales cyanobacterium
GCGGCTTGGTTTGCTTCTTGCCAGAGTTCGTCGATGACAACGGATTCTAGTAATGTATTTTGGCATTTCGGGTCTTGTTGTTCAATTCCGTCTAGACAACTGAGGATTTCAAATAGTGAAATTTGGCGAGGATCTTTAACTAAAATGTACCCGCCTTTTGCACCGCGCAACGCCCGAACTAATCCGGCACGGCGGAGAATGGCGAGAAGTTGTTCTAGGTAGCGATCGGGAATGTTTTTTCCAGAGGCAATTTTCCGAATTTGAATCGGTTCACCGCTCTGATAATGGGTCGCAAGTGCGAGGAGTGCAAGAAGGGCATACTCGCTTTTAGAGGACAATTCCATGGCAACTTCTACGCAACATCCAATGCAGTACCTCTAGTATACCCCGGTTTTCCGAACGGAATTAAGTAGATTCAAATATTTTAAGATACTGGGTTGGAATTGGGGTGAGCGATTTTCACTGATTTCCCAATTCCAGCCCGAATCTCGTTACAGGGTAGCGTTGGCCGAAACCTTTGCTGTTGCGATCGATTCCACCAAACTACGGACGACCGCAATCATGGCAATCTCGCTGTTGAGTTGATGAATGGCCGATCCAACCCCAACGCCTGCTGCACCCGATGCGATCGCTAAAGAAGCTGTGACGCTGGAAATTCCTGAGGCACAAAGCACAGGCACCGACACCGCACGGGAAATTTCGTAAGCGGCGGCTAACGTTGGGGCAGCTTTTTCGATTAAGCCCAAAACACCGGCACTAGTTGGAGCCGAGGAGGTACCGCCTTCGGTTTGAATCACATCTGCACCCGCCTCGACTAAGGCTTCCGCCAAAGCGACTTGCTCGGATAATGCCAAAACGTGAGGGACCGTCACCGATAGCATCACCGTTGGCAGCAATGCACGAGTTTTGCGGGTGAGTTCTAGGACTTCCGCTGCGCCAAAGGTCCGGCCTTGTGCATAGAAGCTATCGAAGTTGCCGATTTCAATCAAGTCTGCGCCCGCATCAACGGCCATGACAAAAAGTTCTGGGTCTACGGCGGAAACACAGACGGGGAGGCTGGTTGTTGCTTTAGCCATGCGAATTAAGTCCGCATCTGCGGCAATGTCCACAAAGGTTGCGCCACCGAGTTCTGCTGCTTTAACGACCGCTGCAACATTGGTCCGATCGAAGTTTTGCAGTCCGCTGATCACCTTGAGGGCTGTGCGATCGGTGAGGGCGCGGTGGAGTGAAGGAAGAAGGGTCATAGGAAATCCATGGATATAACGGTCTAGCCATTTTAGAGCCTCAGGGCAACAGGCTGTAAACTCTGCCCAAAAGAAATTCAGATGTCTCTTCTTGCTTGCGATCGTAGCTCTCTTGTTAATGTTCTACACACATTGATGTTCTACACACATTAAAGATCCGCTAGATCCGCTATCCGAATCTTAGGCTCATCCGATCGGCAGAATTAAATTAGTGTTTCATGGCGAATCCTACTTAAATCCTACTTATCCTACTTACTACTTATCCTACTTAAGTGGGGCACGTTAAGCATTGGCAGAGCAACTTGCAACCTTGGCATCGCGATCGTTAGCCCGATATTGGCGGGTAAGTAATGGCAGGCAAAAAAAGAGTTCATTTAGAAATCCGCCTTATGAGTCAATATTTTGCATCCTAGGACAAATTTTTCTTAATTTCTTATGTAGAACTTCATGATTTCCTGAGGTATTTTAAGATTTATGTATGTTAAAGTACATTAAATCTTCTAGGAAGCTTAGTGAATATACTATGTAGCCGTCAAGATCGGATTATTTGCTTATTGAATTAGAGACATTACATTTAGGGATTTAGTTGTGCATGAACTTCAAGAGACACCGATCGTCCCATCGTCGATCGCACCTAAAAATTCATCGATTTACCATCCTCCAGATCTAAGTAAATCAACACTGCTCGGACGATTGGTGATCGCGGGTGGATCATTAGCCTTTGGTGCATTAGTCTTGACGGCGAGCGGTTGGGCTGTGCAATCTCGAATGCGTTACTTTACGGTAGATAATGCCGTTGTCAATGCTAAAACCGTTGAATTACGATCGCCGCAAGAAGGTTCAATCGTTGAATTTAATGTAGAGCCGGGTTCTGAGGTGGTGGCTGGCCAAGTAATGGCAAAAGTTAAACCTACAGAAGTTAAACCTACAATAGAAGCAGAAGTAGCGACTTTGAAGCTAAAAGCAGACCTTGATTTATTGAATGCTCAGAAAAGTCAAGTTCAACAAACGTTAGTGGTTTTGAATACTCAACTCAATGGTATTGCACAACAAGAATTACAACTTACGTCCCAACAAAGCTACATCGACAACCATGGCCGATCGATCAATAATGCTAAAGTTAAAGCCGCAACCATTGGCCTCTCGCAATACCAAGCTGCAATTGATGCTGCCGTTATCAAGGCTAAAGCGGACGAGATAGAATACAATCGGTACGCAGCTCTGGCATCTGAAGGTGCAATTTCTCAACAAAAAGTATCCCAAATCAAAGCCGTTTGGGATGGGACTCAGGCTGATGTAGTCAAAGCAAATGCTGCAAAAGTCTCGGCAAAAGCCTCCATAATAGCTCTCGAACAGGAAGCACCTATTGACAGTCTGGCGGAGACATCTGTCCTTCAAGGTCAACGTATTAGTGTCATGCAAAGCATTCAAGAACAAACGGTCAAAATCAGTACTCTCAGTACTGAAATCATTGGTAAACAAGCACAATTAAAAGTTCAACAAACTCAGACCCAAAACCAATTAGAAGAGACCCAAATTAAAACGCCTATTAATGGACGGGTCTACCGAACAACCATCGATAAAGGTGAACATGTAAGCCGATCGTCACCCCTAATGAGCGTTATAGATTGTGAGTCTCGCTGGGTCGAAGTCTTCATCCCTGCAAGTGAAGCGAATAGAATTGACCGATCGCAACCCGTTCACATCATACCAGTGGGTTTATCTCAGCAATTATCAGGCACGATTGAAAGTATAAATGACATCAATCCCGATGAACTCAAACATCAGTCCCAGACAGTCTTTCCTATTGTTCCCAGCAATTCAAACGGTCAAGTGCCTGCTCGCGTGGTGATCAAATTCAAGAACATTAAAGAGTTACCCAATGTTCAGAATATGTGTGGTGTTGGTCAATCTTTAAAAGTCACTTTTTCAACTCAGAGTCCATTCTTCTAGTTTAAGCTCTAATCTTTTTTTTACTTTGCACTAGGTTATTTGTAATAAAATTATGCCGATTTTAATGAACTTGGTGTTGTGCTTTGCAATTGCATTAACCGGATGGTTTGGTTTTACTGGATTACACTCAGGCCAGATCTTTGGACCTGTGAATATGCTCGAAATATTGAGCTTGGGAGCCATTGGAACTTGGCGTTGGGGTCTTTTTTTAATGAGGTTAATGCGATCGTGGTATTACCAGTTTTGGATATTTCCCCGTTGGCGTAAATTTGCAAATCAAGTTCCGACTGAAGCTATCCCAAAGGTCTGTTTGATTGTCCCAACCTATAAAGAACAAGCTTGGATTACTGAACGTGTTTTTCGGGCGATCGTGCTTGAAGCTTATACCCTTGAGCAGCCATTAATGGTATTTGTAAGTAGTAGTAGTGATCAGGAAAATGAGGCAATTCAGGCGATCGTTAAGGCTAATGATCCAGACAATCGAGTGCAATTAATTTTGCGAACACAACAACATGGAAAACGGAAAGCCTTAGCGGATAGTTTACGGGAATTAGCAACTATGGGGATTTCTGATAGTACTATTATTGCTCTGATGGATGGTGATTCGGAACTTGCGCCGGGAGTTTTACAAAAAACATTGCCATTCTTTTTACTTTTTCCTAAGTTGGGTGCATTAACAACAGATGAAATTCCTGTGGTACAAGGGTCTTACCTTTTTTCAGAATGGTTTCACTTACGTTTTGTCCAACGACATTACCAAATGTGTTCCGATTCTTTATCTCGAAAAGTGATGTGTTTGACCGGACGATTTTCATTGTTTCGGGGCGATGCGGCGTTGCATCCTGGATTTGCGGACCAATTAGAATTTGATCAATTAGATGATTGGCTTTGGGGACGGTTTAAGTTCCTTTCAGGTGATGATAAAAGTACTTGGTTTTGGCTGTTGAAAAATAGCTATGAAATGCTTTATATTCCAGATGCTTTGGTGTATTCCCTCGAAACAGTATCTGGATCTGTACCACAAAGAGCGATCGCAAATATGCGGCGGTGGTTTGGCAATATGTTGCGCAACAATAGTCGGGCATTGGCGTTAGGTCCGAAGGTGACAGGATGGGGAATATGGTATGGCTTGCTGGACCAAAGAATCAGTATTTGGACATCCTTGGTTTCACCCAGCGTATTGCTACTGGCGGCAGTCCAAGGGAATTGGTTTATAGCGGGATTAGTGATTTTTTGGACTTTATTAACCCGGCCCATAATGTTAATGCTGATTTTTATTGGCCGTCAATCCCATTTAAAACCAATTCATATTGGTTTACTTGTAATGATGCAATGGTTCTCTTCATTAATTAAAATTTGGGTACAAATGAACCTACCTAAACAAAAATGGACCAATCGTGGCAATCAATCGATCGATATTGGTGGCAGTATTTTAAAGCGATTTTTAAAGCGATCGGCTTCTCAGTTCATGATTGTGATCCAAGTCTTGACCTTTGCCATGAGCATTTTGATGTTAGTGGGTCAATTTCGACCGTGGGAAGACTTTGCTGTACGTCAGTTTTATCAACAGGTCTCTAAGGAGAAGCTTGATTTCCCATTGAAGCGAATCAGACAATGATGATCGTCCTCGACGTTCCCCAAATTATTACAATGCGACATCAAATTTCAGATTCAAGATCATTTTGAATTAGGGACGATCGCAAATTCTGCAAAATCAATATAAACATCTTTTGGCGTTGCCCAACTGGCATCTTGTCCTCCAAAGAATGTTGAGAAGAAGATACCATCAACTGTCAAGTTTGAGTCGGTACGCCACTTTAGTTTGGATTGATTCAACACTAATCTGTTATCAATCCAAACTTTGATCCAACCATTCGATTTAGTCGGGTCATTGAGTTTGATTTCTTGCTCAACCTGATACCAACTCCCAGGTTTAAAAGTCCACTGTCCACGCCCAATTGAGGTTCCATAGTCTTTGCTACTTGGTAAATAAGCATACACTTCACCGACACCTTTTTTGCGCCACATCAATCGCGACGAAAATCCATCACGCCCATTCGGAATATCACCACCGCTATTCCCAACTCCACCATAGAATCCGGGGAGTTTGCCGCCTTTGACAAAATCAAAATCATTACTAAACCGCAAAAAATATCGTAGTCGTAAGTGATTCTGAGACGATCGATCGTCATCTAAATTTAATCGGCTATAGAACTGCGCACCTCCAGATGGGAGACCCTTTCTCATGACAGTGGGACTAGCCGAACCAGCCGGATAACGAACCCGCAATACTTGTTTAAATCGATTTGTTTGATCCGGAATAAGAGAAGTATTTTCTAGTCCCCGCTTTTGATTAGATAAATTCCAATTTTTCTGCCAATTTTGAGTCTCGAAACTACCGTTCCAAATTAGATTAGGTTTCACCTCACTTCCTTGTGCCAGCGGCTTAGGAAACATACCCACATTAGCTAAAATGAGTAGTCCAATCATTAGCCTCCATCTTAAAAATATTTTCATAGAAATATATAGAGTGTTAATTCATTACAATTTTAAAGTACTTAAATTGTACCGTGTTATCTAAGTAATGTTAACTGACTACTCGGCATATCAAACCCCAAATGCTTCCAAGCTGCTGCTGTGGCAACTCGTCCTCTTGGCGTTCGGGCTAAATAGCCAATCTGCATCAAATACGGTTCATACACTTCTTCAATGGTTTGTGCATCTTCACCCGTTGATGCCGCCATGGTTTCTAATCCCACAGGACCACCATTAAACCGTTCAATCATTACACTCAACATTCGCCGATCGGTCCAATCTAATCCACAGGGATCAACATTAAATAATTCCAAGGCTTCCGATGCGATCGTTTGATTGATTGAGCCGCTTTCTTTGACTTGAGCATAATCCCGAACCCGCTTCAGTAGACGGTTTGCAATTCGAGGTGTGCCGCGTGCCCGACGAGCAATTTCTTCAGCTCCAGCCTGATCTATAGGTGTTTCTAACAATGACGATGTTCGCAATACAATCTGTGTCAATTCATCTAATTCATAAAAACGCAACCGCTGAATCAATCCAAATCGATCGCGCAGGGGTGAACTCAATGCACCGACCCTCGTCGTTGCGCCAACCATAGTGAACTTGGGTAATGCCAACGATCGGGTTCGAGCCGTTTGACCTTTGCCAATGGTAATTTCAATTCTAAAATCTTCCATCGCAGGATACAAAATTTCTTCTGTTATCCGGGGCAATCGATGAATCTCATCAATGAATAGAACATCACCTTCCTGCAAATTCATCAACAATCCCACAATATCCCGAGGCCGCTCTAACGATGGGGCACTACTAATCTTGCAATTCACGCCCATTTCCCCGGCCAAAATGAGCGACATTGTGGTTTTTCCTAATCCCGGCGGACCATAGAGCAACAAATGATCTAAACATTCTCCCCGCGCTTTTGCTGCCCGAATTGCAATATCAAGCACGTCCTTTAAATCTTTTTGCCCCACATATTCTTGAATCGTTTGAGGTCGAATTTTTTCTTCTTGCTTTTGCGTTTCCTCCACCGCCCGATCGCCCTTCAGGAGTTCATCTGGGGTCTTAAGTGGCAAAGATTCAACAGGCGCATCATCTTTTGCTTTGACCGATCGTCGTCCTTTCTTCGGTGTGTGGGCTTTTGTATCCAAGGGTAATTCAGCCTGAACTTCACCCACTTCAATCAGTGCATCAACCAACGCATCCATACCTGCTGCGGCAGATTTTTCAGGCGTGGGTTGCTTGGAAGAAATAATGGCCATAGCAAAGCAAAAACAAAAGTAGTTCTACTATACTAAACAATCGCTCTAGAAATAGTTGATTTTTAATCGGTTTTTAGTTGGTTCTTATCGGCCTATCCTCCAATCTGTGACATCGATCGGGCATACCCTTGAGCATTTCCAGAGTCTCGTAATTTGTAATTAATTTCCGGCTTCCATTCCACCAACTTAATCACCCGATCGCGTAAGTTAGCTAAATCTACGCCCTGACGTAATTCTGTTTTTAAATCAATTTGTCCTGTTTCATTTAATAAACAAGGTCGCAACATTCCATCAGCAGAAAGTCTCATGCGATTACACCGATCGCAAAAGCATTCCGACATCTGACTAATAAATCCAAGTGTTCCCATTGCGCCAGGAATTTTAAAGATATCGGCTGGACCATTACCAGTAACACTACTTTCTTCAATGCCATAGCGTTGTCGAATCTGTTCTCGTAGTAATTCAGAACTTATCCATCCCGATTTTTCAAACAAGTCCCCATTTCCAATGGGCATAAATTCAATAAACCGAATATGCCATTCCCGATCGATACTCAAGGCTGCTAGATCCAAAATCTCATTATCATTTACACCGGGCACCACGACCACATTCAATTTAAGCGGGCTAAACCCAACGGCGTAGGCGGTTTGAATGCCAGACCATACTTTATCCCAATTGGTTTTGCTCCCAGACGATCGCCGCCCAATTAATTGATCAAAGGTCGCCGCATCTAATGAATCCAAACTAATATTGACCCGTCGCAATCCTGCATCATACAAATCTTGTGCCTTGTCTGCTAACAAAAAACCATTCGTCGTCATAGACAAATCTTGAGTTTCAGGCAGTGCTGCGATCGCCTTTACAATGTCAACAACATCACGCCGAATTAACGGCTCCCCTCCTGTCAACCGAAACCGCGTAAAGCCCGCCGGAATAAAGACTTGACGCAATAACGTTAACAGTTCATCTTGGGTCAATAAATCCTGTTTTAATACATAATCAATTTCTGCATCCTCCGGCATACAATAAGTACAGCGGAAATTGCAGCGATCGATCAAACTAATGCGTAAATAGTCAATTTGATTCATTTTAAAATGCCTGTAATTATCGGTTTTGCTTCCTATTATAAACTCCTGCCATGAACTCTTTGGATCTCGCCTTCACTTCCGCCCTCGAACAAGCTCGACTGATTCGTAATAAAGAAATCTCACCACTAGAACTCACCCAAGTCTATCTAGATCGCATCGAAATTCTCAACCCAACGATCGGTGCATTTTTTCATGTTGCCGCAGAACAAGCGATCGTTGATGCATCTCAAAAAACCGAAGCTCTGGTCAATTTAGATATAATTCCATCCTTTTACGGAGTTCCGACAGCTATTAAAGACTTGAATCCTGTCGCCGGAATGCCTTGCTCCTATGGTATTAAATACGCTAAAAAACGGATTGCCTTGAGCGATGACCACATCACCAGCCGCATCAAACAAGCCGGATTCGTTATCCTCGGAAAAACCGCCACCTCTCAACTGGGTTCATTGCCTTACGTGGAACCTAGTGGATTTCCTCCGGCGCGTAATCCTTGGAACCTAGACTATCTCGCGGGCGGGTCAAGTGGTGGGGCAGCCTCGGCGGTTGCAACGGGATTGTGCGCGATCGCTCAAGCTTCTGATGGTGCTGGATCAATCCGAATTCCAGCCGCCTGTTGTGGATTGGTTGGGTTGAAAGTATCACGGGGACGAGTCTCCCATGCGCCCGTAGATGAGCTGTTTTCGGGCTGTGTGGTGAGTGGCGGATTGGCCAGAACGGTGACGGATTCGGCGGCATTTTTAGATACGATCGCAGGCTATGAACTTGGCGATCCCTATTGGTTAACCCCTCCGGAAGCAAGTTTTCTAGCGCTTTCCCAACGAGTTCCGCGTCCATTACGAATTGGATTTGCCACAGAAATTCCACCGATCGGGGAATGTGATGATGAATGTAAAGAAGCGGTTTTAAAAACAGCAGCGCAATTGGAAGCTCTCGGACATAATGTTGAGCCGATCGAATTTAATGATTTTGACTTTAGTGAATTAATTGAACCCTTTTCAATCGCATGGCAAACCCAAACTGATGTCGGCGTACCGGGTTTATTTCTCGATCGGATCAACCGCCAACTCTGGCTCAAAGCACAAGTCTACCGCGCTGGAAAATATGTGCAAGCGCGTCAAAAACTATACCGATTTGCTCGCAAGGTGGTTGAACTCTGTCATCCCTATGATGTGATTTTATTACCGACTCTAATGCGTCCAGCGTTAAAGGTTGGTGAATTTCAGCGATTGGGGTTATCAACCTTACTCGATCGCATTATTGATTGGTTTGCACCCTGTCCAGCATTTAACGTCAGCGGCCAACCTGCGATCGCGCTTCCCTGTGGATTTGCTAGTTCTGGCGTTCCCTTGAGCATTCAACTTGTTGGCCGACCTGCGGATGAGGCAACACTATTGAGCCTTGCGTATCAATTAGAACAATCAAAATTATGGATTCAGACTATGCCTGCAATCGCACAGCCGCCCCAATAACCTCGATCGCCCGATCGATCTCCATTGTCGTCGTCCCGCGCCCTAAGCCGAATCTCAACGATGAAAATGCTAACTCGGGCGATCGTCCAATTGCTTGCAACACATGAGACGGTTTACGGGATTTGGTCGCACAGGCCGAACCCGATGATAATGCGATCGATTTCCCTAGTTCTAAGGCCAATCGACTTGGATCAATTTCTGGAATACTAATATTCAAATTTCTAGACAATCGATGATCCATAGTTCCATTCACCAAACAACCCGTCGAACCCAATTCCATCAACAATCCCGACAACAATCGATCGCGTAATTTCGCCAATCGTTTTGATTCGTCCGACAGGTCTGCGATCGCCAACTCCACCGCCTTCGCAAACCCCACAATCTGCGGCGGATATAAGGTGCCCGATCGTAACCCTCGCTCCTGATCACCACCATGCAACTGCGGCGAAAGCTTAACTCGTGGATTCCGCCGCCGTACATACAATGCTCCGATGCCCTTTGGACCATACACTTTATGCGCCGTCATCGACATCAAATCAATATTCATCGCCTCCACGTCCAACGGTATGTATCCCAATGCTTGGGCCGCATCGGTATGAAATAAAATATTCTTATTGTGACAAAGTTGACCAATTTTTGCGATCGGTTGCACGACCCCAATTTCATTATTCGCCACCATTACCGAAACCAAAATAGTATCGTCCCGTAATGCAGATTTTAATATCGCCAAATCAATCAAACCGTCGGATTGAACAGGTAAGATCCTCAATTCAAACCCCAAGGATTGCAAATAGCGACAAGGTCCTAAAACAGCACTATGTTCAGTCGCTACAGTAATAATATGTTTGCCCTGACTCAAATACGATTCAGCAACGCCTTTAATAGCAAGATTGTTTGCTTCCGTTGCGCCACTGGTGAAAATGAGTTCATCGGCAGTCGCATTAATCGCAGAGGCGATCGTTTCCCGCGCCAGTTTAACCGCAGATTCCGCCGCCCAACCGTAGGCATGAGGACTACCCGGATTACCAAAATGCTCCGTAAAAAAAGGCATCATCGCCGCCAACACCTCAGGTGCGATCGGAGTAGTAGCATGGTGGTCGAGATAAATTAGAGGATTCATTTTTGAATTTCTGCCACTCCCTGCCGAACAACCTCCAAAACCCCATTGTGAGGAATGGCCTTGTCCTTAATATTTCCCTCCCCTTAATCAATTAACAAGATCAATTAACAAGAGAAGGGGTTAGCTTTAGGTCTCTACCGATTCATTAACTTCTGCACTGCTTCCACAATCTGCGGCGGTTGAACGATCGTCAGATTCTCCAGCGCGCCATTGTAAGGCGTTGGAATATCCTGCGAGGACAACCGAATCACTGGACCATCGAGTTCATCAAAGAACCGATCGTTAATCGAGGCAATTAGTTCAGCCCCGATGCCCCCTGTTTTCATCCCTTCTTCAACAATCAAAACGCGGTGGGTTTTCTTGATCGAAGCGCCGATCGTTTCAAAGTCCAAGGGCTTCAGCGAAATTAAATCAATCACTTCGGGATCAAAGCCTAAAGCCTCAATATCCTTCACCGCTTGCTGAACGTGATAGCGCATTCGCGAGTAGGTCAGAATCGTCACATCCTTGCCCGATCGGACAATTTCAGCCTTGTCTAGGGCGCAAATATAATCCTCTTCTGGTAAGTCTTCCTTCAGGTTATACAGCAGCACATGCTCAAAAAACAGCACTGGATTGTTATCACGAATCGCCGCTTTCAGTAAGCCTTTAGCATTGCGGGGAGTCGAACAAGCCACGATTTTTAGTCCAGGAACAGCCTGGAAATACGTCTCAAGCCGTTGGGAATGTTCGGCCCCAAGCTGACGACCCACGCCGCCCGGACCGCGAATTACCATAGGAATTTTGTAATTGCCGCCAGAGGTGTAACGCAACATCCCGGCGTTGTTGGCAATTTGGTTGAAGGCCAGGAGCAAAAAGCCCATATTCATCCCTTCAATAATTGGGCGTAAGCCCGTCATAGCCGACCCGACGGCCATTCCCGTAAAGCTGTTTTCCGCGATCGGAGTATCCAGTAATCGAAATTCACCGTACTTGTCGTACAGATCCTTCGTCACTTTGTAGGATCCGCCATACTGACCAACATCCTCACCCAGGACATAAACGGTCTGATCCCGAGCCATTTCCTCGTCGATCGCTTCACGAAGTGCATTGAATAAAAGCGTCTCTGCCATTTCGTCCTCTATCCCAATTAAGCTCTGCGGTTTGGATTGCTAAACATGTAGTTTAAAGGACGATGGGAAAATTAGAAAGCGCCTACTCTAGACCTTGTGGGATCTTTAGGCAGGCGCAAACTATCGATCGGTGATTGAACTAATTGAATTTAGTACTGAATACCAACCCCACCGCTGAGACCCAAGGAGGACGCAGAGCTACCTTGATAAGCGTTGATGCCCAGTTTTGCATCGGTATAGACAACGATGCCTTTTGCCACTTGAGTTTCTACGCCTGCATTCAATACAACTGAATTACGGGTGCCGATGGGAGAATTAACCCCTTGGTTTTGCACGAAAGCACCGCCAACCCCAGCATAAACATTGGTTCCCGGAGCAACGGGCATATCGTAAGTGACAACGGGGACAATAGCGCTATTGTTGCCATTGAATAAGACGGTGCCGCGAACCGAAACGGGAGCATTTGGAATGGCTAAACGACCTTGAAGGTTGCCGCCAAAATTCAGATCGTCGCTGCCCGTGCCGCCGTTAGTAACGCTACCTGCAATACCCCCGCCAAGGTAACCCTTGTTCATGCCGTTGATGGGAGCAGCAGAAGCAGATCCAGCCAGTGTTGCACTGGACGCAATAAGAGCGCATAGGCTAGATAGGCCAAAGATACTGAATGTGGAAAGGATCGTTTTCATTAGATTGGAGCCTCAAAGGAATTGAATTACTTGGGTTTCCTTCTTTGTCGTTAGCGTGGCTACAAAAGTTCCATCTATAATGACTTCCATAAATGTGAGGGCTTCGGTTCAGGCTGCGATCGTTCGAGAACGATTAGGACCAACGCCAAAAAGCATCTCTCAGCACAACCTATCAGCGGGTGACTCAGCAGACCAAGATAGCGAGAATACGTCCGATCGAATGGTTGGAGACTAAGATCATAGGGACAATAAAAAAGAGGGAAACACTTTTAAGTCCCCTCTTGCAATTTAGGTCTCTATTAATTTAGGCATCTATTAATTGATAGCGTTAAAACCAATTACTTTGCCCTGAATCATTATTGAAGAACCGTTGTAGGCTATGATAGTCGGCCTATCGCTGGTCTGTAACTTTGTGACCGAAGAATGACTCTCGGTCATTAATTGGACGGAGGCATCAACACCGTATCAATGACGTGAATCACCCCATTACTTGCTTTTACATCTGCTGCTTGCACGGTTGAGTTATTAACCATGACTCCGCCACTACCGACCATGACTTTGATCGGACTTCCTTGAAGAGTATTGACCTCACCGGACTTAAGATCCGTGGAAAGAACATTACCGGAGACAACGTGATAGGTCAGGACTCTGACCAATGTAGCTTTATTCTCAGGCTTGAGCAGCATCTCGACGGTTCCGGCTGGCAGTTTTGCAAAGGCAGCATCCGTAGGTGCGAATACGGTAAAGGGTCCATCACCTTTTAAGATTTCCACTAGACCCGCCGCGTTCAGGGCTGCGGTGAGTGTTTTAAATGACCCGTTGGCAACGGCGACATCTACAATAGTATCCTTTGCCATATTTGTCATAGGCATTGGAGCGGATGTCATCGGCTCTGGAGTAGATGTTGTATAGGTCGGCATCATACCCGCCTCATCTTTCGGTGTAATGTACGGAAACTGATCTGGGGTAGGTACCGGAGCCGATAAAACTACAGCAGGAGCTGTTGCTAGTGCGCCGAGAGTCAGTAGACCTGCAAGGCTGAGCTTTTGAAATACGTTAGTTGTTAATTGCATGGGGTTCTAATATACATAGTGTAAGATGAGCTTCGCGTAGGGTGCCAAGTGATCAAATCACGAGGCACCAACCTCTACAGACGATCGTCCTTTCCTTCTGTTCCTGGTTATACAGTTAGTTGTTTAAATCAATACTTAAGTAGTGCAATGGGCACTTTTATCGAGTACATTGCCCATGACTTTATCTTTCAAAAGGATGTTTTTTAGCGAGTGGACTTAGATTTTTGCGTAGATCAATGAGTTAGCTGTACTCAGACCTGCTTTATTGAATCGTCTCGACTCATTCAAAATTGAAATGACTGTTATCCGTCACAGCTTCACTAGTGCGGTAGAATCTAGAATAGACCAGACAGATGGATTGCGATCGTATGATAGACCTCCGAATGATTGGGGAAAAGACAAAAAAAGAAAAGCTTTTGGTGCTCACTCCAGAAGACAGAATGCAACTTGCGAAATATCGATCGAAATGGCAAAAAATAGCAAAATCGACTGAACGAATTAATCGACCCCGTGCAGAAAAAACGATTCAAGCCATCTACGCATACGCAAATAAACCCAAACCTGAAATCATCTTTTTCGATAGTCCACATTTACAAGCGATCGCCCATTTTGCCAATCAAAAAACCCTATATACCCCTAGCTATCTGCTGCGGAAATTACGTCATAAAATCAATAAATCATTTCGAGTTGAAGTAGCCCGATCGCTACGAATTGAATTACATGATTACTTTATGGATTCGCCTCTCTGTGAATTTAGTAATAGTCTTTATGAAGACTTATCGGAGAAAATGGGCGTAGAAACAATTCCTAAATTAGAAATGGGAGTCTATGCCTATTATGATTTTGCTCGTGGGCGATTGATTGATGGCAAACCGTTTGATACTGAATGGAAACTACTACAAACTTGGGCTAAAGAAGGGCAATGGAGTTTTACCTTTGAAGGTCTCTGCTTGATTTGCGATCGGCCTACCGAAATTGTCATTCCAAAACCAGGAAAACCTGGAACAGTGATGCTGAAATTTTCCGATGGCGTTTCATTCTAAACTCTAATTTCTATTCAATTCCATTTTGTATTATGCCCACTACCTAGTGATCTATAAACTGGTGAGTTTTAGCTAAGCGATGAGGCAAATTCTAGGAATAGAGTGCTACTATCATTGACCAACGAAAGTGATTTATACAACGTAAAACGTCTACTGTTTGTATATGTTAGCTTTTTATCTGAAACTAAGCATCTTCATTTAGAATGTTCGTCTTGCAATACTTTAGATACACTACTAAACAAAATCTTCTTCCTATCATGTTTTATCAGATGGCTAACATCACAATTAAAACCTAGGAAATTATCACTATGAGTATTCAAGACAAAGCCAAAGCTGCTGCCAAAAATGTAGAGGGCAAAATTCAAGAAACGATCGGTAAGGTCACGGGTGACTCAAAAGATCAACTTGAAGGTAAGGCCAAGCAAGTTGAGGCGACCGCCCGTGACAAGGCAGCAGATGTCGGTCAAGGAATTGACAATGCGACAGACGAGGCAACTAGTGGTGGGTCTACAGATAAGGTTAAAGCTGCGGCTAAAAATGTTGAGGGTAGAGTTCAAGACACTTTTGGTAGGCTAACCGATAGCCCTGAAGATCAACTTGCAGGTAAAGCCAAGCAAGCAGAGGCGGAAGTTCAGAACGCTGCTGGAGATGTGAAGAACAAGGTGAAAAAGATGACTGAGTAACTCGGAGAAATACCTTAATTCAGCAATCGCTTTAGGAGAATACGAATGATTACTCACCCACAGCGGGCGATGGGGACTTTTGAAACCTACGCTTCTGCACAACACGCACTTCATCTTCTTGAAGATTCTGGATTCACCATGAGTCAAGTTGCACTCGTTGTAAGAGAAGCTGTCCAGTCGAGTGGTGAGGGTTTTAATCAGGATGATACTCCTAGTAACAAGGCGGTTGCTGAAGGTATTGTTCAAACAACTCATGTGGAACAAGGCGCAAAAGTAGGGGCCACGACTGGCACGACGATCGGTGGAATCACAGGACTACTGGTTGGATTAGGAACATTAGTGATTCCCGGAGTTGGCCCAATTGTTCTAGCCGGGGCTGCTGCAACTGCGATCGCAACGGCATTTGTTGGTGGCACAGTCGGCGCTGCTACGGGGGGATTGTTAGGCGGATTGATTGGGGTAGGAATTCCAGAAGAAAACGCAAGGTTTTATGCGGACCATGTCGTGAATGGGGGATATTTAGTTATTGTGGATGGAACTGAGACGGAAATGCTGAAAATAGAAGAACTATTGGTTGGGAAGGGTATTGGAGAATTACAAATTTACAGGAATGATAATTCTGGAAAGTATGAGCTACTCTCTAGGTCCGTTATTCGACCCTAAAGCCTATTGATCTACTATGAGCTTTAACTGGTTGCTTATTTACAGTCAAGCAAGCAGACAAATAATCGAAGCAATAAAACATATTGATACTTTTTGATACTTTTGTAAAAGTTGTATACTCCCATACCTAGTAAAAACAGGTAAAGATTTATGGCTAGATTATGTTAATCCGATCGTGAGGAACGAGATTTAAAATGGGTTAATACGGTTTTTGCGCCTCAAATTAGATAGAATGATGGCGAGTTACAATACTCATCAAATTCTCATAATTGAAGGCTTTGGTTTTCAATCTAGCAATTCCAGTCCTTGATTCTAAAGGATTAAATAAAGGCATGGGTATGTTCTCAAAAATTCTAGTAGCGATCGATGACTCGGCATTCAGTCGGTCTGTTTTTGAACAAGCACTGACACTCGCGAAACTCCATCAATCTCGGCTGATGGTCCTTCATGTTCTAGTGGTCGTCGATAATCTCTATCCGGGTGATCCCTACATTGGGATCACCCAAGTTGCAATGGAAGCTTATTGGGAGCGCTGGCAAAATCAGCAGCAACAAGGAATTAATCGGTTGAAAGCCCTAGAAGCCGAAGCGATCGCCGCTGGGGTTGAAATGGAATTTAGCCAAAGTGTGGGAGATCCCAGCAAGATGATTTGTGAATTAGCTGAGACTTGGGGAAGTGATTTGATCGTAGTGGGACGGCGGGGAGTCAGCGGGATCAGGGAGTTTTTTGGAGGGAGTGTCAGCAACAATGTTCTCCACCATGCGCCATGTAATGTCTTAACGTTTCAAAATCAGCAGGTGACGGCGAAACAATAAGCGGCAGCGGCACTTTCAATCAGTGGTACGAGAGAATGAATTTTGTATTGTTTGGTACATTGTTTAATTGACTTTAGGAAAGGAAATAACACTCCATGACTATCATTTCAGAGCAGTCTACTTCAGAATTTTCAATCAGTGCCTACGGGAACGCCCGATCGACGATTCAAGGAACTCCCCTCAGCCCAGAAGAACTCCGCAAAATCCATGCCTTCTGGTGCGCTTGTAACTACCTTGCGGTCGGAATGATCTACCTGCGGGACAATCCTCTACTAAAAGAACCGCTGAAATCTGAACATGTTAAAAATCGTCTCCTCGGGCATTGGGGCACTAGCCCTGGTTTAAGTTTTATCTATACGCATTGCAATCGCCTGATCAAGAAATATGATTTAGACATGATCTACTTAGCCGGACCAGGACATGGCGCACCCGGCGTTCTGGCCCCCGTTTATTTAGAAGGAACCTATTCAGAAGTCTTCTCCGATAAAAGTGAAGATACAGACGGGGTACTCAAGTTTTTTAAACAGTTCTCTTTTCCGGGTGGAATCGGCAGCCACTGTACCCCGGAAACCCCCGGATCGATTCATGAAGGGGGGGAGCTAGGCTACAGCCTTTCCCATGCTTACGGCACTGTTTTTGATAATCCAGACTTGATTAGTGTGGTGATGGTCGGGGATGGTGAATCGGAGACGGGACCATTGGCGACGGCTTGGCATTCTAATAAGTTTATCAATCCGGCGCGTGATGGTGCAGTGCTACCCATTCTGCATTTGAATGGATATAAAATTAACAACCCCACCGTTCTGTCTCGCGTGAGTCATGAAGAACTCGAAGATCTATTTAAGGGCTATGGGTATCAACCCTATTTTGTCGAAGGTAGTGATCCGGAAACAATGCATCAGGCAATCGCAGCCACATTAGAACATTGCATTCAAGAGATCCATCAAATTCAACGGGATGCCCGTAGTGGCGAAGAGGTAAAACGATCGCGATTTCCGATGATTGTATTACGCACTCCTAAGGGTTGGACAGGGCCGAAGCAAGTCGATGGGCATCAAGTAGAAGGAACGTGGCGATCGCATCAAGTGCCCTTGACAAAGATTCAGGAGAATCCGGCCCATCTGCAACAGCTTGAAGCTTGGCTGAGAAGCTACAAACCGGAAGAACTCTTTGGGCCGACTGGGAAACTTATTCCTGAACTTAAAGACCTCGCACCCATGGGAAACCGCCGTATGAGTGCTAATCCCCATGCTAATGGCGGAAAATTGCGACGAGCGTTAAAGATGCCAGATTTTCGTGACTATGGCATTGAGGTGAGCAAGCCGGGACAACAGGAAGCGGAGAATACCAAACCCTTGGGTCAGTTTCTTGCGGGCATCATGAAGCAGAATATGACCAACTTTCGAGTTTTTGGTCCGGATGAAACGACTTCTAATAAATTGAACGCGATTTACGAAGTGAGTCAAAAGTTCTGGATTGAAGAATACTTACCAGAAGATGAGGATGGCGGGGAACTCTCCAGAGATGGGCGAGTTATGGAAATGCTGAGTGAGCATACGTTAGAAGGCTGGCTGGAAGGGTATTTGCTGACGGGTCGGCATGGCTTTTTCTCAACCTATGAAGCATTTGTGCATGTGATTGATTCAATGTTTAATCAACATGCGAAATGGTTAGAAAGTTGTCGGAGTTTGTCGTGGCGTGAAGACATTTCATCACTCAATTTACTGATTACTTCTACTGTTTGGCGACAGGATCACAATGGTTTTACCCATCAAGATCCGGGTTTTCTTGACTTAGTTGCAAATAAGAGTCCCTCTGTGACTCGGATTTATTTACCGCCAGACGTGAATTGTCTATTGTCGGTCGCTGATCATTGCTTAAGGAGCAGTAACTATATTAACGTTATTGTCTGTGACAAACAGCTTCATTTGCAATTTATGGACATGGCTAGTGCAATTGAACATTGTACAAAAGGAATTGGGATTTGGGATTGGGCGAGTAATGACCAAGGGGTTGAGCCAGACGTGGTGATGGCAACCGCCGGCGATGTCCCCACTCAAGAAGCATTAGCCGCAACCGCATTGCTCCGATCGGAATTTCCTGATCTTAAGATCAGATTTGTGAATGTAGTTGATTTGTATAAACTACAACCCGATAGTGAACATCCCCATGGGTTGAACGACCGTGATTTTGATAGTTTATTTACAATAGATAAGCCAATCATCTTTAATTTCCATGGCTATCCCTGGTTAATTCATCGTCTTGCCTATCGCCGAACTAATCATCACAACCTGCATGTTCGCGGTTACAAAGAAAAAGGAAGTATCAATACTCCACTAGAATTAGCAATCAATAACAATATCGATCGCTTTAGTCTGGCAATGGATGTAATTAATCGGGTTCCAAAATTGCAGGCGATCGGTGCCCATGCTAAGGAGAAGTTTAAAAATAAACAAATTGAATGTCGTCAGTATGCCTATGAGCATGGGACTGATTTGCCGGATGTAATTAATTGGAGATGGGATTCTTAGGTTCTAGGTCTATCATTTTGATTCTTATGATCTCTCAGCAATTCATCACCTATACGATCGGCACCTTTGTCGCACTGTTTCCAATTACAAATCCCTTGGGAGCTGTTCCGATTTTCTATAGTTTGACCGCTACAGACTCGCGTGCCGATCGCAACCATCAGGCAAAACAAATTTCCATCAATGTGATTGGGGTGTTGTCAGTTTTCTTGATTATGGGACGGTTTATCTTAGAGTTCTTTGGATTATCTTTAGGTGTTCTCCGAATTGCTGGAGGATTGTTAGTGGCCCAAACCGCTTGGGAAATGGTGACGGCTCATCAACGCTTGACCCCATTAGAAAATGATGCTGCGTTGAATAAGAAAGATATTTCATTTACTCCGATGGCCATCCCTATCATCAGCGGTCCAGGGGCGATCGGAATTGTCATGGGTATTTCGGCTCAGATTAGTAATCTAGTAGATTATCTGGGATGTTTACTAGGGATTTTTGGTTTGGGGCTTGTCTTATATTTTTGTCTTGCCTTGGGTGGTCCATTGATCAATGCTTTGGGTAAAAATGAAATTGGAGCCATGAATCGAATATTAGGTTTTTTTATTCTTGCGATCGCCGTTCAATTTATTACTGACGGGGTGTTTGATTTAATTCGTCAATCAGCACCCAGATTGCTGCAATAGGAGCGTTCCCATGAATATTTTAGTTCTAAATGCTGGGTCAAGTAGCCAAAAAATAGCGCTTTATAATCTAACTAATCCTTTGCCCGATCGTCCCACTAATCCACTCTGGAAAGACTCTATAGATTGGGATCAATGTGAACTTAAGATCACGAATCATAATGGTGTGAATATTCAAGAGACGATCGAAATCGCTGACAAACCAAGCCTTCTGGTTAAAGTTCTCGATCGTTTATGTTCTGGCTCTACACAAGTGATTCAAAACTTAGGCGAAATTGATATTGTGGGACATCGGGTGGTCCATGGAGGCCCGGATTATCGTGAAAGTATCATGATTGATCACCAAGTGAAAGCGGAGATTGATCGAATCAGCCGCTTTGCACCAGTTCATAATCCTGCCAATTTAGCTGGCATTGTTGCGATCGAGAAAAGATTGGATAACGTTCCACAAGTTGCCGTTTTTGATACTGCTTTTCATTCAAATCTACCGGATGTTGCCAAAGTTTATCCGTTGCCCTATGAATGGTATGAGAAAGGAATTCAACGCTATGGATTTCATGGAATTAGTCATGAGTATTGTGCAAATCGATCGGCCCAACTCTTAGATCACAATCTCCAAGATTTAAGATTGATTATTTGTCACTTGGGGAATGGGTGTTCATTATCTGCGGTTCGCAATGGCAAAAGTATTGACACCACCATGGGGTTTACGCCATTAGAGGGCTTAATGATGGGGAGCCGATCGGGTTCAGTTGATCCTGGGATTTTGATTTACCTTTTACGGGAAGAACACTATACAGTAGAACAATTAGATCACCTACTGAATTATGAATCGGGGTTGCAAGGACTCTCTGGACAATCTGGTGATATGCGACAAATTTTAGAGGCAATAGAGCAGCAAGATTTCCGTGCCAAATTAGCATTTGATGTCTATATTTATCGACTCCGCGCCCAGATTGGTGCAATGCTCGCAAATTTAGGCGGATTGGATGCCTTGGTATTTACCGCAGGTGTGGGAGAACATCAGCCCTTAGTTCGATCGGCTGTTTGCGAGGGATTAGGATTTTTGGGCCTACAGATTGATCCCGATCGCAATCTTGCCCAGCCGATGGATCAAGTCATTTCGCCGGAACACCTCTCCATCAAAGTTCTTGTCGTAAAAACCCAAGAGGATTGGGCGATCGCATTGGAATGTTTTAAATTAGGGGGGCGAGTTCATTTGGGCCAAGTGAAGTAAAATAGCGTTCCCTGGCCAACCTGCGACTCCAACCAAATCGTCCCGCCCTCGGTTTCCACAATTTTTTTGACAATTGCGAGGCCAACTCCCGTACTGTCTTGATGTTTTTTCGAGGATGCCGTGTGAAAAATAGTGAAAATCTTATTCTGATATTCCTGCCTAATTCCTGGCCCATCATCCGCTATCGTAAATTCATAGAAATTAGCCCGATCGGTAGCTGAAATGTGCACGGAACCATCAGCCCGATCGTGGTGCTTAGCAGCATTGCCAATTAGATTAGTGAATACCTGCAACAAGAGTAAACGTTTCGTCTCAAAGGTCGGTAGATTTGGGGCAAGGGTGACGGTAAATGTGGCGGGTAGACCCACGGTGTCGATAACCTCAAGCAACAGTTCTTCCACTGCCACCGTGTCAACGACTGAATCGCTCCGGCCTATCCGGGCATAGTCGAGCAGCCCATTGATCATGGTTTCCATCCGGCGCACCCGGCTACGCAGCAGCGCCATTTGAGCCTGGACCTCGGTTGACATTGTTCCTTGCAGGTCTTCTTCAATCCAGTGGGAGAGATTAGAAATCGCCCGTAGGGGAGCCTTTAAATCATGGGAAACAATGTAGGCATATTGATCTAATTCCTGGTTGCGTTGAGTGACGATTTCTGTAGTTTCCATCAACTGCGTATTGATCTGGTTTAGTTCATCCGCGTAGCCTTGCAGCATCACTTCTGCCTGCTTCTGAGCGGTGATGTCTTGCGCGGTCCCGATCATCCGAATAGGTTGGCTTTGATTATCATAAAACACTCGGCCTTGGGCCAAAATCCAATGAATACTCCGATCGCTCCAAACCGTTCGATATTCCATTGTGTATGATGTTTTCTCGTTAATGGCCCGTTGGACAGCGGTATGGGTCCGATCGCGGTCATCCGGATGAAGGGTAGCTAGAAACAGATCATAGGTTATCTCAGTGTCGGCATCAAGGCCAAATAATCGCTTACAGCACGCTGTCCAGATTAAGCGATCGTCACTTAAATGCCAGAACCAGAGACCCAGATCAACAGCTTCAGTTGCCAGACGCAATTGTTCTTCATTCAGATCTAGAGTCGCTTCAATCTCTTTGCGATCGGTGATGTCTTGCACTGTGCCAATCATGCGGTAAGGCTCCCCCTCA
Source organism: Synechococcales cyanobacterium (assembly GCA_043739045.1). Lineage (GTDB taxonomy): Bacteria > Cyanobacteriota > Cyanobacteriia > Leptolyngbyales > Leptolyngbyaceae > JAAFJU01. The sequence goes on from JAYUEW010000059.1 coordinate 22,347, forward strand.
TTGTTGAAGTAAAATCGGCCAAAACCTGACACCCACCGCAAAGTACCGTCGGCCCAAATCACTCGGTATTCTTCTAGGAAGTCAGTCTTTGCTTGCTTAGCCATATCGATCGCAGCTTCGACTCTGGGCAAATCGTCAGGGTGAACCCTACGGCTCCAGTCTTCATAGCGACGGTTATGGGTCCCCGGTTGATAGCCCCACAAAATTTCATAGTAGGAACTCCAAGTAATTTCTCCGGTGATTAAGTCCCAGTACCACGATGCCATTTTGGCGGCATCCAATGCCAATGTCATCCGTTCTACATAGTCCTTGATCTGAGCCATTGAGTCTTCCAGTGCCGCCTCTGCCCGTTTACGATCGGTTATGTCAATGCCGGACGGAACCAGAAATTCAACTTGCCCAGCCGCATCAAACAGGGGCATTAAGCCAAAATCAATGGTGATGAAGTGATCGGACGCTAGGCGCACTAGCACATCGTAACGAACGGTGGCTCCGGCTGCTGCTTGGTGAATTGCCGTCCACAGTTGAGCTTGAATCGTGGCATCGTAAGACCACCAATAAGTATCTGGGACTGGCTTACCCAGGACATCTTCTGGTGTCAGTCTAGCGGCTTCCAAAGCAGTACGGTTGGCTTCAATCAGCGTCCCGTCAGGGGTCATAATACCGACAAAACTAAACAACCCATTAAGAATGCGTCGAGTTTGGGATTCACTCTGGCGACTGGCTTCTTCGGTGCGTTTGCGATCGGTGACATCGATCGCGGCTAAAACGGCATAAGTCGGACGAGAAATTGGACTGGATCGGTCGAAGAGGATTTGCTTATGCACTCTCAGCCAGTGAACTTCATGATTAGGCCAAACGACTCGATGATCACGGGCAAACCAACCCGTACTCTCTGGATTCAACACCTGTTCAAGACTTTCCAGCAGTTCAGCGCGTTCGTCAGGGTGAAAGGTTGCATAGACATCAGCGATCGATACGTGTTGGGTATCAGCAGTAAACCCAAACATTGCAGCAGCTTGTGGTGAAAGGGTGACCCGATCGGCATCATAATCAAACCGCGCCAACCCGACCCCGGCGACCTGTATCCCAACATTTAAGTGATTTTGCGCCTCCCGTGCTTGTTGATGGGCTAGCTGTAAGTCAAGTTCGGCTTGTTTACGATCCGTGACATCCCGCCAAGTGCCGACAATGCCATCCTCTAATTTATTAACCCGCATGTCATAAGCGTCCTTTAAACGTCTCGCCCCCACTCTATTGGAGAAAATCAAGTTTTCTTTAATCAGCGGTTCTCCGGTCTCTACTACTCGACAACACTCATCAAATAACCCTATTTCTCGGCTGGCGGGTAACACTTCACACATTGTTCGCCCCACTTCGGCATCAACCATTTGCTCGGTTGCTAAGGCGCTTGGGTTGAGGTAGTCAAAGCGGAAGTCAACTATTTTTCCCGTCGCATTGCGGATCGCAGAGCAAATAGCAACGCAATCCAGCATGTTGTCAATATAAGTTTGAAAGCGATCGCGTTTGGCTTGCCACTGTGGTCGGGCGGTTTCAGCGGTTTGAATTGCGCGTTGCACGGCTGCCTGCAATCGTTCGGGCGTTACAGGCTGAACTAAATAATCTTCTGCTCCTAGTTTAATAGCGCTCACCGCAACGCTAGCATCGACCGTGGCGGCGATCATGACAACATTATTGGGACGACCCACGGGACTGCGATCGGACCACGTCTCTAGAAAGGTCAATCCATTAATGTTACTGAAAGACTCCCCTAATAAGACCGCATCAATAGCACGGGTTCGACATAACGCCACTCCTGCTGCGATCGATGTTGCTGCCAACCACTGATAATTACAGCTTGAATTAACTTGCAGGTCACGTTTATATTGCTCTTGGATTGCTAGAGACTGCTCAACAATTAAAAGAGAGTAGGTTGGGGGAGTCATAAATCCTTTTTCACATTAGGAAGAAAGTAGATACATATTTCTTGTTTTGAAACTTTATTACTCGCGATCGTATCACTAATTTAGGACAATTAAACTTCCTCCAGGAAATATAAGTCGGGGGTTGCAATATATTGATTATATTGATTGCGAATATCATCTAATTTATCATTGTCTAAAGTTGTCTAAAGTTGTCAAATCTCTGCCATCTAAACCACATAGTCCGCTTGGGACCGATCGAAACATCCAATGATATTTATAAAGCGTTTTGGTTTGAATCTCTCACGTTAATAAATAAGGCTGAAAGGCCGAAAAGAGCAGGTCATAGTAGAGTATCAAAGTAGGCTTGAGTTGTGCCCCTGATTACCCCTAGGACAAATATGGATATCTCAGAGAGAGTAAGTTGGTTACAAAACAACACCGTATTTAACCAGATTCCTGAGGCGGCCTTAAGGTCGATCGCTACAACCCTTCAAGAAACCTCCATCCTTGCAAACCGTCGCCTTGTCCTAGAAGACACCATTCCTGAGTCGCTACTGATTCTCCACAGCGGCCACATCGAAAGTTATCGCACCAGCCTGAACGGTATCGCGCGAGCCGTCAGTATCCTCCCCGGTTCAGTGCTGTATTTAAAAGAACTCCTACTGGATCAAGCCGCAGACGAAACGAGTATCAGCTTAGATGACTGTGTTCTATGGCAAATTCCCCGTGTCGAGTTCTTAACCATCACCCAGCAGCATCCTGGAATCACTCAAATTCTTTCCCAGCAACTGGCGATCGATCTTCAACGGGCGGAGTCAGAACTGGTTTATGAACGCGATCGCGCCACCGCCTTGCGTCCCTATGTCGTGCCCAAGGCCAGTCGAGGCATTGTAGGCTCTAGTCGTTATGCCTTACGTCTACGACAAGATATTAAAAAAGCCATGCAGGAAACTGGCGCGGTTTTGATTTTAGGAGAACCCGGTCTGAATAAGGACAATATTGCTGCGTTAATTCATTTTGGCTCTGGAACTCGTAAAGAACCACTAATCAAAGTAAATTGCAGTACCTTACAGACTAATGGAGCCGAATTGTTTGGACGGGGCAGCAAACCTGGTTTATTAGAATGGGTCGGGCGCGGCACCTTAATGCTGAATAATTTAGAAGATTTAGCCCCAGAACTTCTAGAAAGATTAAAACTTTTGTTGAACACTGGTGAATATGCTTCGCAGTCCCGAGAAGACGAAACAAGTCCATTGCTCAAACAGACCGAAGCACGCATTATTATGATTGCTGAAAAGGTCATTCCAAAACTGGCCCGGTGTAAGTTGGTCAAGCACAATATTAAAGTGCCGCCCTTGCGAGTTCGCAAAGCAGATATTAAAGTTCAGATTAATTATTACTTAGGATTGCTCTGTCGATCGCGTGGTCTGCCCCGGCCCACCGTTACTCCTGAGGCTTTACGCAAGCTACAAAGTTATGATTTTCCTAACAATTTAATTGAGTTAGAAAGTTTACTCACAAGAGCCTTGGTTCAGGCAGGCGGAGCCAAGGATTTGACCGAAGAAGTCTTCTGGGCGGAGGCCAAAAAGGAGCGTAGATTTCGGGTTAATTTACTTAATGTTTATCCATGGCTACGACGATTTCTTCGCAGTGATTGGTATCCCGATCGGATTAACTATGGCATCACATTAGTCGGATTTGCATTTATTGTCGGTGTTTTGTTTCTGGGTCCGCAAACCCGCGATCGTAATTTTGTTTTAAATCTTTTTTGGGACTGGTGGTGGCTTGGGAGTTTGGTAATCTTTCCCTTTTTAGGCCGGATTTGGTGCGCCTTTTGTCCATTTATGATCTACGGTGAACTGATACAGAAGCTGTCCCTAAAATGGTTTCCAAGAACTCTACGATCGTGGCCACGCCAAGAAGCCGAACGATTTGGCGGCTGGTTTCTATTTGGATTTTTCGCCCTCATTTTGCTATGGGAAGAACTATGGAATTTGGAGAATACGGCTTATCTTTCGGGTTGTTTATTGTTGCTGATTACGGCAGGTGCTGTGATCTTCTCGCTTTTATTTGAACGCCGATTTTGGTGTCGCTATCTCTGTCCGATCGGCGGCATGAATGGTATGTTTGCCAAACTCTCAATGATTGAACTGCGGGCACAGCAAGGAATTTGCTCGGCGACCTGTACGACGTATCAATGCTACAAAGGTGGACCGCAACTGGGGGAAGGCCAAGAAACCGGGGGCTGTCCTGTCTATTCCCACCCGGCACAGTTGCAAGATAATAAGGATTGCGTTCTGTGCATGACTTGTCTAAAAGCTTGTCCCCACCGATCGGTAGAACTCAATTTGCGCCCACCGGGCATTGAGCTATGGACAACCCACAAGGCTAATTATCCAGAAGTCGCGTTGCTATTTTTATTGTTTGGTGCCACGTTTCTCCATCGGTTGCCTGAGATTGAGCAGGAAATGGGCTGGGATTTGCAATTAGAGAATTTTGGCATTCATGCCTTAGTTTCAGTGGCGGTTCTATTTATTCCAATGGCGATCGCATTCCCGAGCCATGGTTTGATTCGCCTGCTAGACCGGAAGTCTCGCCCCTTTGTTGAGCTAGCCTATGGTTATTTGCCCTTAGCCATGGGGGGACTACTGGCCCACTTTCTTCGACTAGGGCTTTCTGAAGGCGGTCGAATTATTCCCGTAACCTTTGCGACCTTTGGCTTAACTATGGCACATCCCCTTGTGTGGGTCGCCCATCCGGCAGTGGTCTCCTTTCTGCAATCCGTTGTGTTGTTCGCTTCGGGGCTAGCCACAGTTATATTGACGCAAAAAATTGCTCGGCAGTCATTTTGGAAGTTGTTACCTCAGCATTTAGCCGGGGTTACGATCGTGCTTTTAATGGGGAGCATAATCACGGGTTGGTAAGCACGGTGATACAAGCCAAGCATTCATGAAGTCAGATGCTAATTTTGCTCACTTGAATAGCGGCTTAACGGCTCATTAATTTCGTTTAAGTTTGCCAATTGAAGAATGCAATATTCATGATTAACCAAAGAAATCCGACACTATAGCCTGCTAAAATATCCGTGGGCCAGTGAACCCCCAAGTACAACCGACTTATGCCGATCGCTCCAATCACAACAGACACTACACTATAAAAAATACGCGACTTTTGAGGAAATAGTTTAGAAAGTAGAAAGGCCAAAGCTCCATAAAGAACCATTGAACCTAAGGCATGACCACTGGGAAAACTGAAAGATGTTTCTGGAATCAATCTTGGCCAAAGTTCTGGACGTGGTTTCGCAAAAATTAGTTTCATTCCTGTATTTAAAACGAATGCTCCAGTTAAGGCGATCGTAAACATCACGACTTCCGCATATCTTCGCTTTAAGCCAAACCAAACTAATGTTGCAATGACGACGGCTATCACCCACTCTGGGTTTCCCAGCCGTGTCAATGCAATCATGAGATTGTCCAATTGAGGAGTTGCCCATTGGTGGATGCTAAGTAAAATTTGCCGATCAAATCCAAAAGACTCTTTTTCCAAGACTTCCTGACAAAGCCAACCGATCAACAGTAGTAATGTGAAGCAAAGGGCGAGACTGATCAAACTGAGTCCTATCATCTGAGAGGTTTTAGCGTTAATTTGAGATAGGGAAGCAGTGAGTTTTTTCATAGGGTCCAATACAAAAAATCCATTGTGGTCTTATTTTCTCATTTTAATGGATGGTTGATTTTACGGTGGTTTTGTATTGGGGATTTATAGTGGTTCTATTGCTGCATTTTTGTGAGTGAGGATTGGGGAATGGAGATTACTTTTTTGGGGACGAGTTCTGGGGTGCCGACGCGATCTCGGAATGTGTCGAGTGTGGCGTTAAGGTTGCCGCAGCGATCGGAGGTGTGGTTGTTTGATTGTGGGGAAGGGACGCAACATCAGTTTTTACGGAGTGAGTTGCGATCGAGTCAGATTCGGCGAATTTTTATTACGCATATGCATGGAGACCATATTTTTGGGTTGATGGGGTTGTTGGCGAGCTGTGGGTTGGCGGGGGCGGTGTCGGAGATTGATATTTATGGTCCTCCTGAGTTGGGGGATTATTTGGCGGCAGCGAGACGGTTTTCACAGACGCATTTGTCCTATCCGGTGCGGGTGCATGTGGTGAAGCCCGGATTTGTGATGGATGATGGTGAGTTTCGAGTGGATTGTGCGCTGTTGAAGCATCGGGTGACGGCCCATGGGTTTAGGGTGACGGAGCGCGATAAGGTGGGAATTTTTGATGTGGAGAAGGCGAAGGCGTTGGGAATTCCGTTTGGTCCGGTTTACGGTGAGTTGAAGCGGGGCGGGCGGGTGACGTTGGCGGATGGTCGGGTGTTTGAGGGCGCGGATTTTGTGGGTCCGATGGAGCGGGGTCGAAGTGTTGTTTATTGTACGGATACCGTTTTTTGCGATCGGGCGGTGGAATTGGCGCGGGGGGCGGATGTGTTGATTCATGAGGCGACCTATTCTCATGCGGATGCGGAGATGGCGATCGCTCGGCAGCATTCAACGTCTACGATGGCGGCTCAGACGGCGCATTTGGCGGGGGTGGATACTCTTTTGATGACCCATTTTAGTCCGAGGTATGCGCCGGGGAATGGGGGGCTGGAGTGGAAGGATTTGTTGGCGGAGGCGCGATCGATTTTTCCGAATACGTTGATGGCGAAGGATTTCTGGTCGTTTGAGGTGCCGAGGCGACGGGAGGATGTTACGGAGTCTCAGAATGAGTTGCAAGTTAAGACTCAGGATGTGTCTCAGATTGAGATTGAGAATGTTGAGGTTAAGAAGCGGGTGATCGTGAAGAAGAAGTGAGGCGGTGGCGGAGTTGGTGGAGGCGATCGATCGTGTTGACGGGGTGGTGGGGTTGAAGGGTGTCGCTGTTGGGCCAGGTGTCCATGTTTTGGCAGATGCAGTGGTTGCCGATGATGCCTGCGATTTTTAGGGGAACGGGCATTTCGCATCTTGCGCAGTCGATGATTTCCCAGGTTCCGGTGAGGAGTTGGGCGAGGTCTATTTCGCTGTCTTCGAGGTGGGCGAGGTGGGGGGTTGCGAGGATTTCCTGCCAGAGGGTTTCAAATTCGGGGCTGGGGCGATCGGTGTTGAGAGTGGGGGTGATGGTGTGGGGGATGCCGTTGAGGATAAGGGGTTTGCCAAGTTGAAACCAGTGGGTGAGGTATTGGCGAATTTCTTTGTGAGTGGCCATAATGCTTTGTGGGTGAAGAGGTATTGCTATGTTATCTGCTGTAGAGGGTTGATGGGGGGAAGAAAGTCTGTAGGTTTTTTAAGATTGAAGTATCGTTTAAGTCTTGATTTAGGACTTGTTGCGAGTCTTATTTAAGAAGATGATTTGAGTGCGATCGTTGACTGAGCATTTATTTATGCCATGCCTGCACATCACTTAACGGAATCCCAATTCGATCGTCCCGGAGGCTACACCAATGTTTTCATGAACCATTGGGCGGCGCTGATGTTGGATTCTTCGGTGAGGCGGTCGAGGGTTTGTTCGAGGAGTGCGATCGGGAGTCCGGTGAGATTGAGAGAAGTTTCGATCGGTTGGTATTTTCCGTTTTCTTGGAGACCGAAGGCGAGGACTTGCTGACCTTTGACGTTGATGACCCAATATTCAGGGATACCGAGGGCGGCGTAGAGTTGCTTCATTTCATCGAGGTCAACGGCGAGGGTTGTATCCGAGACTTCTCCGACGAGGTCGGGAATACGCCATGTGTTGAGATCGATACGCCGAGATTGGCCTTCTTTCCAAGTTGGGGCACCATCACCAAGGTAGAGAACTAAGTCTGGTGCGGCGGCTTGGTATCCCGGTTTTTCCAAGAGGGCACCACCAAAGGTTTCTGCTTTTTGGTCTGGATGGAGAAGAAACCAGATCGTTAGAATTGCTGTGAATAAATCGTGAACTCTCGCATGACCAATGCCTTCCCAACCCATGTCGTTTACCCGTAAATATCCATTGTGAAAGTACAAGCGGTGACGATCGCTTGTCTCAGATTTGTCGCGTTGTCGTTCATAATCTGCCCAGCTTGCAGGTTGCCAGAGGGTGATTTTGGATGAGGTTGGAGTCAGGGATGTTGCGATCATGGACTTCTTGAGGAGTTACAAAGATCTTGGATTTAGTATAACTCTAGCGGGTTGGAGGTGAGGGGAACGACTGCTGAAAGGCGATCGATTTGCGATCGGTTTTTCCCAATAAATCCTCAAAATTTTAATAGTACATTTAGACTATTTTCAGTCTTTGGACTTCTGTGTGTTCCGCAGTTAATCACCTGTACTACTTAGACCATAAAAACCGCTCAAAGCAACACTAAGAGCGGTTTTTATATGTTTGAAAAATCTTTAGTTAGGTATAAATTGAGGCAATAGATAAACCTGGCAGCTACGTACATTTATCATTCAGATCTAGCATCGTATCGCCCCTCTAGGTGGGACACTCTCTGACAAATTTCAGAGTGATTTTGTGCAGTTTTATCCACATGACTCTCCAGCGTATTTTGCAGTAAATCAACAGCGTTGGTAATCCGAGAAAAATCGCTTGCGGCGGCGTATTCGGCGGTTTTAGCCCTAATCCTACGCCTCGTAAAATCGACAAATAAAGCGCTCCCTGATCCAACAGTGCCTGCGATCGTTGCCATTAAAGAAGCCATCTGTACTAAATCGTCTAGTTTTATTTCAATCATTTTCTTGTTCATCGGGTTATGTGAGTTTTTCGATCGTGAGGGTGTTGAAAATCTCAGCGCCAGCAAGAACAGAATCAGTACTGTAACCAACCCCGATAAGGGTTTTAATGCTGTACGGTAATGCCGTTGTTAGTTGCAAATCAACAAATCCACCACATATTCCATCTGTGTTGTCTACGCTTTCGTACAAATCTGATATTTTTGTAATGCCTTGATAAATCATGATTTTACGGCGTGTATTATATGGGTTTGTTGCCCATACTTTTATGCTAATTCTGTAAAGCGCTGTACTGTTTGGAGTAAAAACTCCATTAGTAAAGAGGTTTTGAGAATCAATAATTTCCGTGCTAAACGGGATAAGCACTTCAAGGCCCGCAGACAATACATTTGCATCTTGTCTTGCGTAAACCAATACACGAGATGTTGCTGCCCCGATCGTGGTATTCAGGACCACTTCACCTGAAGCGTTAGGAGGAAAAGTTATAGTATTATTCCCCGTAGGTGCCCATTTTAAAAGCCCGGTGAAAGCACCGTTAATCCATCGAGCACCGTTTACAAAACTCATACGATTAACCTGTTAGTCCCACTCTGTACTGGTTTGTGGTAGGAGCTACTGCAAAAGTGAACGTAGTAGTATTCGCGGTTGAGAATGCCACGGACGGGACCACAGAATTAAATGGGCTAGCTGCTTGAACACATACCCAATTGGGGACAGCATTATTTAGGTTGTGCGTAACCGTAATGACGGTACTAGCTCCATCCCCAATCAATTGCGCAAATTTACGTGCGACAACAGCCGTATTAATTGCAATGTCATCAGCATTGACGGTGATGCCAATCCCCGCCCCAGCATTTAAGACATTACCTGTCTTGGTTAGACCTAACCCCGCTGTAATTTGACCCGCGCCCGATGTCTGAATGAAAGTTAGTGCAGTTGTTCCTAAAACGATCGGGTTTGGAGTCGTTAGCGTGTAGCCATTGGATATGTTGTTGACGGAACCTTCCGATACGAAAACAAACATTCCGGGCTTGACTTCAGCCGTGGTATCAGAACTAGTGGCGCGAGTTAACGGAATTGCGGCCCCGTTAAAAACATACAGGCCATTTTCCGCCGCCGTAGTCTGACCGATTAAGAGTATTTGATTTCCATTAACCAGGGTTACACCGTCAATCGCCGTACCGGGTGTTGCGATCGCAATGTTTCCCGTAGCAACGACTCGCGCTTCTCCTTTGTTGTTTCCCGTGGAAATCAAAGCGTCAGCGTAGTCTTTATTTACTGCGTCAGACCCAAGTGTGGGAGTTGCAACTGCTGTTATTCTTTGGTTGTTTAGTGAGACTGCGCTAGTTGGAGATGCTAATTGGTCTAGGCGAGATGCACGAACCTGTGTATCAAAATCGCTGATCGAGCTACTGGGTTGTGTTCCTGTATGGTTGGCTCGTGTCAGATAAAATAGTGCGGCCTGACTGTTTAGGGTTGTGGCATTTGAGGCCGTACCCGTGAGGTTCCCTGTTACAGTCCCAACTGCAATATTCCCACTAGCATCTCGCTGTACAAGGGCGTTTGGGGTGTTCGCGGCTGTAGACGCACCGAGTTTAATGAAATCCGAAATGGACATTGACCCCGCTAAACTTCCACTAGCAGGAGAAATGCTAATTGTGGGAGTTGTCCCACCAGTGGAGACGAGTGGGGCTGTAACAGCGACAGACACTACGGCACTAGTTGTAAAGTATTCCCAAGATACGCCGTTAAAAGACCCGGCTTTAAGAAGCGTAGTGTCAAAATATCTTTGACCACGTACAGGGTTGGACGGTGGGGCGGCTAAGTTTTGGCTAACAAGATTACGCGCCTCAACCCCCGCGAAGTCTAGATGATCGACGAGAAATGGCATGAGAAAGTCCTATATACAGTAAGCGATTCCGGCGAAAACAGAAGCAAAAGTGATGGTTGATTTATTTAGTCCATCGCTCAAAATAGAACCGTCAACCTTCATTCCATTGGTTGAAAATGTTGTAATTGATACGGGTTTATTTAAGTTATGGTTTATCGTCCATACGGTAGACGGGGCGGTTTGATCGTGAATATAAAAAGAGGCTTTGTTATTCAGATCTTGTCTAAGCTCATTTTTTGCAGTAGCTAGAGTATCCGCGATCGTCTGTTTCATAGCCCGGATAGTTTCACTGGGGACAGAGTTGAATACAGGCATAAGTCAAGTCTGTGCATATTCGACAATTTGTAATGTCGTGGGGCTGAACGAGTCTGAAACCATCCATATATTTCCAATATCACCGCCATCTGAAATCCATTGCCCACCGGGATACAGAGTTTCAGGGGCGTTATTTTTGGATATGTTGGGTTCAAACCCGATATAGATAGTTGAGCCTGATGAGTTGTACATTGTCGCAGAGCTACGATCGCGCCGCGATTCAAGAATCTGTACGGGAGTTGGCGAGGGATTGTATGTATAAAACCGACGTATTCGGCCTCGTATAAACTCCCCTGTATCTTCCTCGGGGCCGATATAACTCCACAAATCCAACTCAAAAGACGGGAACCACTTAGGAGGCGAGATCTTTAGCCGATACTCTCCTAAATCTTCTAAAAAAATCAGCTTAGTGTCATTCAGGGTGAGACGTTCGGGCTTTATTAGAGCTTCTGAGAAATGGCTGTTAGAGCATTGCAGAAGCGGCCTTAGCAATCCCCCATATTTCCAGGTCGGAGAACCTGATAGAGAGGTCGTTTTAGCCGCCAGAATACGCCTATCAAGCAATAAAGGGACAACCTGTTCAGGAATAGCCTTCTGTAAGCTATAAATCATTCCAGCCGACAACCTGAAGGACCATAACGGAATCCAGTGTTGAGGATTACTAAGCTCTAATAAAAGCCGTCCCATAGTTAGCCTAAGGAGACAGAAATAGAGGCAGAAACCTTGGAAACTTCCGATTGAATGAATTGAGATTGGAAGACGCCTTGAAGGTATCGAGCGTCTTGGATACTTCCAATAAGTTTAGCTTCGGATGGATCTGCGACGAAAACAGAACCGTTGTAGAACGAGATTTCACCCGCTTCATTGACTTGCTTAATTACAAAATTCATGATGATTTAATGAGGTTGAAAGTGAACAAAACTCGGTAATCGAATTGACTAGGCAATCGAATTGACTAGAACGTATAAATGCGACGGCGGGGGACCCGGACTTTAACAATGTCATTTCCCGCGTATTTCAGTCCTACAAGCGTCTTGAACAAATTAGGCCCAAGTTTGGTAGGACTGCAAAGAACCTTGGCGGTTTGGAGTTTATTTCCTTTTTTGTAGACTAGATTAATAGCCACACAACCAGCCTCTAAAGCGTCGCTTTTACCGCTTCCTGCTAGTGTTTTTCCCGTTGGGACTTCTCCGCCTGCAGCACCTTTAGTAATCCCGAGCGTGGTGAGCAGACCTGACATGGCAGTAGCAACCATCTGAGTCTGGACAACAGTGTCATTTGTAATAGCAATAAAATGGGGGTCTCTTGCAGGCATGTTGTTTATTTGTGAGTGAACACCTGCATTCTTGCCAATGAGTACCAGCATCGTCAATATGTTTAACGATCGGGTCAATTGACCCGATAGAAACTTAGATGAACATCCGCTTTTTATTGTTCTCCAGTGGCAGCAATCGCCATTTACCCTTAAATTTTCGGGCAACGATGTAACCATGTGAGATGCCGTAATAAACGGAGGAAATAGAGTAGCTATAACGCTTGGCATACATAGCTACAGATATCATTGATGATTGTTGTTTGATTGATAACTTTATCGTCCTGAGATTTCCGCCATAGATTCTAAGCCGCTCCATCTTTAATCCCCCTAAAATCGACTGACCATACAGGTGTAAGGTCCTCATTCCCTTTCAGGAAGTAACGAGCCTCAACAGGATGCAGGGTTATTTCTGCAATCTTTTTCCCTCCTCTTAAACCAGGCTCAGGAACAACAGAATTCTTATATTCGGGTTCTAATCCTTGAATGATTTTCGTCATTGCGTCCTTAGCATCTTTCACGGATTTAGCATTAAGCGTTATTTTTGAACCATCCTTGAATTCTAAAATGCATTGATATTGACCCTTATTAAGGATTGGGAAGTCTGGCTTTTTAGTTGTTTTTTCATTCTTTCCCCAATGTGGAATAGTGATTGAGTATTTAGCAGATTTATACTTACCTTTGTCGTCTTTTTCTGCATACAGAACTACCAGCTTTGACATGTTTGCCCATTTAGCGGGCATCCAATCAGGGAGCACTAATAAAGGCTCTTTTTGCTCACATTGCAACGCCAAAATATCAGCCTCATTCTCAAGCATCATTTTCCACGCAGCGGAAGACCCTGCAAGCACTGATACTGATACCTCTCCGAATACTATTTTGCCGTCTTTATCCCTAGAGCATCCGGTGAACTGCTTCACTTTGATAGTCTCTGGCCTAGTTTGGTTTCCGGTCCGCTTTGCACACGGATCGGCATCCTTGCACGGGTCAGTGCCGGGGATTGGTTGAGGCTGTGGTTGAGGCTGTGGGGCGGGGACGCCTCCACCCGATGGATCAAAAAACGGTTTATCTCTTTCCCTTGGGTCTGTTTTTGGATCGCTTCCTGGATTAATGCCCGGTTTTGGGCTTGGTGCCCCTGTTGCTATGGGGTCGTACCTAATAATGGTCTTTGAACCCGCTGCACTGCCGCTTGACGATCCACCCGGCGATCCACCCGGCGATCCACCCGGCTTGAAACCAGGCGATCGATCGGGTTCGGGTTGTTGCTCCCTTTTTGGTTTTATCTCGTTCTCCGGCTTCAATTCAGGCCGTGGGGCACGATCGCCACCCGGTGACGGCATAAGGCCGCCGAATGGGTTTCCGTTGGGGGTAGGGTTTCCGTCCGGTCCGGGTGATGGTGATGGATCTCTACCCGGCGCTGGCCTATTGTTAGGGTCAAGTCCAGGCGAGGGTGGGGCTGATGGGTCTGTTAGATTTCCAGGGGCGTTGCGTGGTCCTAATCCAGGATCGGGGCCGCCGTCTGGGACAAATTTTACTCCTGCAACATCAGCTCCATCGCTTTTATCCTCATATCCAGAATGAACCTGGATCCAATCGCTGTACGGCTCTTTAAATTGCCAAACATAAAAACTTACACCAGGGAGGAACGTAGGCTCTAATACTCCTAGTTTCCAAATTCTGTCGGATGTGCCGATGTCGGCTTGCGGGAATGAATTCTCACCCTGGATTTGATTCCAGGACCACAGCCCCGGCGTTCCAGGCGCATAAATAGGTGCGAAAGGGTTGTCGGGTTCGGTATTCGGTCTATTCGGATCTCTGAATGGGGCATTGGGGTCCGGGGCCGGCTCACCCTTTTTTCTGCGTTTGAATGGGTCGTCTGCCAGGGGGTCTTGAAATTTTGGGCCGCCTGCCCATTCGGGAAGTAATCCCCTCAGCGCCTTTCCTGGATCTTTTGCAAACTCAGGAGACAGAATAATAGGCAAGAGCGCACCCCCGATCGCACCAAGCGCTCCTGCACCCGCACCTCCGCCCCTCATCGCGGGTGCCCGGTTTGGACTGAATGGGGCTGGTCTAGTAGGGGTCCCAGACGGTGCCGATGTCGGAGGGTTTCCCCTCGCTGCTTGTCCCGATGATGTGCCCCCACTACCCCATGGGGAGTTAGACATTGGGCGATTATTTTCGATTACGGGTGAAGATTTAGACGGGGAACCTCCACTAGGGCGAGAACTTCCGCCCCCGTTTCCTGAGTTGCTGCCCCCTGTACCGGATGGGGTGTTCCCTCTAGAGGATTGTCCTGAGATTGTGTCCGCCGATCGCGGGTTGCTCTGGCCAGTCGGTGCGCTTGAACTGCCAGAAGAAGGCTGTCTAGCCATTTCTTGATATCTTCGTTCTGTTTGAATTCTGGCCTCTTGTTGCTCCGCCGCGATTCTTCTTGATTCTTGTCTCACTCTGGCCTCACGATCGGCTTCAGCTTGCCTAGCGCGTTCTGGAGCGTCAGCCTCATATCGCTGTCTAGCCGCCTCAGCCTCATTACGTTGGTCCTCAAGCCGTGAAGCCGCTTTTCTTGCGTCAGCTAAATCCGAAATTCTTTTGTTTTCAGCCTGAAGAGAATCCCAATTCCTATCAATTCGAGTGCGGTTTTGAGCATCAAGAAAACGGGCTTGCTCCGGTGTTATGTTCCCAGCTCTAACCTCATTAGTTAGACGCTCATGGTATTGGACTGGATCGACAACGGTATAAGGCATGAAAAATAAAAAAGCACCCAAATACGGGTGCTGTGAGTGTGAGTTTTTGGATTAAGCGACTTTGAATGATGCAGGAACATCCGTGGAGACCACAACCCCTGCAAACTGCCAAAACTTCTTACTCCGATCGGAATAAACCGCACGGTCTAGAGGGATTGAAAGCCGCACGGCAACTCGTAGATTATTGTTAGCATCAACAAAGATAGGGGCTTGAGCGACACGTTCAGGTCGAGCGCCCTCCACCTCAAGAACCTCACGAGTACCCGCCGATTGTTCAAAAATGGTTCCAATCCATACAGCTAGTTTTTCGTAAGTATTGATATCGGGCGGAATATCAGAGGAAGTAAATATCATGATGAGTCTCAAATGGGACAACTCAAGTATACAGCCTGGTATAAAATATCACCTGCACTTTTCCCAGATCAGGACCGATCGCGCTCTAGTCTGTATATCGCTCTTTTCCATCGCTGTTCCTCAGTGTCTGCGAACTCTAAACCAACCATCCTGTGTGCAAGGTCAATATCACCCGCACACATTCGATATAGGAGTTCTCTCGTTTCCTGACTAGGACCATATTCAGTCCTGGTTGTCTGTGTGCGCGGCGGATGAACTTTTGCTCTACTTGACTGCAACAAGGTCCTAGCCAGGACGTAAAAGAGGAAGCAACACAGGAAAAAGAGAGAGGCCATATTCTTAGATTTTCTAATGATTCTAGTATTATTCCCAGTCCAAGAACTAACCAGAACTTCTGTCCAAAAACGCAGAAGTCCAAACCAAACAACAGGCTTTGTGACGATCGCCGCCGCTTATTGCGAGTGATGAATGAAGGGTTTCAAATATCGCTTTTTGGTGATGTAGTCCGTTTTTAGTCCAGTGGGTCATTCTCAATAAAAAAACCCCGATCGCCATGAGTTTCGATCGGGGTTTTGTTTTCAATTTGGTAACGGTAATCGGTAACGGTAATCGGTAACGGTAACAGAGGCAGTAACGGCGTTACTGATACCTTTTTTTGCTGTTACTGCGTTACGTTGCTGGCCTGTTACTGGAACCGAGAAAATCAGTTATTGTTAGGAAATAAGGCTTTGTAGCACATCCCAAATCTCATCCCGATTATCCCTTAAATACTCAGATTTCCTATCATTCTTAGCCCGATTCATGAAGTCGTTCTTGGTGATGCCGCCTGCGCTTTCACGCCTAGCAATCGACCACTGATAAGCAATCATGAGCGCTTCCCGTTTATTAATATCCGGGACCGATTCAATGAGGCCGATCGCCGGGTCTGCGAACGTTTCCAGGTAAGCACGGGTGAAAACTTCGGTTGCTGTTGCTGTGCCCCATTGGACCGACTCACCCGCAGGAACCGGAATCTCTCCCCATATTTTTAGCTTGGGGGTTGAGGCCGATCGCTTAGCCAGTTCGTCCGGCGGAACCGTGGGAATTGGTAGCCAAGATTGAGAATCGTGGGAGTAGGCGATCGTTTGGTATTGGTTGAACAGTGGGAAATCTGCACCAATCTTAGGAGCCTCAAAACTTCCATTCCCGCCGTTAGCAAATTTGAGGTTTTCCCGGCTTGCGAGGGTGTAATTTTTCAAACTCTTTAAGGCAGAACTTGAAACCCCGGTGCCATCGACCGTAGCGAGGGGTGTCATGACCCAAACAAATCGATCGACTGACTGACGCATTGAAGCTTCATGAACCAAGAAATCCATTAACCAGACTGAGAATGAGCGATTATCGTTGTTAAATAGCTCGTCATCCAATTCAGACATTTTGACGGGTTTCAAACGAGATAGAGTACTAGATAATTCATCCAGGATGAACAGGATGGGAGCCGCTGGAGAGCTGGGCAGGCTCTGCCAGTGGCGAATCATTGAATAGAGGGATTGTGCCGCGCGGGTGGGATTTTGGTCTAGGTCAGGATTGAAGAATTGGTCGCAGGTCTCCCAATACCAATGCTCTTTTGGATCTTGTTTGGGCGTGTAGCCGTAAAGGATTCCGGTTGGATATTTCTGCTTGTAGGCAATCATGGCGATCGTAATCATGATGCCTTTCCCTGTTCGCGGCGGCGCTGCGACATAGGACGATCGCACTGGATTGACCATGGAATCAATAGCCGTTGGAATCTTGCAAGTTCCGCCCGCGCTTGTGGGTGCGACTGCCTGTAATGCAATAGTTCCAGGCAATGCAGCCGATTCATGGGGAAGGTCTTTGAGTTGCTGAATCTCTTCCATGAATGCCGAAATCGTCCGACGCTTGGGCTTTTTGTTCATGGCCAGACAGAGCCTGCGAGCGGCGGCGGTGATGGTCTGCCCGTCTTGGTAGGCTTGCAAGACTTCAGAGACAGCCGCGTCAGGTCCAACGATTTCGGCATAACGGACAAGTTCAGGCTCTTTCAACGCATGGGCCAGAACTCCCACATCTTTGATATATTCGGCATCCTTGCCCTTTTGAATGGCTCCATCTACAGCGTTGTAGATGAAATAAAGTCCGGCGATGGCACCAATTATAGGGATTCCTGAAATTGAAGACATTCCGAATCCAATGGCTAAGCCTGACACTAGGGGAAAGGCAGAACTTGACACCACGCCGTTTAAGGCTTCATCGGCAATGTCTTCGATTTGGTCTAGTTTCTCGTTGGATAGTTTGGAATATTTCTGTAATAGCCGGGGAATACGATCGGTGGAGATGCTTGATAACATTAGGCTTCCTCATTGCGGTAGAAGAGCCATTGACCGACGACGATGACCAGGAGCAACATGACTTCAAAGCTGAAAAGCATAATGGCCAAGTCACGGGCGTTGTCTCCATTTATCCAGATTGGATTCATTGATTTCATCCAAAATCCGAAATCACTCCAATTCTTCCAAACTGGATAGGCTTTCAGTCCTACGGCTAGGTCAAAGGCATAGGCCGCTAGGCTTAGAGCGGCGGCATACCTCATAAAGAAGAATGGAATTCTACTGATTCGCTTGACGGCGCGGCGGGTGTCTGAATTTTTACTGTCACTGTGTTTGTCCAGGTCATCAGTCAGGGCGATCGATGTTCTAACGGCGTTCTTTTGCGCTTTGGCATCCATAGAAATGACAATCCAGAGGCATTCCAGAATCTGAACAGGTGCCCAAATTAGGATGGCTCCGATCGTGGCGACTCCCATTGATAAACGGTTAAACAATGGGCCTATTAAGGGAATATCTAAGACCCATGAAGCATTCCCCCCAGCGCTTGATAGCAGCATTGCATAGGGCTTGATATTGATTAGGGCGATCGTAAATAGGCCAAACAACAAACCCAGAAATAAGACCCAGATGAGCGCTTGGAGAATCCAAGAATCTTCGACATCACGGGCGGCTCGGCTATTTTTGAAGCGATTGAATACAGTCATCTTATGAACCTACTTGTGGACGGTTTGCGGTGGGGTAGCGTTTCATCATGGTGGTGATGCGCTTTTGGTCTGGAGTGTTCAATAGGTCGGTGACGACGGCGTAGGGTTTGGCTTGTTTGGCCAAAGTTCCGACATTTCCGTAGGCATCACAGACCGTTGTTCCGGCTGGCAGATAGTCGGTCTGATTGGGTTTAAGATTCCTGTTTTTGTTCCAACGCATCCAGAAATCTCCGCTTAAAACGCCTACACCCTCGGTTAGGGGCTGATAGATGTTTTCACCAGGTTTCATATAAAAGACCCCTTCACAGCCTGCGTCGAATCGCTCATTAGCCAGGGCGATCGATTGCTTCTGTAAGGCGTGATTCTGTTGCTTTGATTCAAGTCGTAATTGCATAGGGTCGGGGTTGAATGCCCCTCGTTGCAGGCCGATCGTCAATCCACCCAAGATAGCGAGGCAACTGATACAGCCGATCACTGTTCCCTTGGGGTCGTCAGCTAGTTGCTCCAAAATTAGATTCATCATGCTGTTATCTCTGCTTCGATTGTGGACATTAAGGCGAGGTTGTTTGAGTGGGGTAGTTCTGCCCCATCGCCGAAAAAACTTAGGTCTATTGCTCCAATTCGTTGCCTAGCTTTGATGTAGGAGCTTTGGAGTCCCAAGCGAACAATGCTTTCAGCGCGAGTTGCAAAGTCGTCTGAGAGTTCGTCGATTTTGGCTTGAAGGTCTGCTAGTTCCTTTTCCTGGCGGTCTCTTGCTGCTTTCAGGAGAGTTAGGCGATCGGTGGTAGGTTCGATCGGCTCAGTCGGTTCTAGGGACCGTTCTTCGGTATTTTTTAAGGCCATGGCTTTGGCGGCTCCGGGGTTAAAGCGTTTTGAACTGGTAGGCATTTTATTGGTCCTCCCGATGGGTTTAAACAATGACCTAAATAGCCGCGAAGAACTCTGATGATTCGTCTCTCAGTGCATCCATGGCCGCATCTTCAGGGTCGGGCATGTCATCAAGAGTTTCCCGGATTGATTGCTTGACGGCGGAAAGCTCCAACATCTCCAGAAGGGAATCAGCCTGATCGATCGCCATCTTTGAAGCTGAATCAAACTGGAGTGCAGGGAAATCAGGGTTCGCATACATTCCACCCAAAATTAGGGCGGCGAAATGTTCTCGCTTGGTCATGCCGATCTGGTTTGGTGTGCTGTTCATAAGTTGGTGAAGTTGGTGAATTTGGTGGGCAGATGACAGGTGAGAACAATTACCTAATTCGCCTGAGTGGTAGGGGCGATCGGTGAACAGAGCGATGGGCCGAGAATAAACGCACCGGAAAAGCCACAAACCCCGCCATAGACGAGCAGTAAGAGCAGGAACGCGGGTGCTTTGATTGCAACGTAGTTTGTCATTGTTAATCCTGGTAGTGAGGGGGGGAAAGGACCGATCGTCCTACCACGGCGATCGGCCCGGTTGTCCTTTTAACTGACCACTTTGCATTTCCCAGGGCTAAACCTGCTAGAGACGACGCTGTAGGCTGCTACGTGTTTCAAAGTTCTGAACTTCGACTCAATCAATCTAGCATCAAACCAACGCAAAAATCCGAACTTTGATTATGCCAATAACTTATGAATAAAGGCTTTAATGATAGTACTTATTAATCAAAGTTCTGAACTATAAATCAAAGTTCTGGGGTAAGATGCCTGAAACACGGTTTAATAAGGGGACTGAAAATGATGGCCACAATTGTTCGGATGCCAACAAAATTAAAGAAAATTACGGTGGTTCTAGATCCTGAACTGGAACAGGCTCTAGAGAGATATGCGATGCGCTGTCAGCGGAGTTTGTCGCAGAGTGCGTCTATCCTGCTTGAACAGTCCTTGATGGTGACTGGTGATTTGAAGTGCGCCATTGATAGAAGAGAGAAGCGCGGCGGTAAGAGACAAGGTTCTGGACGCAAGCCGGAAGACAATATCTCTGAAGAATCGGCGTAAAAGCCATCATCCAGGCAAAAAAAACGATCGCCCTTGTGAGCCGATCGCCTAACAAACTTTAAGGAATTTTATGACTAGAAATACGGTTGGGTCAGCTCTCTATGGGCTGATATTTCACGATGGAAAAATGTATGTCATTTACGCAGTTGCTTTGATACAGGCAATAAGCTATTGCACTGAGAAGCCCCGTAGAGTCATCGTTTTTGAGGGAGATGTAGCAACCTGCATTGACGAGGCAACCCTAGAAACATGCTGGAACAGACTGAACTACTAACCCATCTACTAAAG
This sequence comes from Synechococcales cyanobacterium, assembly GCA_043739045.1. GTDB lineage: Bacteria > Cyanobacteriota > Cyanobacteriia > Leptolyngbyales > Leptolyngbyaceae > JAAFJU01. The sequence goes on from JAYUEW010000059.1 coordinate 42,901, forward strand.
ACAAGAGAGCCGATCGATGAACATGGCAGGCAGCAACAACGGGACAGCACAAACGCTACCCAAATTTGACATTCTCAAGCATTTAGACAAACTCACCACAGACGGCGGCAGTACCAGCAGTAAAAACGAGATTTCCTACCATTGCCCGGTCTGTGGTTCTGGTAACTTCAAAATTCACGTAGACGGCAAGAGCAGAGGCAAATATCAGACATGGGGCTGTGACTGTGCCAAATCCGAGAGAGGCAAGCAGGCAATTAAAGACAAACTGGCCCCGCTGACATGGGACAAGCCTTTGAGAGAAAAGGGCACCGCCACTTATACCTATCAAGCCCTGTATGAAGGAAGGCCGATCGACATCGCTCAGGTTAGGAGGGCCGACGACGGTGACGGGAAGCGCAGGTTCAACCAGTGGCATAAAGACGGGAATAGATGGGTTTCAGGCGTACCGGATGAAGTGAAGGCCCTAATTCACCTCTATCAAATTTTTAACGAGATAAATCAGAGTGCGATCGCTAACGGTCAAACCATCCTGATTGTTGAGGGGGAAGGGAAGGTTGATTTACTTTTGTCGTTAGGCATTGCAGCAACCTGTTCGATCGGCGGCGGTGGAAAGTGGACACAGTACGGCTATCCCAACTACTTGCAGGATTTGGACGGCGCGGCGGTTGTGATTTGTCCCGATCGGGACCAGCCAGGAATCAAACATGCTGACGAAGTAGCCCTAGACTTCCCGGACGCAAAATGGCTATATCCGGCACCAACGTCCTATCTATGGGAACGCCTAATCCAACCAAACAAAGGATTCGACATAAAAGATTGGATCAACGACGACGGCGCGACAAAGGCCGACATATTGAACGCGATCGGCGATCGGCGCGAACTCATCCTCTCAATACCGAAGCCATCGGAGCCACCGAAATTACAACTTGGGCCACCAATGGGGACGATCGCCGCGAGTAATTCAGACGTTCCCCCACCCGTAGCGAGTCGTAAGGCAAATCGCGGCATGACGACCCTACAGCAAGACGCTGAGATGATAGAAAACGAGGTTGGGCACTTGCTGACCTTTGACACAGCTACCCAAAACTTCTACCTAGAAGGCAAACGGCTAACCCTTGGGCGAGAACGGCTCCTCCTTTCCACTAAATACGGGCTGCCCATAAAAGCGGGGAAGGAGGACGTAATGGACATTTGTGTGCAACTCGCCCTAGGAAACAGCTTCAACTCAGTAAGGGACTACCTGAACAAATGCCGGAATACGACCGGTATAAAACTACTTGATATCTGTCAAAAGTTTTTCAACAATCCAGACCCATTACAAGCTGTATTCCTCAAAAAGTGGTTAATTTCGGCAGTCGCAAGGGCATATGACCCAGGGTGTCAAGCGGATGAGGTCATGATTCTACAAGGAGGACAAGGTCAGCGAAAATCCAGCTTCTTCCTTGAACTCGCCCCCCAGAAGGAATGGGTCAACGGGAATGGTTTACAAGGCGGGAAAATTAATGATGAAGAGATTCGGAAAGCTCAAAGAACTTGGTTAATCGAAGTTCCAGAGATAGATAAGACCTTCAAGAAGTCGTGCTCAAGTGAGCTAAAAGCATTCATGACACAGCGTGGAGATTGGCTTAGGCAGTTGTACGAAAAGATGCCCGAACTCTATCTACGCAACTCTGTAATGGGGGGAACCACGAACGAACCCGAACTTTTCACAGACGACACAGGAAATAGGCGTTTCACCGTGGTGAAGGTATGCGTAGACCTTCTCGATAGCTCATGGCTAAGGGCGAATCGTGACAGCATATGGAGTGAGGCTCGGGATGCGTATCTTGCTGGAGAAATATGGCACCTCACCCCCGAGGAAAAACTTCTCCATGCACGGCAGAACATGCAATGGAAAATCGAACACCCATGGCACGGCACGATCGAGCATTACCTCAGGTATGAGACAGAGGTTACTATCCCGGAAATCCTTCATGTCGTTATCAAGTTGAGCCTCTCAGAACTTAAAGGAAAGTCAGAACAGATGCAGGTTTCAGGAATTTTAAAAGCTCTGGGATTCACAAAGACGAATCGGCGTGGTTCCTACATGGAGGCAAATTCACCAATTTGGATAAGGACTGCTGATAATTTCTAAAAAGGTGTGTAAGGTGTGTGTTTATATATTTATTTAAGAAAAAAGGTATGTATAGAGAGGGTTTCAGCCTTTACACACCTTGCACACACCCCATACACACCTCAATGTAGGTGTGTGATTACACACCTTTAGCCACACACACACCTCTATACACACCTTTTAGCAGAGGTGTGTAAGACCTAAATCCAATCTGTGCAAGGGTTTCAGAGATTTCATACACACCCGCACACCTCTCACAGCTTTTTCACAGCAAACTATATCTGAGGTTTCGTTATGCCGATGAACCGATCGCTCTATCCCGAAAACTGGGAAGAAATAGCCCTGAAAATCAAGCGCAAGGCGAATTGGACTTGTCAGAAATGCCGACGACCATGCCGAAGACCGGGAGAGTCGATCGACGCTTTGGCTAGTCGTGTTAGAGAGTGGCCAGATGCGTTTGAAGGGGTCCATTCTGGTTTGGATTCTAGGGACTGGGTGGTGTTTAAACGCGGTAGGTTTTTGCTTACCGTGGCCCATCTTGACCACCGCCCTAGTAATTGCAAGCCGCGTAATTTACGAGCATGGTGCGCACCATGTCATTGTCGCTACGACCTCTCTCAGATGGAGCGTAAAAAACTGATAAAACTTGAGTTAGCTGGTCAGCTCAGTCTGTTTTCTTTGACGTAAAAAACAGCATGGTGCGCACCATTTCCGCTCATTTTTTACGCTGTTGTACTAGGAATAAACGCCATGGCCTAAATGTGGATCACGATATTCCGCGTTTTCTGGTTTTGGCAAAATTGCACGATCGCCTATTTCTGGCCTTTGGACTTCTGTGTGTTCCGCAGTTAACCCAAAACATCTAGGTAGCCTGAAACTCTATTGTATCAAGGCTTTCCGATCGTACTTTTTAGACTACTCAAATCCCTGGACTAAAATTGGACTAAATTTTTACCCCTGTTTAGCTCCATTCTGTCGTGGTGCAGCCTGTAGCGATCGGCCTTCCACAACTCTCATTTAGCCCCTAACTCCCCTCAGTTTGCACCAATATAAACCATAAAATCAAAATCAAAACATCCTAAAATCTGTCCGTCAATCTCAGGCAAGACTTGACTTAAATCTTGATTTAAACAGGTTTCAAGAAACTGAGACTCCGCGATTTCATCGAAATAATGGCATCACTAACCATCCTCAAAATTCCTCATCCGCTCGATCGATTAACGTAGAATGTCATTGAATTCGTTATAATCTAAAGTAATTCCTCGCTAGGATTTAGGGATGCGTCATCCTCAGCTTGATGAAATTTTAGGTAAATTACGGTCGCACTTGGAAGATAGCTACGGCGATCGGCTTGCACAGATTGTCTTATATGGGTCTCAAGCGCGTGGAGATGCAACTCTAGATTCAGATATTGATGTGTTGATTGTCTTGGCAGATGAATGTGATCCACGATCGGAGATCGATCGAACAACCATATTTTTTCAGACTTATGTATGGATTATGGCGTTTTAGTTTCCCAGGTTTGTGCACATCGTGATTGGGTTGAATGTAAGCCTAATCCTTTCTATCTGAATCTCAAGCGGGAAGGAATTTCAGTATGAGGGCACAGCAATTAGCCTTGATAGTAAGACCTTGAAATATGGTCAGCACTCCAAGTGATGCGAGGTCTAATAATTTGACGACGTGCTTTCCACTCCGAAAAAGCACCTCTCTTCTTCAAATCCCGCTTCACCGCCTCGATCGCCCCATCACAACTCAAATCTGACTTCTGAGGGATACGAATAATCTCCGGCTCTTTTGAATGAGCGATCGTCGCCAAAAGTGACACAGAAATTACTGAGAGCAAAACCCTAGAAAGAATACGCATAACTACCCAAAATGACACACCATCTATCCCTAATTTTTCCCATCAATTAAATCAAAATCCGAACTCTAATCAAAATCTCAAACAAGACTAATTTCAAGTCTTAATGTAAGACTTGTTTAATACAACCTCCACATCCAAATACAACTCCTCGATCGTTAAACCCTAAAATCCAGTCTGCCGATCGGGCGGGGGCACGATCGGAACTGTATACATAAAATCAACATCAAACAATTATTTTTGGAACATTTAAATGTAGATTTTTGAAAAAGACCTAGGGCATTTACATGAAGATTTAGGCATTTTTCTTTGCTAATGTTTCAATCTATTTAATAGTCGCCCAAAATTAGTTTTAGAAATTTCTTACCCGTGTATTCTACCAATGCAACCCTTCAAAAAATTCCCTCATTTTTATTTCATAGCTTCAATCCTTTCGACCCTAGCGCTCAACGTCCCGATCGCATCTGCCAACACCACAATCATACGGACCCATAATCCTTTCTCTAACAGCAGTAGTTCAGGAATGGTTGGTCCCAGGAACTATACCTACGGAGGAGGAGGCTCCCCATACCCATACCGCTGGATGAATCCAAACATTGTCCCCTATCGCCTCTCACCCACCCCACAAGGAAGCCCATACTTCACCTACCCACAAACCAACACCCGACCCTATTTCACAACAGAACCTCGCCAACCCCGACAAACAATGGGTCTAACCTACACTAGTGAAGGAGGACTCGACCACTTCAGCATGTACATGGAATGGGGAAATATTGCGATCCAACAGAATCAACCGCAGGTCGCTCTGAACTGGTATCAAAAAGCCTTAGCCATGCGTCCCACCGATAAAAACGTAATCCGCGCAATTCAATCCCTGCAAACTTCCACTCGGAAATAACGCATAGCCCATCAGTAAAATATAAATAATTTCACTCCTACCCATTGTAAAAACAGCAAATTTTTAGAACGGGTAGGAGCTTAAAATCTTATATAAGACTAGTTCTAAGTCTCATCAAAAGACTCATCTAACACAATTTCCACATCCAAATACAATTCCTCGATCGCAAACCTCGCACCAACACTCACCAACTCCACCACATCACCCGCACCATACCCCTCCAACTCCCATCGCCCCGCAGCATTCAACCGAAACACATCCACACTCATGCGATCCTGAGCAATCAACACATACTCCTCAAGCGACTCCGATCGGCGATAATCCTCAAACTTCCGCCCCCGATCAAACGCCTCCGTCGAATCCGACAACACCTCCACAATCAACTTATAGTGCCGCTTCACATACCGATCGCCCTTATCCCGCTCATCACAAGTCACCATCAAATCCGGATAATAATACCGAGACAACCCCTTAGGCCGAGCCTTCACGTCCTGTGGAAACAGCCGACAACCGTACTTCCTCACAAAAGGAATCAACGCCATAAACGTATTACCTACGATCGCAGCATGATCATCACTAGACCCTGCCATCGAAAACACCTCACCATCAATAAACTCATGCCGAACCTCACTCCGCTCCTCCCACTCCAAATACTCCTCAGGAGAAAGCAACAAAACTCGATTCGCCACCATAACCATCACCCTCAATAAAAC
>JAYUEW010000060.1:0-11258 GCA_043739045.1 Synechococcales cyanobacterium
CATTCGCAATGCAGATTTCATAATCATCGGACCCGGCAGTCTCTACACTAGCATCGTCCCTAACTTGCTGGTTCCTGAAATCCGTGAAGCGATCGCCGCGACCCAAGTCCCCTGTGTCTATGTCTCCAATGTCATGACCCAACCGGGCGAAACCGATGGTTACAGTGTTGCGGACCATATTGAGGCGATCGATCAAATTTGTGGCTTTCCATTATTTGATGCGGTGTTAGTCCAGCGCCGCCCACCCTCGAAGTCGTCGATTGAAAACTACGCAAAGGAAGGCGCAATTCCCGTTGTTCTTGATACCGATCGGGTGACAAGCTTGGGCCGACGGATTATTCGGGCAGATGTGATGGAGGAAGATAGTGAAGGATTTGTGCGTCATAATCCCGATCGGTTGGCGAAAGTGCTGTTGGGCTGGTACGCTGCGATGAAAGTTGAGCAGAAGTCATGAATGATCTTCATCTGCCTAATCTCCAAGCGACGCATGATCTCGGTGTTCGATTGGGAAAAAAATTAAAACCGGGCACTGTTTTGCTTTTAACGGGAGATTTGGGTACCGGAAAAACGAGTCTGGTTCAGGGCATTGGGGCTGGGTTGGGTATTGTCGAAACCCTGGAAAGTCCGACGTTTACCCTGCTAAATGAATATCATGATGGCCGAGTCCCGCTTTATCACCTCGACCTTTACCGTCTTACACCGCCTGAAGTTGCAAAACTCTATCTTGAAGGCTATTGGGATGGAACCGAAGCACCGCTGGGGATTATGGCGATCGAATGGTGCGATCGTTTGCCTTACTTACCCGATCGATACCTGAGTCTCACACTTACGCATACTGAGACGGGTCGTGATTTAAGCTGGATTGCAATGGGCGATTCTCAAGAAATTATTTAGAAGTTGCTTAGAAGCTATTTAGAAGCTATTTAGAAGTTATGGAGGCTTTAGAACCTATGCATTTCGTTTTCGTGCTCCGATCGCAACCGGACGATCGATGCTTTTGGGTAAATAGTTTTCGGCACTGTATTGATCTAAATGTTGGAAAATTGCGATCGATGGCACGACTCGGCAGGTAAAGAATTCCACAATAGCTCGACCATCAGGTAACATTCCGACTTTGGGAGATAAATCCTTCACGTCCGTCCGCCATTGCCATGCAAGTTGCTGCGGGATGCTATTAATCAACGTATGTTTACCCCAAAGCCCCCGTTTGCCGAGCGCGCCAAATTCTTGTAATTCGCGGCGCACTAATGAAGCATATACATAGGAACTTGCACTCTTATCCCCTTCGATCGCTAAACTGATATCCTCCAGGCAGCCCAATGGTTTCGGAGGATCTTGTTCGGCCCCGGCATTAGAGAGTGCTTTCTCTAGATTGGCGGTAGTGGTCAGGGCTTCTGGAATGGCCCAAGTTTTACCAATTCCTTCTTCACCTTGACGGTAGAGATATGTGGCTAGACGGTAGCCCGATCGCAGTTGTAATCCGGGTAGTTTCATGAATGCGACACCAGGATCTATCACACTGATGTACCACTCTCCGCGATTATTAGGTTTGGGGACTCCTTCACCCATTCCCCCACCTATTCTAAATAGATCACCTAATCCAGCCAATGAATTCGGTGCTGCTATTAGTGTTGGATCCGCTAAGGCTGCTGTAAGGGGACGATTTTCAGACTCTGGCAGTACCAAAAAGGCTTTAAGATACTGTCGAACTTTTTGCAAGGTGTTGAGGGGAATGCGTTGAGTAGACATGGGGCGCGATTTTCATACCAGGAAGACTGCTTTTAAGGTGCCCAGATTCCTCGGACAAAACTCTCGTTTATCCAGCCATTTCTTCAAGGGGTTTACTTGAATCATCGTCCGGTTCGATAATTTCGGCTAATGATGGAATTAACCGAGACAATTCCAAATCTGACAAGGAATCGACGGCCCAACTTGCTGTCCGTTGCATCATATGAAAGGGATAGCGATGGGCCACACCGACTACGCCAATCCCTGCGGCTTTTGCAGATCGAATGCCAGGAAACGAGTCTTCGATGGCGAGAAAATTTTCTGGTGTTAACTCTAATTCGGGAAACATTTCTTGCATTAGTTTGATGCCCAACAAATAGCCTTCGGGTTCGGGTTTGCCGGCGATCACATCCTCGGCTGCCACTATAAAATGAAACGCATCTGCTAGGCCCGATCGATCCAATACGAGAGTAATTTCCGATCGTAATGCGCCGCTGACAATGCCTAATTTACAGCCTGCATTTCGCAGAGTTTCAATAGATTCAATCACGCCATCATAAATAGGCAAGGATTCCATTTTGTTGATTTCGCGTTCATAGGCCAAGGCTTTGCGCTGAATCATGCCATCAAGGGCAGCAGCGGTGAGGACGCGTTCTCGTAAATTGCAGGCATCAATTAGGGCCGCTCGATCGGTTCGTCCGGGGACAAACTGCTGCATTTCCTCCGGAGTAACGCGAAGATTTTCGTCTAAAAGGACTTCAATTAACAGTTTTTCGTGCAGCCATTCGTCATTAATAACGACACCATTAAAATCAAAAAGTACGGCTTTAAGCATGATAATTTCATCAAGTTCGTTCCTGAAAATGAGCTTACCACGCTAGCCCATGACCCATGGCTCATCAATTGCCTCCACATCCGCAAATAAAGGTTCTTCAGGGTTTTGCGATCGGACTCCTTTGACCCCGCGAGTAATTTGGTGAATTAACCAATGATCCAAACTTTGTACGGCTCCAAATCCGGCTGCGCCCAACCATGCGTCTAGACTGCATTGAGCATAGTCTCGAATGAAGGGTTCTTCAAAAATATCGGCCAACAATGGAGCCTGTCGCAAGACTTTTTGATTGCCATCTAAGATCAATACTTCGCCGCCGACTCGCAATAGTCGATAGGCTTCAGCTAATACAGATTCGGCAATTCCCGGCGGCATTTCATGGAACAATAGCCCTATTGTAATCAAATCAAATGAGGCGCTTTGTAATCCTGTGGCTTCAGCTTTTGCATGTCTCCAATGAATGTTGCAGCATTCGGCTTCGGCTTTCAGTTCTGCTATTGTTAGCATATAAGGCGATAAATCTAAACCGACGACTTCAGCGCCCAAAAATGCATTTTTCAACATCATTGTTATCGTCCCAGTTCCGCATCCTAAGTCTAGAATTCGTTCTGGAGACCCTTGTATTGCATCAATTAAGCCTTGACGAACCCAAGTCTCATTGGGGGGTAAGGCATATTGAGTAATGGGATCGTAGGATAGGGCAGCTTCTTTACACAGATAGCCTTTTTCGATACCGTGAAACGCCGATCGTTCGTAGTAATTGGGATAGACGACTTGCGGGTTGGTTAAACGATGGACGTGAGTTTCCCAGTCAATTTGATCATCAAGTTGACGTAAACTTTCTTTATTTATTAAAAAGTTCTCCACCACAGGAGCTAAAAACCGTCCATAGAGACTCTCACTTCTTGCGCCCATGCTGCCATCATCTCCCGACTAAATTAAAAATAAATTAAATTAAATCAACTACGTTCTGAGTGTAACGCGAGATTTGTGAATTGCCCGGTTTAATCTATCAAGCCGATCTATCTAGTCGATCGGTACCACTGTTTTAGGCGGTCTGGTGAAATACCCAAGTAATATCCCAAAATCATAATTTGATTAATAATTGTTGTTTTAAAAATACCTTGTTGTTCCCAGCGCCTCGCTGATGTAGTGACAGATGCTGGAACAATAGTAATTTTTCCACGTTTTGAAAGCGATCGTACAAATACAAAATCTTCCATAATTGGCAATTCAGGAAATCCTCCTAATTCATGAAATGTACTCGCCTTCAAAAATAAAGCTTGATCGCCATAGGGTAAATTAAAAAACTTCGATCGCACCTTCACCCCCCATTCAACCCATCGCAAACCCAATCGATCGCTATTTATTTTTAAATTGAATGCTCCGGCGATCGGAAGCCCCCCCCTAGCCCCCCTTGATAAGGGGGGAACATGATTTTTATGGGATGAACGGGATTTAAAATTGCATTTCTCATCCATAGTCTCCCTTATTCTCATAGTCCCCCTTACCAAGGGGGATTTAGGGGGATCGACCCACCATTCGACCCACCGATCGAACCCCGTCGGCACCAGCGTATCCCCATGCAAAAACACCAAAACATCTCCCGTCGCAACCGCCGCCCCAGCGTTCATTTGATACGATCGGCCATTCCCGCATAGCACCACCTGAACCCCAAATTTCATAGCGATTTCAACGGTATTATCAACACTTCCACCATCAACAACGATGATCTCAATAGGATTGCTAACGGCATCAAAAATGGATTGTAAAGTATCCGCTAAATAATTAGATTCATTCAATGTCGGAATCACAATAGAAATCACTACTCTGTCACCTCAATATCAGCATTTAAATACTGCAAATCCTCAGGCCGATCGATGTCTGGCAAGATTTCCAATAATTCATAGCTTAAATCCAAATCCTTCACAATAGTCAAGGAATCCTGTAACACTGAAGCCGTACTCCATTTGATAGTTGAGAACAATTCTAAAATCTGTTTTCGTAAACCAATTAAATAGTATCCACCGTCAATAGCCGGACCAAACACAACCTCTATTTTATTCAAGGCTAAAAAAGCCCGATCGATCAACGCTTTATCGATCGCTGGACAATCTGTTCCAATCATTACAATACGATCGCAGCCCTGATCAAACCCTAATTGAAATGCCTGTTTCATTCGATCGCCCAAATCACCCTTTCTTTGAGTAACATACTTAAAATCACCCAGCCAATTATGCATTAAATTTGGATCTCCACCAGAATAATGGATCTCAGGATTGAATGATCCGACAGTCTTTACGGTATGGATTCCTAATCTACGATGGAGTTTTGCCGCCCCACCCGCCCCCAGAGCCGGAATTAAACGTGTTTTTGTTTGTCCTGGCTCTGGGTACTTTGTCATTATAATTAATCGGTTCATTATCAATGGCGGCTTTAACAACAAGCTTGAGGGGCGATCGTCACTCGGTAATCTGATCCCTTTGTTTGCCGTGCATCCCGAAAACTATCGAAATTACAACTAAACGCATTCGCTTCTCCATTCGGCACGATCGCATACGGTTCAATCCCAATCACCGCATCAGTATAGGGACCATTTGGATCAGTATACAAACCAAATGTTTTTGCACAAACCGCCATTCTCGCACCGCGAACCAAAGTATGCCCATCATCATCCTGCACCGACTTCCACGGACCCTTATAGATCACGGCCTGATGATGCTCCAAACACTCTCCCTGCTTGCCTTTGTAAGCCCGTACCGTAAGCGATCGAAACTCCACACCATCAATCACCTGCCAAGGTTCCTCCTGGCGCACTAAAATCTCAATTCCATGGAATCCAGCATTTTCAAACATTTCTAAAAATTCAGTTTCTAAAAATGCCCCCGAAATACAACCACTCCAAAGATCCGGATCATCCATAATCGCCTGCGTCGGCAATTCATCACAAACAATATCCGAAATCACTGCCCGCCCACCGCGTTTTAATACTCGAAAAATTTCCGCAAAAAGTTGTTGCTTATCTTCAGGTTTGACTAAATTCAATACACAATTAGACACCACCACATCTACCGTATCCGTTGCAATCAGCGGGGTTTCTCGCCGCAACCGATCGCACTCCGCCTCTAACTCCATCATTTGTTGAACAGTCGTAATCGGATTCTTAACAATCCATTCATTCAACGCATCGAGATCTAACGCCAAATCCTGAATCTTCGCCCGCACAAATTTAGTATTATGATATCCAATCTTGACCGCAATCTCATCAATATAACTCCTCGACAAATCCAACATCGCATCATTCATATCCACGCCAATCACTCGGCCCAATTCACCCACCTTCTGCGCAATAATATAACAATTCTTCCCACTACCCGAACCCAAGTCCACCACCACCTCACCCTCATTCACAAACCGCGTCGGATCCCCACACCCATAGTCCTTCTCCACAATCTCATCCGGCAAAATAGTCAAATACTGCCCATCATATCCATCCGTCGGACAACACAACGCAGGCTGTGCAGCTTTTGCACCTTCCGCATACCGATCGCGCACAGCAGTTTCAATATCAAAAGCAACCATTCAAAAACTCCAAAAACAATTCGTTTCCACTATCATCATTCTACTCTCAGCAGTTCCTAAATAATGACCGAATCAAATCCCGGATTTTGGTACAATGGCAATCTCGAAACAGACGATTATATCCCAATATCCATTACCGATCCAGCCCTTCTTTACGGCGCAACCCACTTCACTACTCTACGCATATACAATCAAACCCTCACAGATCCCCGTACTCACTGGCCACACCATTTACAACGACTTCGCCAAACCCTTCCCCACTTCATTGAGCCAAATTGGAAACAATTAACCGAAGGTGCAACATATCTCAGCAAACACTATGAAATTCTGCGCCTCACCCTTTTCCCCGATGGCCGCCACCTGATCACAGGCCGATCGCTTCCCCCAGACTTACACGATCGTCAAACTCACGGCATTTCAGCCCTATTATTATCACCAGATCAAACTCGATCGCTCCCCCATTTAAAAACCGGAAACTACCTCACACCATGGCTCGCCCTCCAAGATGCCCGCCTTCAAAACTGCGCCGAAGCCATATTCACCGATCGCAATGGTAACTGGCTTGAAACCACCACAGGCAATCTTTGGGGATATGCTATGGGCATTTGGTACACACCGCCATTATATAGCTCAGAGAACAGCACAACCATTCTTCCCGGCATTCAACGATCGGCCCTAATAACTGTACTCCAATCCCAAAATATAGCCATTCAAGAAATAACCTGGTCGCCCGATCGGATTGCCCAATTTGAATGTATTGCTTATTCAAATTCTGTTGTCCAACTCATCCCCATTCACACCATAATAAATTCAGAGAACATAAAACTCTATCAATTTTCTGTAAATTTAAATCCAATTCAAAGACTACAAAATCTATTATTTAATTCCTGATATTTAAATTATTTATAGTAGAATCTTAGAGTGAATCTAGACTTGAGCTTCCGATTTTTATATGGCTGACTTAATTTTATTTTGGCATCGTCGAGACTTGCGGATTTCAGACAATATTGGGTTAGCCATGGCCCGCGATCGTAGCGCCAATGTAGTCGGGATTTTTTGTCTAGATCCAGCAATCTTAAAATCTGACACGATGGCCGATGTCCGGGTTGACTATTTACTCGGATGTTTGACTGCCTTGCGCGATCGTTACACCGCAGCGGGTAGTCAGCTTTTAATGGTTCAAGACAATCCATTGGAGATTATTCCAAAGCTCGCAAAAGCGATCGGCGCAACTCATGTCTTTTGGAATTGGGATGTAGAACCGTATGCGCAGAAACGCGACAATGCAATGATTACTAAGTTGCATGATTTAGGAATCAAAGTCGAAACATTCTGGGATCAGCTTTTGCACACCCCGACAGACATTGTGTCGAAGGCAAAAGGTGAACCCTATACGGTGTATGGGCCATTCTGGAAAAATTGGATTAGTAAAGAAAAGAAAACACCCTATCCAACATTAGAAGGTGCGATCGGACTAGCGCCAGAACTGCAAACAATAGCAAATTCTAATGGTGTAATCAGCATTCCTAAACTCAAAGAATTGGGATTCATTTGGGATTCGGAACAAATTCTACAACCCGGTGAAATTGCAGCTCAGGATTGTTTAGATCAGTTTGCCGCTAAACAAATTGAAGCCTATGATGACGATCGTAATTTTCCCGCCATTCCCGGCACTTCAACCTTAAGTCCGGCCTTAAAATTTGGGGCGATCGGGATTCGGACGATTTGGAAAACCACGCGAGAGGCCATGAATGTGGCGCAAAGTGATGAAGCCAAAATAGGAGTGCGCACTTGGCAACAAGAACTAGCATGGCGCGAATTTTATCAACAAGTGATGTTCCATTTCCCAGTTTTAGCCGATGGACCCTACCGCGAACATTTCAAACAATTTCCGTGGGACCAAAACGATCGGGCCTTTGAAGCGTGGTGTGTGGGTAAAACGGGGTATCCGATTATTGATGCAGCTATGCGTCAGCTTAATGAAACGGGATGGATGCACAACCGCTGTCGAATGATTGTGGCGAGTTTTTTGACTAAAGATTTGATTTTGGATTGGCGATCGGGTGAGAAATATTTTATGCAGCATTTAGTCGATGGCGACCTATCGGCAAATAATGGCGGCTGGCAATGGAGCGCATCCAGTGGCATGGACCCGAAGCCATTGCGTATTTTTAATCCGTCAACTCAAGCCCAGAAATTTGATAAAGACGGCGACTACATTCGTCAATGGGTGCCGGAATTGAAATCCGTTGAGACCAAAGCCTTGCTAAGTGGAGATATTGATAAATCACTGCGCGATCGAATTGGCTACGTAAAACCGATCGTCGATCATGCTGTACAACAACGAAAATTCAAGGAACGATATGCCTCTCAGAAGGCGATCGAGAGAACTGAATAATGATTTGATTTGTCTAATTTAAACCGAGCTAAATTTGATAGATGGCGGTCTTTACCACGGCTTTTAGCCTTTTGATAGAGATGTCAAATAGATTCTATAATTGAGCGACCTATTCCATTCCGATCGCTCTTCCTGGCTACTGCAATTCCTGACTATTGCGCTTGAAGTTGCCATTTCACATAGGGCAACGATTCAGCTTTAGCACGAGTTGCATTGGCTTGAGCCACTAATTGTCCCGTTGCGTCCCACTGTCCCGTTACAAACATTTGCCGCGCCCCTTCATTCATCACAACCGTCGCCACCAAATCGCCACAACTCACCGTCATTTTTGCCAAATCCAAACAAATATCCAACGTCGGATTCTCGGTGATTAATGCTTGAATTTGAGTCGAGATCTCGTGGGTCACAATCACACAAGGAATACCCAAAGCAATACAATTACCAAAGAAAATTTCGGCAAAACTTTCACCAATGATTGCTTTAATTCCCCACTTTGAAATCGCCTGAGGTGCATGTTCACGGGATGACCCACAGCCAAAATTATTGTTTGCCACCAGGATACTAGCCCTTTGATATTGAGATAAATCAAACGGATGCTGACCCGCCAGCGCAGCCCGATCGTCGGCAAAGGCATGGGAACCCAACCCATCAAACGTGACACATTTCAAAAAGCGCGCCGGAATTATCCGATCGGTATCAATATCATTTCCCACCACGGGCACTCCACGACCCACGATCGACTTGACTTCACTCAACATACGGCGCTCCTAAGTTCAAAGCTTGATTCATCCAGACCCTTATCCAGACAAATAGTATAGGAGAATTGAGAGAGCGATCGCTAAAAAACTCCAGCGCTACAAGACCCAAATTACGATGCCTACTTTTGATGCTTATCTCGTTGTTGATCTCGAAGCTACTTGCGGTGACACTATTGCCCATCACAAAAGGGAAATTATCGAAATTGGAGCCGTAATGGTCAATCGCCAGTTTCAAATCGAAAGCGAATTCCAAACCTTTATAAAACCTGTTGCTAATCCTCAACTCACCGACTTTTGCACTCAACTCACCAGCATTTCCCAAACTACCGTAGATCAAGCGCCCAATTTCCCCCTAGCCATATCCCAATTTTCCCAATGGATGAATAACTATCCAAATCGTGTATTTTGCGCTTGGGGAGATTTCGATCGCAGACAAATTCAACGCGATTGCAAACGGCATGATCTCAAAAATCCGCTGAATATCACCTGCTTCAATCTCAAAACCATGTTCGCCCGATCGCAACAACTGCCCGGAACTTATGCGCTAAAACAAGCCATGGAACTAGCAAAATTAAGCTTCACCGGAACCCCACATCGCGGCATCGACGACGCGCGAAATTTAGCAAAATTACTGCCCTTTGCCCTAGGACTTCAACGAATCGATCGCAACGCGTAAATTCCCCTCATGATTTGCCAACAGCGCCGCGCAATCATCAGCCGATTTACCACTCCAATGCATCGCTAACGCAAGTTTGACCGATTGGCCGCTTTGGGTTAGCAATTCGTCAGCAGCAGCTCGATCGATGCCCGTCAAGTCGCACAAAATCCGCAACGCCCGATCGTGCAATTTAATATTCGTCACCGCCACATCAATCATCCGATTGCCATAAACCTTACCCAAGCGCACCATAGTTCCAGTCGAAAGAATATTCAGCGCCATCTTCGTCACCGTGCCAGACTTTAGCCGCGTGGATCCAGCCAAAATTTCTGGACCCACCGGGAGCCGAATATCCACATCGACCGCGATCGTCACCTGGTCTTTCGGCACACAAGCCATAAAAATTGTTGTTGCTCCCAACGATCGGGCCGCCGCCAAAGCACCATGAACATAGGGTGTCGTGCCGCCCGCTGCAATCCCCACTAACACATCTTTCGCCGTAATTCCGTAGTCAGCCACTGCATCCGCGCCGCCTTGGTCACTGTCTTCGAGTCCTTCGGAGCTTTTCACCAACGCAGGCAAGCCCCCAGCATTAATACCCTGAACGAGTTCCGGCAGGGTGCAAAATGTGGGAGGACATTCAGACGCATCCAAAACGCCTAAACGACCCGACGTACCCGCCCCGATATAGAACAACCGCCCGCCCGATCGCAGTGCGGTGGTAGTGCGATCGATCGCCTCCGCCAACTCGGTTCGAGCATTATGAATCGCCTCGATCGTGCGATTGTCTTCCTCATTGAAGAGATCCACAATTTCTAAACTCGAAAGCTGATCGAGTTGGGCACTGTTCGGATTAGTTTGCTCTGTCAACAAATGCCCACGAGATGCCGTCATAGCAGACCTTCCAATCGACGGCGCATGGCTTCCAGATCTGAGATTGACATATCCGATGGCTCGTCGTCTGGGGGACGTTGTTGAGAACGGTCTGGGGGTCGTTTTTCAGATTTATCCCAGTCAAAGTTTTCGCGATTTGATTCGGGTGGTGAAATCAAAAGGCGATCGTAATCAGTCTCGGGCCGGAAATTTAACGGAATGAGTTCACAGTCGTAGCCGGATTCGTCACAAAATTCTTCGATTTCAGCTCGGTCTAAAGACTCAACCGATGGCTCTGGAAAATCCTGCGCCTCCAGAAGCATCGCATAACGCAATGCGTCATCTTCGTCCTCAAACATAAGAACAATGTTCCGATCGCCAATTTCGATCGTGTGAATGCCCTCATTATCAGTTCCGGCATTAAATAGC
>JAYUEW010000061.1:0-2889 GCA_043739045.1 Synechococcales cyanobacterium
CCGCCCCAAATCGACAGCATCAAATACACCGGAATCAATTCAAGTTCCCAAGCTAGGAAAAACAGCAGCATGTCCTGCACCGCAAAGACCATAATTTGGCCGCCGTACATCACTAGCATCAAGAAATAAAACAGCTTCGGCTTGTAGGTGATGGGCCAAGAAGCCAAGATCGCCAAGGTCGAAATAAAGCTCGTCAAAATAATGAGCGGCATCGACAGCCCATCTGCTCCAACCGACCAATT
The DNA here is from genome assembly GCA_043739045.1 of Synechococcales cyanobacterium. Lineage (GTDB taxonomy): Bacteria > Cyanobacteriota > Cyanobacteriia > Leptolyngbyales > Leptolyngbyaceae > JAAFJU01. The sequence continues at coordinate 243 of JAYUEW010000061.1, forward strand.
CAGGTCAAGCTGTGGTACCCAGGGATAGCGTTCAAAGAGCTGCATTCCAGCATCGTGGAAGTCGAATCCCACACAGAAGGCCGCAACCGTCATCACAAAATTAATCAGCCCAACCGTCAGGGCGTACCAGCGAACCGTTTTCCCTTCTTTATCAGGAATTATCGGGAGCAAAAGCGACGCTGCGATCGGAAATAGGATGAGCGTCGTCAGCCAGGGAAAGTTAGCTGTCAACATGAGTATCGAAGGGGAGTAAGGTGAGCAAGCTACAAATAAATAATTTTAAATAATTTTTTGCGGATAGAACGATTCTAAACAGCAAGACATGATCCCTACCCAAAATCGCAGGACTTCTTCACCATTCATACATTGCGTTACATTTGCTCGATAGGATAATGTACGGTTTTCAAATTACCGTTGTGAGATCACTGTTCTGAACTCACCGTTCTGAAATTACAAGTTATCTGTTTTAGGTTAAAGAGGCGCGTCATGCAGTTGAAATTTGTCCCCGTTGAAGATTTTTATTTTGAATTAACCTTGGCTGTCAAGACACTAGAGGAAATCGAAAATCCTGAACTTGCGAAGCAAATTGGTCAAATTCTTAAGGATCGCTATGGTCAATGTTCGACCGTTGCGGCTGCGAGTCAGAACACCTACAACTATGTGTTCCAAGTTCCTGATGTGGACAATGCTCCGTTCCATCGGCTAGTGGTGTCGATCGCGGATTGGGGCAACAAGTTGCGACTCTCGTCCGATTATGGCTGGAAATTAAATGAAGAACATCGGGCTGAAAAGAGCGATCGGTTCTCAGGTCGTGACCAGTTTAATCAAGACTTCAAAGCTCACATTGCTGAATCTTTAGGCGTGACGTTTTAAATTTTTAATTCCTTAAAAAATTCTTAACTCTTTAAAAGTCTTGTTCCCGATCGTCCTTCCCCTGAAGTCGATCGGAGTTTTTCGTTTAATAAATTTAGTTCTTGTTTTTCTTGGTTAAGGATACGGATCCGCTGGGATAAAATTTTAATAATGTTGACGGCGATTCCTGGAGTCTCTTCGATCGCTGCAAAGACGTGCTGCTGGGTCAGTTCGAGGCAAATTGTTTCTTCTAATGTCGTGGCTGAGGCCGATCGCATTTCCGCATCAAATAGCGACATCTCACCAAAAAAGCCTTCCCGAGAATGTTCCTGTAAGATCCGATCGCCCAGATGAATTTTGATTTTGCCCGATGCAACAATGAACATCGATCGTCCTTCTTCGTTCTGTAGAAAAATTTGCTGTTTAGCCTTAAACGTCCGTTCTTCCATGACGGGGACTAGACGGATCAAAAAATCTTCCCGGAGTTCCCGAAACATATCGACCTTGCGCATTAAAAGTAATCGGTCAAAAAGATTCAGCATCTAACAATTTTAGTATTGAGCTACTTTAAAGGACGATATCCAAAGATTTCGGTTTTGGGTATGTAACCGATTTCATCTTCAGGTGCTGGGCGAATGGACGCAACCTCTTCGCCACGAATTTGATACTCTTCCATCCATATCTGAATTTGGCGACGCAACAGGGGATCAGCATCATTTTGCATTCGGGGGAGAACTTTCAGAAAGGCACTCTTTGTCTGGCCGCGCTGCTGGGCATTGTAAAGATACAGCATGGCTGACTCGCGCAACAAACTACTTCCTCCTCGTAACCCCGATAAGATTTGGTCCCGTTCTAAGGTCCACCCCTCCGATCGCACTAAATGGAAGCAACAAGCGGCCACCCAATCAGACAGGAAATGCCGTAAGTCTAACAATTGCTTAATCCGATCGAGCGGTTTGAGGGGCTGATAGTTAAGGCTGGAGCTTAGGCTTTGGAGTTGAAGTTCTAGACCAATTTTCTCTCGACGGCTGAGTCGCCATTGGATTGCTTTGGGGACTTTGGTTTGCGATAGGATTGCTAACTTGGCATTTTTTTTGCTACGTCGGGTTTGTTTTTTAATAGACGACACTTGGGAAACTTTGTTAACAAGCGACATACTATTTTCTAAAATGACCAGCAATGCCCGCTTTTGGGGAATATCGACTTTGGTATCCAAAATCTCTAAGCCCTGAGCCATATCGTCGGTGAAGCCAGATTTTAGACTATAGGCCGCCGCTTGAATGGTTTCAGATTCATAAAGAAACTGCATTAATAGGAAAATACGATCGATCGCATCGCTCTGAACACCTTGGAGCGATCGGTATAGCATTTCTTCGAGATCCCGTGATTGCACTCGTCCTGTAATGTCTAAAATCGCCGCTGTCACCTGACCAATCAACATCAAATCCTGTTCAAGTAAAGCTTCAATTTCAGCCCGACCTAGGGCATCTGCAATACTATCGTTGCCGTTTGTATTTTGAATTTTGACCAAAGCGCGCAGGATATTGGTCCGATCGTTGCTCCATCGAATTGGAAGCTGCTGAAGTAGAAAATCAATAGACTCCGGTGATCCGACTTGACCAATAATGTCCCAAGCCACTGTCCGAACTGATTCACTTTCGCGCCAGTTTTGGGCTAGGGGTTGTAGCCAAGGCAGAGCTTCATCCTTTAAAAGAATAAAGGCTTTAGTCGCTGCACCACGGGTTTCGGGCTGGCGTAAGCCTTCGACTAGCGACGGATAACATTTCTCAAAATG
>JAYUEW010000062.1:0-2604 GCA_043739045.1 Synechococcales cyanobacterium
ATCGGGGTAACGATCGAACAGGGCCGGGGTGACTTTATTAACTCGTTCGTCTGTGCATTGGGCGGCCAAGATGGTAGCGATCATCAGTTGCAGCGGCCCGTCGAAGTTAAGAGAGCATTCGGCATTGGGATACAGCCGTTTGATGATTTCGAGGGTGACGATCGCTCGTTGTTTCTTAGTTGGTTTACGGGCTGGGCTAGCGATGCTTGGGGTTTCGGGCATAGGATTACGGATTAGATCCTCCTGTTCGGCATTATGAGGAGGTTTGAAAGTTCTTTAGTTGCTACCGAAAGACCCGATCCCCCTAAATCCCCCTTAAAAAGGGGGACTAAGAGTTGAATAAAAGGGGGACTAAGAGTTGAATTCTCGATCTCGCTTGAATTGAATTCTAGTTCCCCCTTTTTAAGGGGGCTAGGGGGATCGGGTCTCAATCGTTACAATCTTGGACTTCTCAAACACCTTCTCATTCGAGAGAACGGGAGGTGGAACTGGGGGGGGCGATCGTTACTCGTAGATTACTGTTGGATCCAGTTGGCCGTATCGCGGATGATCAGAATCACACCAAGGCTGAGCAACAAGACCAACCCAGTTTGCATGAAGCTTTCTTCGATGCGTTTTGGCATGGGCTTACCGCGAATCGCTTCTAAAATAATGAACAGCAATTGACCACCATCAAGAGCAGGCAGCGGCAGAATATTCATCACGGCTAGATTCACGCTGATTAAGGTCGTAAATCCAAACAGATTTTTCCAATCGCGCTGCGCAATCTTCGCCCCTTGTCGGACAATCTCCACAGGCCCAGCGACTTGCTTCGAGGTGGCAGAAAAGTTGGTGATTAATTTCCCAAACCCTTCAACGGTCTGGCTGACATTACGGTTGAGTTCTCTACCCGCTAGGACTAGACCTGCGATCGGGTTGCTGGGATGCTGAACCTCAATTCTGGCATTCGGGGCCAGCATGATCCCAATGCGACCTTTGCCATCCTTATTGGTCGGTGTAACGCTCATATCTAGGTTTTCAGTTCCCCGTTGAATCTTAAAAGCGATCGGTTTTTCGGGGCTGCCTTCGATTTGGGCGCGAAGAATTTCCACGACAGTTTGATTGCCAGGAAGCTCAATACCATTCACCGAAAGCACTATATCGCCTTCTTTTAAGCCCGCTGTCTGTGCCACTGAATCCTGTACGATTTCTGGCAAAACTACGCCCGGTGCAAAATTAAGCTGGGGCAAGCCGACGGTGAAAACCTGGGTGGTGAGAACGAAGTAGGCGAACAAAAGGTTCGCAATTACGCCCGCACTGATGACGATCGCTCGGTCCATAACTGGACGATTGCGTAGAAGATTGGGATCGTTCGGGTCAATGTCGCTATCTGGATCGTCGTCGGGGAATCCAACAAATCCGCCCAATGGCAACGCCCGTAGCGCATATTCCGTCTGTGGACCTTGGTATTTCCAAATCACCGGACCGAACCCAATGGAAAAACGATTGGCATAGATTCCTTGAAGTCGTGCTGCTAGAAAATGTCCTAGCTCATGCACAAAAATCAAAAGTGCGAGAATCAGAATTATCTGCAATACGGGCATAGGATCTCAGGTTTGGCGGAGTAGTCCTCTTATTCTAAACGACGTTGAGGTGCAAGGAGTGCGATAATACTGAGCCGCTGATCTAGGTCAGTCGTAGACTATCGCCCCATTGGAGTCATCTGATCATGTCGAAGCCCTTACCCAAAGTTATTTTACGCAACGAAAAAGCTGAAGCGGTGAAGCGGTTTCATCCATGGATTTTTTCGGGGGCGATCGCAAATGCCGATCGTGACATTGACGATGGCGATTTGGTCCAAGTCGAGGATCAACGGGGGAATTTTCTGGCGATCGGCCATTTCAATTCCAATAATATTGCTGTCAAGGTTCTGTCATTTCAGAAATTTAAGGACGTTGAAAGCTGTTTCTTACGCAAAGTCAAAGCCGCTTATGAAATGCGGAAGGTGATCGGTTTAGCTGAAAGTACGGAAACTAATTGCTATCGATTAATCAATGCCGAGGGCGACGGACTACCGGGATTGGTGATTGATTGGTATAACGGGACCGCCGTGGTGTTAGCCTATTCCATTGCCATGTACCGATCGCGGGAATTGCTCGTCGATTGTTTAAAGGAAGTGTATGGCGATCGCTTGCACGCGGTCTATGACAAAAGTGCATCGGTTTTACCGAAAAGCTTCACCGCAAATTCGACCATGCGAAATGAATATATTTATGGCAGTCGGCGGATGGAGACGGTGCTTGAATATGGTCATGAGTTTATTGTCGATTGGGAAACGGGGCAAAAAACGGGGTTCTTTATCGATCAACGCGAACATCGTCATCAGCTTGCCCAATACGTAAAAGATAAATCAGTACTGAATACATTTTGCTATTCTGGAGGCTTTTCAGTCTATGCCGTAAAAGCAGGTGCATCCATGGTTCATTCCTTGGATTCATCCGTAAAAGCTATGGATTGGACCACTCAAAATGTGGCCTTAAATAATCCCCATAATGTTGAACATAAGAGTATTACGGGAGATGTGTTTGACTATTTGATTGGCTGCGAGCAAGAGTATGACGTAAT
>JAYUEW010000063.1:0-10941 GCA_043739045.1 Synechococcales cyanobacterium
AATCACTGGAATTATTCACAGTAGGGCTTAAAGCATGGTCACGGCAGCAGCAAGTACAGGGTACGTCACCCAAGTCATCGGTCCGGTTGTTGATATTAAGTTTCCGGGTGGCAGTATGCCCGCGATTTACAACGCTGTGGCAATCAAGTCAAAGGACGGCGCAGGCAAGGAAGTGATTGTGACCTGCGAAGTGCAACAGCTTCTAGGAGACAACCAAGTTCGGGCTGTATCCATGAGTACCACCGATGGTTTGGTCCGTGGTGCCGAAGTGACTGACTCCGGTCAATCCATTCGTGTCCCTGTTGGAACCCCAACCCTGGGAAGAATTTTTAACGTCTTGGGTGAGCCTGTAGACGAGAAAGGGCCAGTGGCGGCGGGCGAAACGATGTCGATTCATCGGGCTGCGCCTAAGTTGACTGAACTGGAAACGAAGCCTTCCGTGTTTGAAACCGGAATTAAGGTTGTTGATCTTCTGACTCCTTACCGTCGCGGCGGAAAAATCGGCTTGTTTGGTGGAGCAGGTGTGGGCAAGACCGTCATTATGATGGAATTGATTAACAACATCGCGACCAACCACGGCGGCGTATCTGTGTTTGCAGGCGTGGGCGAACGGACTCGTGAAGGGAATGACCTTTACAACGAAATGATTGAGTCCGGCGTGATCAATGCCGACAATCCATCTGAATCGAAGATCGCCTTGGTCTACGGTCAAATGAACGAGCCACCTGGAGCGCGGATGCGTGTGGCGTTGTCGGGTTTGACCATGGCAGAATATTTCCGTGATGTGAACAAGCAAGACGTATTGCTGTTTGTTGATAATATTTTCCGCTTCGTCCAAGCAGGTGCAGAAGTTTCCGCACTCTTGGGCCGGATGCCATCGGCAGTGGGCTATCAGCCGACCCTCGGGACGGACATGGGTGACTTGCAAGAACGGATTGCATCCACCACTGAAGGATCCATCACGTCTATCCAAGCAGTCTATGTACCAGCGGATGACTTGACTGACCCAGCGCCTGCAACCACGTTTGCCCACCTTGATGGAACGACCGTGTTGTCCCGGAACTTGGCCGCAAAGGGAATCTATCCTGCGGTTGATCCGTTGGATTCCACGTCCACCATGCTCCAGCCATCGATCGTAGGTGCTGACCACTACGACACAGCTCGTGCGGTTCAGTCCACACTGCAACGTTACAAAGAACTGCAAGACATCATTGCAATTCTGGGTCTAGACGAGCTTTCTGAAGAAGATCGCACCTTGGTCTACCGTGCCCGTAAGGTTGAACGGTTCTTGTCCCAGCCTTTCTTTGTGGCAGAAGTATTCACCGGGTCTCCTGGTAAATATGTCTCCCTTGAAAAGACTATTGCAGGATTCAAGAAAATCTTGGCAGGTGAATTGGATGACTTGCCTGAGCAAGCGTTCTACTTAGTCGGTGATATCGACGAAGCGATCGCTAAGGGCAAAAAAATGAAGGAAGACGGTAAGTAAGCGACTGACTAGGGCGAATAATGGTGAAGTTGGGGTCTAGGCTTTGACTTCACCATTTTTACTTAATTCATTGCTTAATTTATTTACTTAATTCATTTAGATAGGAGATTTATATGACATTGACTGTTCGTGTGATTGCACCAGATAAAACGGTGTGGAATGCACCTGCTGATGAAGTGATTTTGCCGAGTACAACGGGTCAGATGGGGATTCTGTCCGGTCATGCTCCCATGTTGACGGCGCTGGAAACAGGTGTGTTGCGTGTTCGGGCTAATAATGAGTGGACTTCCATTGCGTTGATGGGCGGGTTTGCGGAAGTTGAGAATAGCGAAGTGACGGTTTTGGTGAATGATGCTGAACCCGGTACAGGCATTAATTTGGAAGACGCAAAAGCTGTTTTAAATACGGCTGAAGCTCGATTCACTAAGGCTCAAAATGGTACCGATCGTCCTGAGTTGATTCTAGCGACTCAGCAATATAAACGCGCTAGAGCAAGAGTTCAAGCGGCGGGCGGAAATGCTTAGTTGAATCTAATTAGCTTTTGATAGTGATTTGAATGGGAGAGGATTGGTCCTCTCTTTTTTGTTATAAATCGGGATTTGACTTGAATTCGATCGGGGTTTATGTTGATCAATAATTAGGGTGATTTGACAATAAGTTGAAACATCACTTAGCTTTATGCTCAATAATCGATCGAAATAGTGCAATCCGGTCAATAAGTAGCCTGGCTTGAGTCAATTTTCTGCCTCTTTAACTACACAGCTTTTCTGGTCAAATTATATGGACACATTTCAAGAGTTTTGCTTTTGTACTCTAGCTGTAGGTGATAGATATCGCGCTCATGCAGAAGTGTTAGCTCAAGATATCCAGCACCATATGCCTTCCAAAACTTTGTGTATCCTAACCGATCGACCAGAGCAGTTTGCAAGATTTCCTCACGTTCTTGCGTTCAAGCACCATCTTCAGAGTGTAAAGGGATATCACGACAAACGTTTTGTTCTTAAAAAATCTCTCTCACTATTTGAGAGTTGTATGTTTTTAGACTCTGATATTCGGGTGCTTGGCTCCGTAGTTGAAGAATTAAAGTGGTCTCCTGGAATCACTGCGAGAGCCGGGACTAACTTAGTTAATCATATGAAAATAATTACAAATCAGAAAGAACTTAAAGTTATAAAAGAAGCAGCCCAAAAACTGAATATTGATATTCAACAAGTGCAGTGGCTTCATGAATTTATGTTTGTGATGAAGAAACAGAACGGATTAGAAGAGGATTTCTTTGAACTTTGGCAGACAATTTCTTATTTTTTTGAAGTGCAAGGAATATATCACGGTGAATGTTATGCCATGGGGCTAGCTGCGGCTCGAATTGGGATGAGATTGGATTTCTTCCGCGAAGACAAGTTTTTATTCTTCAAGGATAATATTGAAAGAACAAGAATCAAAAATGGACAATCAGATCTTCAGGATAAACAAATTTACTTTGATAGTCATAGAGAGATTGAATATCCCAAATATTCCATTTGGAAGAAACTTAAAAATAAGTTGAGCAAACAACTTGTATTTTATTATCGATTACTTAGACTAAGAATTTTTATGAAAGAAGATCCTAACTTTTACAATTTTTTTACATCAACATCCAAAAAATAATTCAGGTTAACATTTGAAGACGATCGAACTTGGGGTAAGGTGAAAAGGCGATCGTTTAATTTTTTTCAATCTTTTGTCCTGTATTTATAAAAATGTTGTATCAAAAAATGTAACCCAAGGTATCGGAGTTCAGTTCTGATGGCACAGTATTGAGATACCCCATCTATGGCACTCACTGAATTCAATCATAATGAAAACACAACGTTCCCTCTCGATTTTTCTGAGCGCATTGGCCTTTCTTGGCACCACATCAACCCTCACCAATGCGGTTCAAGCCCAAGACCGAATCGCCCAATCTGTCCCAATTAGCCGAATGCTCCGAACCCTGACTGTCTCCGGTCGCGGCACCGAATCTATTCAAACCACAGTTGCTCAAGTCCGTCTTGGTGTTGAAGCCCAAGGCAAAACGGCAGGTGAGGTCCAAGCGGCGATCGCAAAACGATCGAATGCGGTGGTCACGTTTCTTAAATCTCGCAATGTCGAAAAGCTAGAAACAACCGGAATCAACTTAAATCCAGTCTATAGCTACGAAAATAATAAACAAGTTCTCACCGGATATAGCGGCTCAAATATGGTCGTTTTCCGCACCAACAATAATGCTGCTGGTGAGATTGTCGATCAATCCGTTAGGTCTGGTGCTAGTCGGATTGATGGAATTAGCTTTATTGCGACCGATGAGGCGATCGCCGCCGCTCAAAAAATCGCATTGCGCCGTGCCACCCAAGAAGCCCAAGCCCAAGCTAACGCTGTTCTCAGTGTCTTAAATTTTGCCCAGAAAGATATTATCAGTATTCAAGTTAACAATGCCGTTCCGCGTCCGCGTCCCATGGAAATGAATGACTCAATGCTGCAAACTCGAAGCGCTAAAATTATGGCCGATCCGACTCCAATTTTAGGCGGAGAACAAACAGTTGAAGCTTCTGTGACTCTGGAAATTACTTATTAAGTGAGCGAATAATTTGTGGGGTGCGCGGCCTGTTGTCTTGCTATCTAGGTCTGGTAAATCTGCTATCGTTATTAGAGACCTATGAATTTCGAGACGATCGTGCAGAGCAACCCCAAACCCGAACTGAATCAACCTAGTCAGGACCATAACCGAGGACTCCAGCGGATCATCTCAGGAATCACTCAAACTCTAGAGCGTGATGCGTTAGTTCAAAAAACCACAGATGCGGCCAGAATTGAGTTAGCGGTCGATCGGGTTGTTCTTTATTATTTTTTTCGTAAATGGGAAGGGCGAGTCACATTTGAATCTTTGAGTTCAAACCGATTTTCTATTCTAGGTTCAACAGGCCCAGATGAGTGTTTTAACGGTGACTATGCCGCTATGTATCTGGATGGGCGCGTTAGGGCAATTAACAACATCAACAATGAACCGATCGCCGACTGTCACCGCCAATTCCTCAAAGAAATACAGGTCCAATCCAATCTCGTGGTGCCAATTTTGACCCAACGAGGACTATGGGGATTACTGGTCGCACATCATTGTCAATCCGTGCGCCATTGGCACGATGGTGATATTCAGTTGATGAAAGCGGCGGCACAAACCCTATCTTCTGCACCATCGATTAAAAGTAGTTAACGTTAATAATCGTCTAACGCCGTCCGATCGTTTGTACTGCAAATAGACTGCCAATCAACCCGATCGCGCTGCCGAATCCCAGCAACACTAACGGTAGAATCCAGCCCTTTCCGCTATCTATCAGTAAACCTTGGAACAGATCGGCTTGTTGCGATGCTAGACGGCTTAAGGTCAAGAGTAAACTCTGAATGAATGCCCAAGCGATCGTGGCCCCAGCAAGACCAAAGGTGATGCCCTGAAGCAAAAATGGCAGATAAATAGTCATCCGAGTCGCCCCAACCAAGCGCATGACTTCAATCTCTTGAGAACGGGCGACAATGACCAAGCGCAATGTGGTGGTGATAACTGCGATCGCACTTAAGGTCAAAAAGCCAATCACCCCGAAGCTAATAAATCGCAAATTATGATTCAGTTCCGTGACTTGCTGCACTACCTCACCGACATATTGCACCGTTTCAACACCCTGCACTTTTTTTAAGGCCTCCGCCAACCCAATCACCGCCGTCGGACTATTGGCCTGAACCCGGATCTCGTCCACCAGCGGATTACCTGAAAGTTGGGCTGTAGTCGCTTTAAGATCCGTGACACCCAGTTCTTTGGCCAGCGCGGACCAAGCCTCTTCTTTTGTAATAGCCGTGACAGTAGTAACGTTCGGGAGCTTTTGGATAGTGGGTTGTAGGTCTTTGGCCGCCACGCCCGTGTTGAGATAGGCCGAAATTTCGAGTTGGTTGCCGTAGCGATTGAAAAATTCGCCCAATTGCCACGAGCCTTGTAATCCAATACCAAACAACAACAACAACACGGCTACCGTACTAATCGCGGCCCAGTTCATCCAGCCACCACGCCGGAGTCCGAGGAGGGTTTCGCGCAGGAGATATTCAGCTTGGTAGAGCGATCGGGCCATTGGATGGGCACTTCTGGAACTGCTTGATTATTATGACGGAGATTCAGATTTTGGTATTTAGATTCGATCAACTGGAAACATCGCTCAATCCTTTAACTGCCATTTCAACTACAGATTGACCTGCTGACGAACCCATTGACGAAGATTAATTTCTGCTGTGACTTCATTACGAAAAGCTGCTTCGAGAAATTCATAAAGCTTTGCCTTCTCAATGGTGGGAAATGTAGGCGATCGATCGCATTCAACATATGCATTATCCACTAATTTAAAAATAGTCCAAACTCGCCCATTAAAACGCCAAAATTCAGAAACACCGATCGCTGCATAGAGAATATTCTTATTTAAATCTGTATGTGTAATATCAACCTCAACTACCAAATCAGGAGCCGGATCGATATTCAAATCAACCGTCCGATCGGCCACCCGTTGATAATTTTGAATGTAATAAGCATTATCGGGTTCAGCACTTTTTAGTAGGTCTTCCCGATCGAGCGTCGTAGAACCCATCGTTTTGATCATCATCCCCATTTCGACGATGAGCACTCTAATAAAGAGTTCAATCAATCTTGCCGATCGTTCATGAGATTCCAAGGGCATCGTAATTTCTAAAACTCCATTGTCATAGCTAAAACGCGAATGAGTGTGATGCGCCACTAACGAGTGAATTTGCTTAAAAGCTTGCCAATCCAAACCTCGAAAGCTCATCCTCTTTTCACCAATGAGTTTTGGAGGAATGCCGACGACTTGTTCTAATAGCATCAGAGTCACCATAGAATTTGAATATTACCCTAAGGATAATCGATCGAGAAATGTAATGCTTAATGTCTAGAAACATTACAACGCGTATGCCCAGAGGTGGATTTTAAGGTTCAGTGGAGAGTTGGGGACAGCGTTGTTTTAAGAGCGCTTGGAGCATTTTTGGATCAAACAAAATTGGCAAGAAATGAATGCTATTGACTTCGCGGAAATAGAACAAAATTGGAATGGGTTGCCAGAAAATTTCCCAGTGACTCCATTCGGAATAGGGGAAACTGCGAATGACTTTACCATTGCGATATACGTCGAGATTAGTTACGGTAAATTGCAGCCGAAGCAGGGCTGACTGTAGCAATAAAAAACCGCCAAACAGTGCAACAATTCCACCCACCCAAATCTGTAATGGAACGATCGCTGCCCCAATTAGGACAACCGCGATCGCTAAGGTATAACTCGGTGCAAGTTCGACGGTTTCCGAAATGGAGGGAGTTTCAGGAGTCATAAGCCGCAATTAAGTGAATTCAAACTTGGTCCTTTAATTGTACATCGCCATCCTGATTCTCCCGGTGAGGTGCAGCAAATTAGTGCATGAAGTGACGAACACCCGTCATCACCATCACCAGCCCCAATTCATTTGCCGCCGCAATAGATTCTCCATCCCGCATACTGCCGCCCGGTTGAATTAAAAGCCGAATTCCAGCCGCTGCCGCCGATCGTACACTGTCATCAAACGGGAAAAATCCATCACTCGCCAACACTGCCCCTTGGATTTTGTTCGCTGCTTGTTCGATCGCAATTTTGGCCGAACCCACTCGATTCATTTGTCCCGCGCCCACTCCAAGGGTCGTTCTATCTTTTGTGATTACGATCGCATTCGATTTAACATGCTTACAAATCTTCCAGGCAAACAACATTTCCTCAAGTTCAGCCTGGGTTGGTTGCTGAGTTGTCGCCACGGTCCAGTCCGCTGGGTTTGCCATCAGAGTATCCGCCGCTTGCACCAAGAATCCACCTGCAATATTCTTAATCACCTGCTCAGATCCACCACATAAATCTGGCAATACTAGAACACGTAAGTTTGCTTTCTTGGCGAGAATAGCTTTTGCATCCTCATCACAACCAGGGGCGACAACACATTCGAGAAAGGTTTTAGAGAGTTCAGTGGCCGTTGCGGCATCGATCGGACGATTGAGTGCAACAATGCCACCAAATGCTGAAGTAGAATCGGCATTGAATGCTTTGGTATACGCTTCGAGAATGCTAGAAGCCATAGCAGAACCACAGGGATTTGTATGCTTCACAATGATCGCCGTGGGATCGCCGTCAATGAATTCAACAATGATTCGACGAGCCGCTTCGAGATCGACCAAATTGTTATAACTCAGTTCCTTACCTTGCAATTGAGTCGCCGCTGCCCAGCCCGTTGCTGTTGCCCCGGTTTGATACCAAGCCGCCATTTGATGAGGATTTTCGCCGTACCGTAAAGCTTGTAATTTCGTTCCCGATCGGCCAAAACTCGCGGGTAATTCAACAGGCAATTCAGCCGAATTTTCTGCAAGTTGAGCCGCTAAATAAGTCGAAATTGCAGTGTCATAAGCTGCCGTATGTTGGAAGGCTGCCAGCGCCGATCGTTGACGGAAACTCAGGCTGACTTCACCGTTTTGTGCGCGAGATTCGTCTAGATACCGATCGTACTGACTCGGATTGGTCAAAATCGTCAAATGGGCATAGTTTTTAGCACTCGCCCGCACCATTGCCGGACCCCCAATATCAATCTGCTCGATTGCCTCTTCTAGAACAACGCCCGGTTTTGAAATCGTTTGCTCGAAGGGATAGAGATTGACGACCACGAGATCGATCGCCCGAATTCCATTCGCATCGAGTTCAGTCAAATGCTCAGGAATATCGCGTCGCGCAAGAATACCACCGTGAATTTTAGGATGAAGCGTCTTGACTCGGCCTCCAAGAATTTCAGGCGAACCCGTATAGTCAGACACTTTAGTTACAGGAATGCCTGCGTCCTTTAGAGTTTTGGCCGTGCCGCCACTACTAATGATGTCAAATCCAAATTCAGTCACGAGCGTCTGGGCAAATTCTACAATTCCAGCTTTATCTGACACGCTGAGAAGGGCTAGACGGGGCATACAGAGTTCCTACGATATTTCCAAGCTTTATACGGTAACGCATTGGGCGATCGGAATCCGTAACCTGATGATGAAAACTTGGTAGAAACTTGCCCGAAAAAAAGATATCCGCCCGAAAAACCGCTCCCCTCTTCCGATAGAATGAGAACCTGCGAAACCCTGGTTAGTTCGGATGTCACTGCGATGATTCACGAAATTTTCATGCCTGCTCTTAGTTCCACCATGACCGAGGGGAAAATCACCTCTTGGCTCAAATCTCCTGGCGACAAAATCGAAAAGGGTGAAACCGTCCTAATCGTCGAGTCTGATAAAGCAGACATGGATGTGGAATCATTCAACGAAGGCATCTTAGCCGCGATCGTTGTCCCGGCTGGAGAAACTGCTGATGTGGGTTCTGCCCTCGGACTGTTGGCCGAAACTGAAGCGGAAGTCGAAGAAGCCAAACAAAGAGCAATTGCACTTTCTAATGGTGGAGTTGCTGAACCTGTTGCCGCACCTGCTGCCGTCGAGTCCCCATCATTTGACATAACAGTTACGTCTACCGCTCAGCCTGTTGTCGCCGCACCTTCTGGCCGACTGGTTGCATCACCCAGAGCGAAAAAACTGGCAAAAGATTTTGGTATCAGTCTAGAAAGCCTAGTCGGTAGCGGTCCCCACGGTCGGATTGTGGCTGAAGACGTAGAAGCCGCCGCAGGAAAAGCCAAAGCCCCTGTTGCCATGGCCGCCGCCGTCGCACCAATAGTAACCGCCGCTGCACCTACTGTCGTCAAGACACCTGTCAACAGCATTGCCAAAGCCCCTGCCCCGATCGCTGCACCTCCGACTCCCGGCCAAGTGGTCAAGATGAACACCATACAGACCGCCGTGGTCAAAAACATGATGGTCAGCTTAGATGTCCCGGTGTTCCGAGTCAGCTACACCATCACCACCGAAGCCCTCGATAAGCTTTACCGCCAAGTCAAGCCCAAGGGTGTCACCATGAGCGCGCTGTTGGCCAAAGCGATCGCCATGACCCTCCAGAACCATCCATTGCTTTATGCCAGCTACGTCGAAAACGGGATTCACTACAACGGTGACATCAATATCGCGGTTGCAGTCGCCATGCCCGATGGTGGCTTAATTACACCTGTCTTGAAAAAAGCGGATCAGCAAGACCTCTACAGCCTATCGAGAAGCTGGAAAGATTTGGTCGATCGTGCCCGCACCAAACAACTCGCGCCGGACGAATACAACAGCGGAACCTTCACTATTTCAAACCTGGGAATGTTTGGGGTTGATAGTTTTGACGCTATTCTGCCGCCCGGTCAAGGCTCGATTATTGCGATCGGAGCGACCCGTCCTACTGTGGTTGCAACGGCTGACGGCATGATGGGCGTTCGTCAACAAATGACCGTCAACATCACCTGCGATCACCGGATCATTTACGGTGCCGATGCCGCAAGCTTCCTGAAAGACCTCGCAAACCTGATCGAAACTGATGTGCAGTCTCTGACACTGTAAGGAATGTCTTTTTTTGATGAAGTTTTGCTAAATTTAAGCTGAATTTAAATTGAGGGGTGTGACCCCTCACCCTAAACGTGGCATACTGTGTTTAGTAGATGCACCCTGATGATAGGGGGAGTTGCGAAAGTGACCCTCCCTTTTTTCCTTCTCAAAATCCTTTTTGTTTAAAATTCTTCTCATTCCCCTTCCTGCGTCGCAGCAGTCGATTGATATAATGACCCTTCAGAGCAATACGGATTTCGGTAGCTCTAACTGTTGAGAGGGAGATTAGCATGGCAGACTGGCAGATTATTGAGGGGGGCATCACGGCTCCAAAAGGATTTCGGGCCTCCGGTATCACCGCTGGACTCAAGCCATCGGGTTTGCCAGATTTAGCGCTGATTGTGTCCGATGTAGACGCGATCGCCGCAGGAGTCTTCACCACTAGTTATGTTCATGCTGCCTGTGTTGATATTTGTCGCCAAAACTTACAGACTAAACCCTACGCCCGTGCAATTTTGTGTAATGCGGGGCAAGCCAATGCCAGCACCGGAAAACAGGGTTGGGCTGATGCCGTTGAAAGCGCCGAACTTCTGGCAAAACAACTCAACATTTCCCCCGAACTAATCTTGCAAGCCTCCACGGGTGTAATTGGCCAACGGATTCGCATGGACGCGCTGAGATCCGGCATTCCTAAAGCGGTTGCGGCATTGAGTGAGACGGGTTCTGAGGACGCAGCCCGATCGATCGTTACCACCGATCTAGTCACCAAAACGATCGCCTTGGAAATGAAAATCGGCGATCGGCCTGTGCGCATCGGCGGCATTGCTAAGGGATCTGGCATGATCCATCCAAATATGGCTACGATGCTGTCCTTTGTCACCTGTGATGCTGCCGTCTCGCCCCATCTCTGGCAAGACATGCTCACCCGCGCCGCCAA
>JAYUEW010000064.1:0-6129 GCA_043739045.1 Synechococcales cyanobacterium
TCTTGCTGATAGGGAAGAGACTCTCCCAAAATCCACTTAATTTTTCCGCTAGCAGTTTGAATGCGAAATTCAATACTCCAACGTTCTAAAGTCTGGGCGGAAACGGCGATCGATCGGTGTAAGGATTCCAAATCTTGATGCACGATTAAGTCCCAAATGACTTGAATATCGCTCATGACTTGTTCTGGCGAAATTTCCCCCAAGCCTCGAACGCCTTGACTCATGAAAACTATGCTTAATTCCCCTTCGGCGCTGAGTTGGAATTGGTAAACAGCACCTGGTATAGCGTCAATTAGGTTACTTAATTTCAGTTCACTCTCTTTTAAGGCAGCTTCATTTAGACTGTCTTCGACCTTGTTGCATTTGTGATCGCTTTCTGACACAGCCGAATTTGCGATCAGTGAATTAACAAAACGCTTGACATTTGTTGGTGTATTTTCCCAATCTTCCGAAGAAACCTGCTCAGGCAATAAAGAAAGTCGTGGGTTCATAATAATAACAACGATAACTCAATCTGGTGATTGGCTTCTAAGTCAATAGTATAGCTAAGCCAGTATAACTAAGCCAAGCTTTGTTGCCTATAGTACTGAGCCTTTGCAAGGGTTCCAAGACTATCAGTCGATATTATCGACACAAGCGATCGGGTCTACTCTCCAAACTGCGATCACAGGCTCCGTTCCCACGCAATTACAACGGGGCGATCGTCTGATCGATGTGCGCGTCCAGCTCGATCCAGCCTTGCGTAAAAATGCATCACAATTGCAACAAGTCCCACTATTTGTTAGCAATAATCGATCAATCGCTTTGCGCTGATTATTATCACGGTGCTGCTCCAACCTAAAAGCCTCCAGCAGGTGATGATCGTCACTTTCCCAGATAGATAATCGCTGAACTAAGAGCCGATCGCCCTTTCCACCTCATCTGGTTGAATCCGATCGCTCCCCTTGATCTCCACATCATTGACTCTCGCAAGCCCTTTCATCATTAAACCATTCGCCGATCCCTCTGGAAGATATTGGTTAGTAACTACTGGTTGGCTTGGGTACAAACTTTCATGCCAAGACTATGCGCAATGTTGTTATTACTATCTGTAATGTCAATGCCCTTGCGACCCACAAATGCTTGAACATCAGCTCGTGCTGGGCTGTCCACTTCATCTAGTACTCCAGTAGAGCAGTTAAATTGGTAAATTCTAGCAGTATAAGAGCCTGTAAAAACCTCGGGTGTGCCTCTTCCTAGCAGGACGAAAGAAAGTGCATAGACTTCACCATTGTATGTTTTTTTCAATACTGTCTGGGATACTTCTAGGCGCTCTCGCGAGAAGAAGAAACTTGGCTGAGTTTTGAAATTCTGTTTCTTCTCTAGAGTTGCTTTCTCTATCTTGGAGAACACTTGAGTAGCTGTCGCAGGTGCTGTAACGGTAATCATGTCGAACATAGTCTACTCTTTACTAGATACGAGGATTAAATTTACTACTGACTTTCTTTATTATAGATTACTCAATTAATATTTAGTGAGCATCTTGCTATGATTGCTCACTAAGTTCTTTACCAAGTCAACCATTTCAGTCGCTGTTTCATCAAATCCAAATAATCGGTTTTGAGCAGAGATTTCATCTTGTCGGGGACTTTTACGATGAAGAACAAATCGTTCTCGATTCCTTGGTGATCATGCTGACGATTCCCCTTGCTCTGGCTAGCGATATTGTCGGACTACGATATTGTCGGACTATATGTCACTAATAGCTCGATCAATGTGATGGTGGTTATCGGTGTGATCTTGCTAATTGATATTGTTGTCAATAATGCGATCGTACTTGTGGAATTAGCAAACCAATTGCGAGAGGAGCAAAAATGTAGTCGCATTCAAGCCATGCTTCAAGCGGCACCGACCCGTTTACGCCCGATTCTGATGACGACGATTATGAGGGTAGTGAGTGCTTTCCCATTAGCTCTAGGCAGCGGTGATGGCGGTGAATTTTTGCAACCCCTTGGGATTGTGATTTTCTCTGGTTTAGCCCTTGCGACAATTCTGACTTTGTTTCTAATTCCCTGTTCCCTATGTACTGATGCATGAGTTGAGCTGGGCTAAAGTTAGAAAGTTAGTACCAGCAAAATTGCGGTCATTTTGACTATTCTTCTTTGACACTTAAGCTGTAGCCGATAAATTATCCCTACGGCTTGAGGTTTTTGGGAAAGCATTGAGCGCATTATAAAAATTCGAGAATTATATTGAACAGTTTTTAGATAGTTTTATTCTACTTACAGAGCAGTAAATTAGGTTTGCGAAAGAAAGGAGCGATCGCCATAAATACCTCTAGCCCCAACCATAAATGTTAGAGGTCAAAAAAGTAACTTCTTCTTTTTGAAGCGATAAAAGAAGAATTCAGATCTAGGCCCGCAAAGAATCTTTTATTTGATGATGAATTTATTGAAGTACTCTTAACAACGCAATATAATTCTCCTGATTGCTTTTCTGTACTATGGATACTTGATTTAGGAAAAGGCATGAAGTTATTCTATGACGGGTGAAGTTACCTGGTACGATCGAATCAAATCGAAATTCATTGCTTCGTCATGACCGCAACCCAAACCCGTAATGTTCCTCGCCTTCTTATTGAAGATGGATTTCTCAAAAAACAATCTGAATTGTTTCAAACCCTAGTCGAAACCATAGATTGGGAGACTAGCATGAGCGCCCGAAAAACGGCTTCATTTGGCGTACCTTACAATTATGTCCAAATGACCTACGCAGCGGTTCCCATGCATCCAGCCTTAATGCGGGTTTCCGATCGGCTCTTCACTAGGCTCGGGATTCGATTTAACAATTGCCTACTAAACTATTATGAAACAGGCTACAACCGCATGGGATTTCATGCCGACGACACCACAGGCTTAGAGCCGGGAACAGGGGTTGCGATCGTCTCCATCGGGTCTCCCCGCGCCATTACTTACCGTCACAAACTAGATCCCGAACTCCGCCACAAATTCACGCTCCAACCCGGCTCCCTGCTCTACATGGAATCAGCGGTCCAAGAAGACTGGTTCCATGCCATCAATCGCCAAAAAGGAGTTGGGCCAAGGATTAGTTTGACTTGGCGGCTATTTAAGGACAGCGATATACAATAGACTCTAATCCAGCAGATCCTAATCAGCGCCCCCTCTCCATGATCACAACCTCGATCGTCCCCGAAAATGCCCCCGCCGATGCGCCCTGTCGTGAGTTTGGCAACAGTGGATTCGATAGCCTCAATCCGCCCAACGACAAGTTGATTGATGCTTGTGTGCATTGTGGATTTTGTTTATCGACCTGCCCCAGTTACCGCGTCCTCGGCACCGAAACCGACTCTCCTCGCGGACGCATCTACCTGATGGACGGCATTAATGAGGGCACTATTCCCTTCACGCCTGCGGTAATTCAGCATTTTGATACCTGTCTCGGTTGTCTTGCTTGTGTCACCACTTGTCCGTCGGGAGTCCAGTACGACAAACTGATTGAATCGACTCGCGCTCAAGTTCGTCGCAATGCCGATCGGCCCCCTATTGAAAGAATTCTGCGCAGTATTGTTTTTAATCTATTTCCCTATCCCGATCGTTTGCGGTTGGTCATGCGCCCGGTCACGTTATACCAAAGTCTCGGATTACAAAAATGGGTCCGATCGATGGGATTTCTAAAACTAATTTCGCCGCAGTTGTCAGCCATGGAAGGCATGTTGCCTAAACTGCCCGCCGGAGCATTTAAAGACACATTACCAGACGTAATCGCCGCGCAAGGTGAACAGCGGTATCGAGTTGGAATGCTTTTGGGCTGTGTGCAGCGGTTGTTTAATCCTGCCGTGAATGCTGCAACGATGCGCGTATTAACGGCTAATGGTTGTCAAGTCGTGATTCCAAAAAGTCAAGGCTGTTGCGGCGCATTGCCCCATCACCAAGGCGAAGAAGATCAGGCCCGATCGTTTGCCAAACAAATGATTGATAGTTTTGATGCGGAGAATGTTGAGTATGTATTGATCAATGCCTCTGGTTGTGGGCATACGATGAAAGAATACGGTCATTTACTAAAAGATGATAAAGAGTATGCCGATCGGGCTGCTGAATTTGTGAAAAAAGTCCGTGATGTTCAAGAATTTCTAGCTGAAGTGGGTTTGACAGCACCTCTTTCAGCATTACAAACGGAACCCTTATCAATCGTTTATCAAGATGCTTGCCATATGATTCATGGGCAAAAGATCACATCTCAACCGCGCAAATTACTCAAGCAAATTCCAGGTGTGACGCTAAAAGAACCGATCGATGCAGCATTGTGTTGTGGGAGTGCCGGGGTATACAACATCTTCCAACCCGAAATTGCCGAAGAACTTGGACAACAAAAGGCTACTAATTTAACTAAAACGGGCGCAACTGCGATCGCAAGTGCCAATATCGGCTGCTATGTCCAAATATCTAAACATTTGGTAATTCAGGGAAAAGTGGTCCCTGTGCTTCATCCAATGCAGTTCTTAGACTATGCAATTCGTGGGGTTCAGCTTTCAGATCATTCGGAAAACTGATTCACAACTGTTTAGTGGCACTGAAAAGATTAATGGGAATGCAAAGGTAAAATACTGTTCCATTCCCATTAATCTATTAAACGTCAATGAAAAGGTCTTCGCCTTCTTGGCTGACGGCAAAACATTCGACATCGATCGGATCTTTACCCATGGCCATGATCTTTTTGCCAAAATCAGGCAACGTAATTCCCATCGCTGATTCTACCCATCTAATACTTTTGCCAGTGGAAAGTTCAAATTTAGCACCATGGAACGGACAGACGATAGCTCCATTTTCCAGTTTGCCGCCACTCAGGGGAAGTCCTAAGTGAGGACATTTGTTCGCAACAGCACAGTAATTATTTCCGACTTTTGCCACAAGAACAGATTGTTTCCCGGCCTTAGTTTTCAGAACTTTTTTGTCACTGACAGTAGATGTGGTTGCAATTTTGGTTTTTGTCATGGTGTAGGCTTTTTTGTAGGATTGGGAAAATTCTGATTAACAAATGATACAGGTTTTCTGGATGATGTACAGAAAAATTAGCTAACACGATTGTTTAATAGGAATACGAAGGTAGAATTCTGTTCCATTCCCCAATTCAGACCGATAGCCCAAGGTTCCGCCATGGCGTTCCTCAATAATTCGTTGGCTAATGGTCAACCCTAACCCAGAGCCTTGACCGATCGGTTTTGTCGTAAAAAATGGATTGAACATCTTCGATTGAATTTCTAATGAAATTGGGGGTCCATCGGTCCAAATACTCACCTCCACAGCTTCATCATTAGGATGGTACTTGGTATTGATCTGGACAATGGGAGGATTGCAGTTGTTTGCTTCTAGACTATCGATCGCATTATTGAGTAAATGCAAAAATGCTTGATTTAGTTCATCGGCATAGCATTCAACTTTTGGAAATATGTCATATTCTTTAACAATTTTGATCTGGGTATTTAGATTCGATTGAGTTAGCCGATGATTTAATATAAAAAGTGTACTGTCCAGTCCCTCATGCAAATCAACTGGCTTTAAGCCGCCTTCATCCAAACGACTAAAATTTCGTAAAGTTAAAATTAATTGACGAATTCGATCGGCACCCGTTTTCATTGAATTTAAGACTTTTGGAAAGTCATCTCGGATATACTCTAAATCTAAATCATTTACGACGGTCTCAAGCTTCTGATTGGGCTGTGGATATTGGGCTTGATAGGCACTGACAATACTCAATAAATCCTGGGAATAGCTCTGAGCATAAGTCAGATTTCCATAGATAAAACTAATGGGGTTATTAATCTCATGGGCAAGTCCAGCGATCAATTGTCCTAAACTACTCATTTTTTCAGTTTGGACTAGTTGAGTTTGAGCTTGTTGAAGTTCATTCAGAATACGTTCTAACTCCTCGGTCCGATCGCGCACTCTTAATTCTAAATTCTCATTAACGATCGCGAGATCTACTTGAGTCCTATGCTTTTCAGCGATCGTTGCCAACATCAAAAATGTAGTTAAGGTAATGGTGCCCATGAAGCTTTGAAGCAATACTAATGAACCATTCAACGACGATCGTAAAAATGGTCCTCGCCCCATCGCCGTTGCCAGCACCGTC
>JAYUEW010000065.1:0-14974 GCA_043739045.1 Synechococcales cyanobacterium
CTAACCATTGTGGGCGGTTCGGGGGTGAAGCTTCGAGAACAATTACAAAATCTACCGAATAAACAACTTGCCCGTGTTCGATTAGAAGATCAACTCAAACTTAAAAAAACGCTCCATGATCAAATGCAAGCCAAACTTGTGGATGCTCGAACGGCTGAGGCGGAAACGGTTAGTAGTTTGAGTCTTGGGCAACTCAATGCATTGCCACTTGAACCCGTCGCCCCTAAAAATCCACTGCTGTTCATCATCGGCGGCGGGATTGGTGGGTTGATTTTGGGGGCAGGGATTATCTTTTTATTGGATATGTTGGAAGGAACAATTTATACTCCAGAAGATCTACAGGAAAGTCTCAAAAATCAGGATGTTTTGGTGTTGGGAATGTTGCCTAATATGCCAATTCAAGAATTGCATCAAAGTATTCCGTTATTAACCCATGGTGAATTGCTTTATGGGGAATCCTATGACCGTTTCCGCAGCAATCTTCGGCTAAATGAAGGTAAGTTACCGCGTATTGTTTTAATCACTAGTGCGATCGGATCTGAAGGGAAATCAACTGTTGCTTATAATCTGGCGATCGCGGCGGCTAGATCTGGGAAACGTAGTTTAATTATTGAATTTGACTTACGCAGTTCATCCCATAGCCGATCGGTGAGTGTGGAATTAAATGAAAACCAGCGGCTTGAGCCATTGCGTTATTATTCACAGCCTAATGATTGTGTTCAAATTGTTCCAGAGATTGAGAATTTGTATATCATTCCAAGTCCTGGGATTCAGCGTCAAGCCTCGTCAATTCTTGAATCTAATGAAGTTAAGCGCTTGATTGAAACTGTACGTGGACGCTTTGATTTTGTGGTGGTGGATGCTCCAGCGTTGAGCCAAAACAATGATGCGTTGCTATTGGAACCGATGACGGACGGATTGATTTTAGTGACTCGTCCGGGTACTACGCAGCAAAGTGTGATGAGTGAGGCGATCGAACAATTGAATGAATCGGAGACTATTCGATTTTTTGGGGCGGTGGTGAATGGTGTTGAAATTGTTATGCCTAAACCTATTCCCCAATCTACTTCTCAGCCGTTTGCTCAATAATATGGCCGATCGATCGCATTCCATCGCTATCTTAAATATGGTACTCCCGCCACGGCTGCACAATTGACTGTCCTTACATTTTACCTTTGGCTACGGTTTTTACGTCAGAACTACTTTACTTTACTGACAAACCGAATAAACCCATAGGAATTTCCTGGATTTCCGGCTGCTGTTGCATTGGGTAATTGGTCAAGATTTACGACTACCGCACCTTGAGAACCTCCGGGTGTTCCGCAGGTGGGTAGACTGGTTGAACCCGTAGGATAGAAGTTTCCCCGATCGCCGTCTGGAACATTGGTCAGATATGAACTAGCCGCTCCGATCGCGAGTTGGATTCCGGTTCCGTTACCGTAGGCATCTGGGACAAAGGTTGTGTTGTTTGGAACCCAGTCGCAGATCTTGGCATTGGTAACAGGTCTGCCGCCAGACGAGAGGAAGTAGATGGTGTATTCAACCTCGTCTCCAGGTTTAACTTTGCCTCCATCGATCGCGCCCTTGAGGTATTTGTCGGGCCATTTAGGATTGTTGTCATCTACAGAGAGGTTGACACTGTTGCCATTGACGGCGGTAATCCGTTTGACTAGGAGAAGATTAGGAGGAGCCGTAGCCAGCACAAACGGTATGGTTACTGTGGCAGGGGTTGGATCTTCTTTACCTGCGGCATCGATCGCCGCATAGGTAAACGTGACGATGATCGCTTCATCATTAGGATCGATCGTTAATTTAGTTGGGTCGTAGCTGGGAATGGTCTGTCCGGCTGTTACCGCAGTGCCGTTGTAGTACAGCGTTCCATTTGTCGGTAACGTGACAATCTTGAATGTTTTACCACTTCCCAATGCACCATCTTCTGGGTCAGTTCCTGCCAAAGTGGTGACTTGTACCCTTGTCGTGCCTCCAGGATTTGGTTGAGATGCTGAACTTAGATCGGTTGTATTGGGTAATTGCTCAATACCAAAGTTCAGATTCGTAATATTAGCGGCAACAACTGTAATTGCAATTTTGCTATCAGGGGTCGCAGGCGTTGTCTCTACCGTGCCGCTTAGATTTTCACCCGTGGTTGTCCAATTGGTTGGAAGGGCGATCGTGGGCATGATTCCACCCACCAATGCTGCCGCCGTTGTCAAAATCACGGTGTAGCTACCAGGTTGGACATTCCCAAATGAATAGCTTCCGGTTGCAGAAACTGAACTGACGGCATAGACTTTGTTGCCTGTCACATCAAATAAAACTGCATTGAGAGCGAGGGTTCTTCCATTCACTAGTGGCTCTGCTCCATCTTGCAGTTTATTACCACTCACGTCATTGAAGACATTCCCAGACACCGTGTACTTAACAACAGGTAAAGGATTTTTACTAAAAATGCCTCCTCCCGCAATGAGATCAATTCCACCATTGAACAATTTAGTGCCTGTTGGATAGTTCGTGCTATTCACGGGATTCATATTTGCTGCGGTGGTAGGACCATCTGTCGGAGATAATAGAGAATAGCCATAGATCGTTTCCCCGACCTTAATACCCAGGTCACGAAGGGACACAAAATGTCCACCGATCGATTGAGTGGTTGTATCTGACGGACGAAGATTCTCCGGACTGACGGTAGCACCCACCTCCAAACGCATCACCACATAGGACAAAGGACTACTATCAGCGTTGATCTTCGTTTCACCTTTAATCGCAAATACTTTAGGAAGTCCAAAGGTGTCTGGCAAACCAGCTGACAGGGTTAAAATCGGAGCAATTTTATAGCTATCAAAGCTACCAGGATCACCTCGATCCATGACGACAAAACCGATTTCGTCTAATTCATCACTAGTTGAGGGAGTAACACCACTATTGATAATATAATCGAGTCTTTCGACGTTATTAAAATTCTGAGAGTTACCTGAACCAGCATTCCCAAATATATTGTCAGATCCTCGATTAATAGACTGATTCAGTAAAGCAGCCTCCATTGTAGAGACTGCTCCCGAAGAGATGTTAAAAGTTCCTGGAATCTTCTTTGTTGCTGGTATGACCGAAGATTCAGCTTGGAAGAATATAATTTGCCGTTCTCCAGACGCAATAGTATTGTTAATTCGGTTAATTCTAATGCTATCTGCTAGTTTCCTGAACGAGTATATTCCACCACTAGCTGTCTCTACGCTGACAATTTGGAGATCGTTACTGGTGCCTTTCCCGAAAGTTGTGGTGGATGTTGTGTCGCAAAGGCCGACAGTAGTAGGCTCGCAGGGAGATGCAGTCTTCGTCGTAGTAAATGACTGCTCGATCGCCTTATTATAGGTCGCATTCACGTTTGTAATCCTCGCTTGAGCTGAGGCTGTTTGTTGAACACTGAAACTTCCTCCGATCGCCAGTATCCCGACCAGACCTGCTCGTAGCCCGATCGCTCCCGCTAATCCACCCACTACGGAACCCACACTCAAATTGTGCATTCGTGTTAATGCCCGATCAAATATAGATTGCCGATCGGAATTACTGGAGAAAATGGAGATTTTGGGAGTATGAATCTTCATGACACTTGTTGGAGGCTAAAGTAAATAGTTGGATAATAGATTTAAAATTATTACCAGAGTTGCGGTGGACGAATTACAGGGCGTAGCGGTGGCTCGATCGTAGGAACCACAGGCGGCTCGACAGGAACGATCGGCGGTGCTTTATCTTGAATACCAGTGAGTTCACGAATCACCACAGGCCGACTCATTTCTGAAGTTCCAAAGTTGTCTGTCGTGACCGTTGCCGCTAACCGATCGCCTGGTTGGAGATCTTTCAAAAGTATCGAGAATTTGTTTTGTGAGTCCGATCGGACGGTTGCAATTCGTAGGGCAGAATTCAAAGTTTGATCGGTTAAATTGGAGCTATTGGGGATTTTGTAAATTTCCACATCAGCATTGGGTAATGTCGTTCCTGATAATTCCACAGATCGATCGATCGGACTCAGAAAAAATTCATTACTAATTAACGTAGGTGCATTGATTCCAGCATTTCCAGTTTTTTCACCGCGTTCTCGACTGTCTGTAATTCGATTGACACCATCACCGTTTTGGTAATCGCTGGGATTTGTATTAATTTGGCTGACTAGATCGATCGGCAATCCTTTGATATTAGTAAATTGATTATTGAGGATTTTATTGCCATAACTCGCTGGATAAGCCGCAACCACAACACCTGCACCAGATTGCTGGGAAATTTGATTGTCAAAAATTTGGTGCTGTTGCCCGATGACAAAAATAGCGGCACGAACATAGCGTTGACTATTATTCAGAATCCGATTTTGATAAACCTTAATCGCACCCTTAGGATTGAATAAATATAAGCCACTACCCGCATTCTCTTGAATGAGATTTTGGAAGATTTCTCCTCCTGCAATATCACCCTCAATCCTCAAAGCATCGGGCATTCCCGCCATTCCATTCTTTTCAATCAAATTATTTTGAATTCTAAAATCACGGGCTTGAATCGAGGTAATTATACCGCTACCATCATGGTCGGCGATCGTATTTCCCTTCACCGTCACCGCATTGCCATTAAAAATCGAAACTCCAAAGGCCGATCGCATTTCTGGTTTTCCTTGAGGTAAGCGACCAAGCCAATTGTTGACGATCGTAATATCTTTCGGAGCTAGTTCAGTTTCTAACGTTTCCTGACGTACATCTTGATTTGGGACAGCGGTGATAAAAATATCGGCGGGTGGTTCGGTGGCGGTGCTGAGGTGCTGGGTTGTGAAGCCAGCGATCGCCAGGTTTTTAACCGTTACCCCATTGGCCGAAATTGTAAGACCTCGTGCGACTTCTTTACCCTTCTCGGTCGTGAGGGCGATCGTTGGCTTTTCCATTGCTGTTTCTGATTCATCCGTAGTAGCCACAACATTGAATCCAGGAATTGAATTCGCGACATTACTACTATTGCGTCCATTAATTACTACACCAGATTTAACGATTGCAGGTAAGAGCTGTTGCAACCGAATTGTTGTTTGATCAGTAGGTAATTGAAATTCAATACGAGAAACTGGAAGATTTTGATATTGTTCATTGCTCATAACCGGACGAGAAACTTGACGGCGCTCGGTTTCCGTAAGATCTGTGAGTTTGAGATTGCCATTGATTAGGTCGATCGCTTCTCGCAATGTAATCACATTATCTCTAGCCGTCGTATCTTGATTGCTATTCACCACCACTCGCATAGGTTCCACAGCATTTGCCCTAGCGGGAAGAGCTGAGTATGAACCCGATAGAAGTAGAGATAGAGAAAGTGCTGATTGAATTGAATGATATTTCCTATTCATTATTTTTGACCTCCTGCGGGCATTTCATTAGGGGATCGTAATGCTGTGGGCTGAGCAATAGTAGGCTGAGCAGTAGCGGACTGATTTACAAGTGGCTGACTATCTGCTACTTTTTCAGATTCTTTTTGTTGCGGGGGTGCAACTTTTTGGAGTCCAAAACCACTAAATAACTCATTGATTTTGATCGTCAATCCGACATAAGGGCCACTCGCCGATCGGGAACCAACGTCACGATCGTTAGCACTTCCAAACGCATAGCCTGCCGATAATCGAAGATTTGGGGTCATATAGTATCCCGCCTCTAGGGAATAGCCCGTTTCGCTAAAACCTGTACTAGATTGACCAATCCACCTAGCCTCTGTGGATAAATCCCAACTGTAATTTAAACGATAAGTCGCCCGAATCTGACTCAACATCGTCGAACTATTAGCCGAAAAATCATTGGATAAATACGTGCTGCTATTACGGAAGGCGACTTTACCATACAGTTCCCATTGCCAATTCGGAGCATAAATTGCTTCAAGAGCTAAAACATGGTCCGTCGAACCTGTTCCAGAACCAAATAAAATGCTACTGGGTAATGTAGATGGATTTTGACGGTATTCATAACGGAATAGTAAATTGAGCGTGTCATTGTTTGGATCGCGGTAAGCAAGACCCAATTTAAGATTTGTAGTATCTCCTAACCCTACAATTCCAGCATTTGCAGCATTTGCTTGTTGATAACGAACTAAGGCGGTCAGCGAAGGCGAAAGTTTGCCTGTGGCCCCGGCGGAGATAACCGTGTTGCTACCAGCGGAAGAACTGCGACGTTCAAGGCGTGCATTAGCTTGGAATCTGGCACTGTCATTGTAATTAATACCCACGCTATAGTTATCGCCACCTTGCAATCCTAAGGATGAAGCACTCTGCCCTGCCGCAAAGGATTGAGTATATTGAACCCCTGTCGCCGTTTGACCATTAAAGCCTCCCATGACATGTTCATAGGCTAGGTCTACCTGCAATCCCGGAGAAAGCTTAATGCCTTGCTTAATACCGATCGCCCCTTGAGTACTAATACCTCCATTTGCGCCGCCTATAATGCCATAGCGAGCGCTGAGAGTAGTGTCGGGGAAGAGTTTATAATCACCAGCCAGGCCCAAACTTGTAATTGATTGTCCCGCAAATTGACCACTCGTAAAGAATTGCTGCGACAATTGAGCGCTAATTCCCGGCATGATTTGCCAATCTAAACCAACTAGGGTGCGATCGGGATAGTAGACATCTCTTTGGCTGGAAAAACTCATTTCATTTTGAGCAATGAAGGTGAGATTACT
This sequence comes from Synechococcales cyanobacterium, assembly GCA_043739045.1. Taxonomy (GTDB): domain Bacteria; phylum Cyanobacteriota; class Cyanobacteriia; order Leptolyngbyales; family Leptolyngbyaceae; genus JAAFJU01. Next base: position 6,688 of record JAYUEW010000065.1, read on the forward strand.
GGCGATCGGTAACGTGAATCGAGTTTTAAGCTGGTCTGAGGTTGTGGAATTAGAGGGCGTGATTCGATCGGTCCGATCGCGATGAACTAAATCTACATTGAGATTGGCCGCACCAATTTTTTGCTGAATCCCTGCGCTAATAGTCGTTAAATCATTGTCGAGGGGAGTTCCTGGAATTGCATTCTCGCGAGGGGTGAGTAAATCAAAGGTGCTGATTAAAACTTGGGGTGCGATGCCGCGATTTGTTTCACGATCGACCTGAACTCTTACATCAGTTTGCGGTCCGACCTTGGTTGTAACCTGTGCGCCGTAACGGGTTTGCCCAGGAACAAAACTCACCGTGGCATTATTGGCAAATCCAGTATCAGTCGATCGGTAGTAAGCTCTCGCATCAATTCCGGGCGACAATTCACCCTGAGCTTCAATGCGATAAGCACTGCCGCTAGTTTGGCCTAAGATATCAGCAAATTGATTCGATCGAGCATATTCAGTAATGAGCGAACCCTTGGAACCCAATGAAAAGAATGCATCTGCACCGTAAAGTTCAAAGTTCCGAACCCCCCGATCTTCTTTCCAGTAGGTCGCCCCAATCCAGCTTTCTTTGCCTTGTTCACGGGAGAGATGGTAGCGCGCACGGCCTGCATAGATTTTGTTATCTGCGCCCGGTTCATCGTATTGATAGGTCGCAATAATCCGACGGACAAGAGGTGTACCATCTCGGCTAATATCCGTACGCAAAACGGGCTTACGAAACAGTAATGTCCCTCGGCTATAGTCAATTTCGTAATCGGGACCGCGATTTAACCGTTGGCGTTCGATGACCGTGCCGGGACGATTGAGTTCTTCGGTTTCGATATAAATTTCTTCACTGCCTTCCGTCATCAATCGGCGAGAGACAAAGTAGTAGCCGCTAGTGCCATCCGGTGCGATCGCATCCCGCTGATAACCTTGGACATTGTTCGCATACAAACCAGAAATTTGTAAATTGCCGATATTATAGTTTGCTTTCAACCCATGCAATTGACGCGAAAGGCTGGTGAATTCCTGCGATATATTCGCAAATTCTTCAGTGTTGTAATCCCCCCACATCGCATAGTCGATGCCTGCACCAGAAATGCGGGAAGTCTTCTCTAGACGAAGGTAGAGACTATCTATTGAGGGTGTGAGAATGTCCGATCGGGAACTATCACCATACACTGGATATTGATTCTCGCAGGCTTGATCTTGACGGAACAATCGAACCGTATTGTCACAGGTTTGATTCAAAGCCCGATCGCTGTTGTAGGCACCCGTGACTAGCCAATTACCAATCTTTCCACTAGCAAATACGGCACCGCGCACATCAAGTTGTGTCCCATTATTTCGATCAATGGGCAAAAAGTCCCGGAAACTACGATGGAAATCAGTTCCTCGATTGCCTAACCGAATATCAATCACGCCCGTTGCAATGGACGATCGTAAATTGGTCTCAAAGGTGAGATTAGTATAGGCTTCCAGTTCGCCCATTTTGGCTAAAATATTGACCGTCTTCGCATCCAACCCAGATTTGAGTCGGGCGGTAAATTGACCATTTTCAGCTTTGACTTGGAAACCGGGTTGGTCTGGATTTTCATCGACACCAACGAATTCTCCACCATTGCTGCTTAGGGTAACAATGCCATCGCGGTTCGATCGATTGCCCTGAGCATCAAGCAATTGACCTTGAATTGTGGCCAGCGATCGACCATCTGCTGGAATGCGCGTTTCAACAGTCGAGACCTTCAAGCTACTCGCCGAACCCCGTACCTGGAATGTCACATTGCTGGAGCTAGTGAGTTGGTCTTTATCAAAGAGTTTGGCTGTAATCGTATTACCCCCTTCTTGAAGTACGACCCCATACCAGGTTTGGGTGATTAGATTAGTTTTAGAATCCGTCTCAGTCCGCCCAATTTGTTTGGCATCAACCTTAATTCCATTGGCATAGAGTTCGATCGTTCTGTCGCTGCTGTATTGCAAAACAACAGTGACCGATCGGGTATCTAACACCGCTTGACTAGTCGGAGATAAAATCTTGATGTCATTACTCATCACCGACGCAACAGGCTTTATAGCAGTTTTAACGGGATGATTTTCAGATGGATTGATAGCTGGATTTGCAACTGGATTTGCAACAGGATTTGGAATATTTTTAACTTCGGCACGAACTAGAGCGATCGTCCCTAAAATTTGTGAAATAGAGAATAGATTGAGTAAAACTAAAAAGCGTTTCATTTGCTTACTTCCTGGAATGCGGGGGTGACTCCAAAATTCATCCGCACCATTCCGCTGGGGGCGAGATTTACTAGTCGTGATTGACTATTACGTTCTTTGAATTTTCGATTAGGGGCGATCGTATAGCCCGGTAGACTGCTCAGGTCCAACACTCCGCTGCGATAACCCGGTAGTACATTAGCTACGGAGAACAATCCATTGGCATCCGTGGTAATTCGATTGCCATCATCTAAGATCACGACCGCATTAGGAATGCCAGGTTCATTGTTCTGTTGTTCTCCGTCAAAATTTTTATCTTCAAAGACTCGACCAATGATCGTGCCGCAATCCGACAAAAGACCCGGTGTCAGGCGCAGGAGATGACTGGATGGGCCATCTTTTACAATTTGTCCATTGTCCGTCCGAATTCCTTGAACTGAAGCCAGGTTTCGACCCGTTCCACGGATAGCATCGGGAGTCAAGGTTGCGGCATAGGCAATGTTTAAAATTTGCGTTTCTTGGCGATTTGTGGTGCCTGCGGGCAGATTCAAAGTCGATAGGGTGAATTTCAAACTGTTATTAGCGATCGGTGTTGCCGTAACAGCTACGGGAGTCCCTTTAAACTCTGCTCTTTCAGAACCGCTAACAAACTTAAAGCCCACGGGAAAATTATCAATCACTTCCAGATTATTCACTGGAGCACTAGCCAAATTTCGTATTGCAAGACGGTAAATGACCGTATCACCCGGTGAAGCCGTAGCCCGATCGCCTGTTTTTGTGATTTGAATTTCTTGGGCCTGACAAATATTAGTCGAAAGGTCAAATACTGCTAACGTCAATGCCGTAGTTGCACTATCGGAGATCGTCAAAGTCCCGTTCACGGTGGATTTCCCGTCTACAATGGAGACCGCCTTACCATCTAAAGCAGTGGCGGTATAACTAACGGTATTGCCTGTTCGAGTTCCGATAACAATACGGAGACGACGCTGGGAATAAATTGAATTGGCTGGCGGATTGACGACCAAAATATACGATCGGCCTGAGTCTAACTGCCCTTTGCTGGGATCTAGAAGAAAGTTATACGTTCCTTGGGTTCCATTGGTAATGAAATAAGGATTAGCATTTTCAATATTTGGTGCTAGTCCTGCGGGAATATTGTTGGGTAAATCAGGTAGTTCTGTGCGGGTCATTTGAACTAAACGACCTAAGCTCGCACCCGTTGGATCTGTGGAATCTGATTCATAGAACGCTACACTAAATCCACTGTAGTCCGTCAGTAGTTCGCCATTGCATCCCACCACCCGACCCAACGGATCAACTAACCGATCGAAGGATCCTTTAATTTGACCTGTTTTTCCTTGAAATTTTAAGGGCTGCTTACCGACTTGCGGGACATCTTCATAGCTGAATTCAGCTTGGTTTGAAAGATCGACGCGACTTGCTGTATTGGGTGTGCTTTGGGCGATCGTAGGCATCGTACTCAACATCCAGCCAACCGCTGAAAAAAGCAAACATCGCAAGGAGAAAACCATTACCGATGATGGAATGGGTTTTACTTGCAATCTATTGATTTTGAATAAATGGGGAAACATGATTTACAGGAGCCTTTCTGAAGAGAAGCACTAGAAGACATCGAATTGAATAGAACCCAGAGGATATTTTTGAAAATTAGAATGGGAATTTAAACCAAAATCTAAAACTAAAACTAAAATCGATCTGCTTAGATTGATCTAAATTCCCTAGGTATGTCTGAACGTCTAACGAATCCGAACTTGATAGGATGCCGAGACCTCAGAACCCGGTGCAATAGAGTTATTCCAGCGCCAACGCACATTAGTGTACGCTTCAGCGGGTGCCGGACGCATTTCTGTTTTGCCCTCTGCTGTTTTGACCGGAATCATGGGCTGAGGGGTGAAGCTTTTGCCCTGATCGATGCTGTAGGTAATTTCGGCATTCCCCACGGCTGAATTGGCAACATAGACAGTTCTAGCCGGAATCTTTTGGGTCAAGGTGAAGTTCTTTGCAGCAGCTTTACCTTGGTTTTTGCCCTTGAGGCGATAGCGCAACACTTCACCAGGATTAGCGGCTTGAGCATTGCCAGCTTGCCACTCTTCACCACTGCGACGTTCTGCAATTAATGAAAGTTTTACATCAGGGCGCTGGGCGTTTTGAGCGATCGCAACTGCATCATTAAACAAAGAGCCAATTACGGGCATTTGATTCAACGGGCCAGAGACGGCGATCGCAGTGGTTACAACAGCGGTCAGGGCAAAACGTGGAGTTACGGAGAATCTAGACACAGGCTTATCCTCAAAAAGTGAATGATTTAGGGGGACATGTTGGAAATCAATCTAGGAAATACTAAACAGACTTCCCACAATTCCTTTGAGATTTGAATAGGTTGAGATTGAAAAATTCAGACCGAGCTAAATTTAGTTAATCTTGCGTCGGAAAATGAATGTCCCGCTGGTTTGCGGTCGAATGATCACGCCCGGTTGGTGGACATACTTCGTCACGTCGGTTGCTGCCGTAGTTCCAGTCTGTTCACCGCTTGGGGAGTAAATTACACTGCTAGGACCGCCGTAGGTAACGGACACAGAACCGATGGAGTGGCTTGTATCAATCACACCGTTATTGTCAGTATCTTTCGCCCAGCTATTACCACCGTTCGCCCCATCCTCAGTGATGATGATTTTATTAGCATCCAAGGTGAGATTGTCCTTGCCCGCCCCAGTCGGTGCAATGGAAATGTTTTTATAGGTAATGCGATATTCAATGAATCGCCCCTTTGCTGCTTTACCCGTAAGGTCAGAGCTGACTTTCGTCCAACTCGTCAAGGGAGCGCCATCTTTATCCAAGATTCGTGCTTCTTTGACCATCTGCAAGAATCCGGTGTAAACCCGATCGATCGTCCGGTTTTGAGTCGGTTCTGTACCATCGGTATTAGGACGAGAATCACCATTTTTATCGACGAAAGCGTAAATGGGAACGGAGAATCCCTTTCCGGTATCGGTCGAAAGCTGAGTATTTGCGGGTAAGTCAACCGTTACGCTGTAGCTGACGGGTTGACTCGGGTCTAGACTTGGGATGATGATGGGATTGGCAGAGATCAAGATGAAGTTTGTTCCATTGAATGTGTATACGGCAGGAGCAAGGTTGCCGTAGGTCAGGGTCACAGTTGTCCCCGTTGGAGGCAGTTGATCACCTGCTGTTGCGACGAATGTCACCGCGTCTGGAACTACTAGTACATTGGTTAGAGAGGCAGTGCCTGGGTTGCTTATGGTGTTGGTGAAGGTGACAGGATTTGGATCGATCGTTGCCCCCGGTGCCGTACCGATCGGAATTGGGGCGCTGCGATTGGTGAAGTCGTCGTTATTATTGTTTGGACCAATGGCACCGGGTAAGCCATTAGGACCGTTCAAGATTGGCCCTGCTAGGGCGATCGTGGTGACGTTATCTTCCCCGCCCGGTCCGCTCCCTGTGTTGTTGTTATTTTTATCAATCCCATCATTGATCTCGTTTGGACTACCGGATGGAATCGTGGATGAACTTGGGGTCAAGGTCGCGGTACTACCCGGATTGCCGTCGTCGTTGAAGTTACTAGGATTCTTGTCTCCTGATTCATCATAGACCAAGGGAGCTTTAGGTCCGACATTACCCTGAGTTTGTCCGAAGACCTGGGCAATGTTCAAGATATTAACGGGAGCTGTTCCAGTAACACCGCTAGTAACGACTTTAAAGCCAAATCCAGTGATGTTAGAGCCTTGTGAAAGAGGTGTTGTGGTCGCGTCGTAGATGAACCCAATCCGGGTTGCATTGGCATTGAAGGTTGTAGACCAAGTGGCTCCAATGGCGGAGGAGGTTGTCAATGGATCAGCCGTATAAACAGGTATCCAATTTTTTGGGGTAATTACATCGCCGACGTTGGTCAGCTTCGTCAAGACTGGAACAGCATCAGATATGAGGACACGATTCACCGTGGGACCATCAACCTTAATGTTAGTACCGACTAGCTTACCGAGAGTGATTTCCCCGCTGCCGTCGGGTGCTGCGGATTCTACCTTCAGTTCCAAACCATAACCAATTACATCATCAGTCAGCGTCGTCACATCCTTAGGATCGTAGCTGGTGCGCGTTTTTAGAATGGTGGCCAATGCTTGAGAGGTTGAATCGACTTTCACGGTCTGAGTCGCAGAACCTTCTTTTTCTACAGCCGGACTTCCGAGAGCTTCACCGCTATAAGATCCTGTGTAATCTACGGTGTAGATTCGATAGGTCTTATCCCCTGTCTTCAAATCCACGTTCTGGGTCGTCACACCGTTATCGTTGGAACCCGTATCACCAATCCGTACTACCACATCAGAACCGGAAGACGCTGTGGCAGTAATTGTCGTCGGAATATTAAGCACCAAGGAGTAACCTGGTGGGATCACCCCGGCTGGAGCACCTAAGATCGAGGGTAGACCCGACAAAGCCGTGGTGTTTTGACCCGACGCTACGATCGTAATGGGTGTAGTAGGTGTAATAGGTGTACGTGTACCGTCTGGCGCAATGTAAGCAACAATCTGAACTGTCGTTGCAGTCCCCGGACCTGTTACGACTGGTATTCCAGGAATATAAAATCCAGTCGTGTCATTCCCCACGTTGGTGACTTTGAATTCATAGTTCACCACGTCACCCGATGAGACTTTCCCACCGTTGACATCGATCGTGGAAAGTGGCGTTACGGTAATCCCGGCGACTTCAGCGACGGTGACTTTCACTGTATTTGAAGTGGATTTAAGGGGTGTGCTGGCATTGTCGGGATTGTCATAGGTTGCGGTTGCGGTGTTCTCGATCGAAGTCCCGGCAGCGGTTCCGTCAGCGAATGCTGGAGCGGCGAGCGCACCCAATCCACTCACTAATAATGTTGCTGCTAGTAGGCGCTGGAAAACTGAAGAAGTCTTGCCATTCATAAGTTCAAATAGTCAGTATTAAGGAATGGATTAGGACGTGCCAAAGAAGGCGAGAAACGATCGAAACTCACTATGTAGAAGTTCAGTAAATTCTCTCAAGAACCAGCATCTAATCTATTGTCATTAGCATATTCTGGCCAGAAGAGAATTGAAGTTTACAACAAACAAATTCCGTAAATTTACTTAGAAAACAACATTCAGTCTTATTGCGATGCACCACTCTGATGAATCTAGATTACCCATAAAATCACCAAAACACAACAGACCATATATATTTATTATTTAAATAGTAAAATGTGTCAAATTTATGATTTTTAAATTAGTAAAAGTGAACTTTTAGCGCTTTTCATGAAATGCTTTTTTGCTTAAAAATACGTGTTTTTACAGTCATTTAAATAACTTAAAGACAGATTAAAAAAACTCTCGTAAAAATACGGATGCACTTTTGCGAGAGTAAATTCTGCTTAATTTTTAGAAGATTTAGAACTGTGTCAACATTGTGCGCGAGATTGAGAGACATTATGCGCAACGGATTGTTTTAAAACTCGACATTGTAAGTCTAAGTACCACCAGTAAATCTCCGGATCAAGTCCCTGGGCACGAATCCGTGATTCCAAAACATCTAAACGCTCCTCACGCTGCGATCCACCAATGATTTCCCAAATCTTCGGAGCTAAAATATCCATCGCCGAAACCGTCTCACCCCCATCACCTAAACGCATATAAAATGCTTTGATGCCCGTCGGGTAGTTCGTCACAATTACAGGCTTTCTAAAATACTCCTCAGCCAGCCAGCGCTCATGCTCAGATTGCATATCAATTCCCCACGCCACTGGATATTCAAAAGATTTATTAGATTTCTCTAGAAGGCCGATCGCTTCCGTATAGGTCACACGAGCAAATTCACTATTGATAATATTGTTGGCAGTATCTAGAACCAGCAAGATGTCGAGATGTGTTTGAATTCTCGGCTCGGAAGGTCGGACCAAAGGTGTCCACATCACTAGACCTCCTGCGAAAGTCGAATAAAGTTGTACAATAGATATAAATTCAGCTAATTGAAAGTGAGTTATGAACAAGCTAAGAATTTAGAGCCTGTAGAG
>JAYUEW010000066.1:0-2864 GCA_043739045.1 Synechococcales cyanobacterium
CCAGCTAACTCCGAATACCATCCCAAATATCGCCGACGCTCAAGCCCATTCCCGTCACATATCAGTGAGCAGCAAGCTCAAGCGGGCCGTTGATGTCGTGGGGGCATTGGTCGGATTGACAATCACATCGGTTTTATTTATCCCATTGGCGATCGCGGTTCAGCTTGACAATCCTGGCCCTGTTCTCTACAGCCAGATTCGGTGCGGGGTGGGTGGTCGGACCTTCCGGATTTGGAAATTCCGGTCCATGGTTCAAAATGCTGATGTTCTTAAAAAGTCTTTACAAGATCAAAACCAAGCATCTGGTCATATCTTCAAAATTAAGGATGATCCTCGTATTACCCGCGTCGGCAAGTTCCTTCGTAAGACCAGCCTAGATGAGTTTCCTCAGTTCTGGAATGTGCTGATGGGGGATATGAGTTTAGTAGGCACGCGTCCGCCAAGCTTAGATGAAGTTGCAAAGTACAATCGTAACCATTGGCAACGTTTGACCGTTAAGCCTGGAATCACGGGTGAATGGCAAGCCAATGGCCGTTCTTCGGTAACTGATTTTGAAGACATCGTGAAGATGGACTTAGATTACCAAGAAAAATGGTCCGTTTTTTATGATTTGCAGCTCATTTTGAAGACGGTTTGGGTGGTCTTTGACAAGAAAGGTGCCTGTTAGGTCAGTGGCTGCATGACTGTCGCAAGTGCCTGAGTTTCAGGATGTAGACTGAGTTTAATGATTGGCTAAAAATAAAGGGTCTCCTGAAGTTCGGGAGACCTTTACTATTTTTTGCATACTAATCCAGATTATTAATCCAGATTATTGAGAGGATAGAGACGATCGTCCCTAATATTCTGATCTCACATATGGCTATGAATTTCTCTAAAATTAATCTGCCGACGTGGATTACGATTTCTCGTCTATTGGGTGTGCCGATTTTGCTTTATGGATTACAGGCATCAAGCGCAGAGGCACTGAGCGCACAAACCCGATGGATTTTGGTGGTTGTGTTTTTGGTGGTGGCGGGGACAGACTGGCTGGATGGTTATTTGGCGCGGCGGTTGAACCAGGTGACGGAGTTAGGGAAGTTTTTGGATCCGCTGGTGGACAAGTTGCTGGTGTTGGCTCCGTTGATGTCATTGGTGGAGTTGGGTCAGATTCCGGCTTGGGGCGTATTTTTGATTTTGGCGCGGGAGTTGACTATAGCGGGGTGGCGAGTGAGTCCATCGATGCAGAGTGGTGCGGTGCCGGGGGCGAATTTGGCTGGAAAGGTGAAGACGGTTGTACAGATTTTGGCGATCGCTCTTTTAATTGCGCCATTGCCGGATCTTCGTCTTGGGGTTGTGATGTTTTGGGTCTCGGTGGTAGTGACTTGGGTGTCCGGGGCGATTTATTTGTTTCCGCCCAAGGCTCGTAATATTTAGGGCTTTGACATTTAGGGCTTTGATATTTAGGGCTTAATGGTTAGGGTTTGGCGTTCCAGAGAATATCTCCGATCGGTTGCTTGGTTATTGGTTCAAATTTTGGTTCACTGGGATTGGGATTAAGCAGGATTGTAGTTTGTTTAATCGATTTGTTTTTCAACCGTCGTGTAACTCGGTTCGGGATGCCATCGTGGTAAAACAGATGGCCTTGACCGACGAGAACGACGATCAGGCGATCGGGATTTCGCTGCATGGTTTGAACAATGCGATCGGCCATGGTTTCGTCCCACAGTACTTGCGCTTCAAAAAATCGGGTAAAGCGTTGGCTATTGCTTGGATCTTTACTGCTTGGACTCGTTCCGCTTGGCTTGCCGCTTTTGGCTGGGTGCATTTCAGTGTAAATCTTTTGGATCCGATCGCGATAAGATTCGGGTCCGACTTGAATCGTAGAGAGCACGGGAATAAATCGACGATCGGCGAACGTCAAACTCTCTAACCCTTGACGGCTAACTTTGCGGGTGACTTCACTGGGAGTATTAAGCGCGATGAGTGGAAGGTTTTTAGTCTTAGCAAATTGAAGCAGGGGTTCATACAGCGACCAAGGAAATCCCCAGCGGGTCTCGTATTCGCTCTTTGTGACGAGTTGGGCTTCGGTGAGTTTGCCTTGTTGGTAGTCATCAAGGGCGCGTTGATAGGGGCGCTGAAATTGTTCAAGGGCGATCGATAAGTTCGGACGACGCTTATGGAGTTCTTGTAGTATTTCCAGTTGGATTTGATGATCGGCTTTGCTGTCGTGGGTTTCGCCTAGATAAATGATGTTTTGGTCAATGAGTCCATTGATTACAAGGGTTCGATCCAATGGGGTGCCTTGGGCTGTGGTAATTGTTGGTTCTGCGGACCAGGCGGGGAGACTTAGGATAAAACAGAGGCTAAGAGAGAGGGCGATCGTTGTTTTAAAAAAATTCATCTAAAAAATTCATTTAAAAACAGTAGGACAACATTGTCAATTATGGGCGCTCATGCAAACATCCAGGTAAAGTCTAAGATATTCAAGACACCACGTTTAATATAGCGGAAGCAGGAGATTTGAGAGAATTTTCCTCACTTTAAGGTTTTTGGGTGACACTAATTGTCATTGTTGAGTATTTGACAATAGTGCTGTTTTCTAGGCATCATCGCCTTCGCTTTGGTGATGTTACCGAAAAAATGGGTCTAAAGCCTCCCCCTTCTAGGGGGACTTTCAAAATCTACCGTACATCTTTCGCTTGATTTATTGCCATCTTGTGATGAACCTGCTATCACAAGAACAGGAGCAAACACCCATGCTAGTTCTTGAGTTCAAAACCTATGGCAAGCCTGATCAATTCAATGCAATTAATGAAGGTATCCGCACGGTTCAGTTTATTCGCAACAAGTCGATTCGTCTTTGGATGGATGGACAGGCGAAAAGC
>JAYUEW010000067.1:0-5430 GCA_043739045.1 Synechococcales cyanobacterium
TTGCAGCGCTTGGGTTTGTAATGTTTCTAATGCAGGATAGCCTCTTACTGTATTGGAGAGGGTCGGCCAAAGCTCAGCCAGATCATTCCCCACGGCCACCGCCATACTCCGATCGGGTAATACTTCTAAAAGATCTAATATTCTGCTTTTAGTTTGAATGGCTTTAGTTTCAGCTTTAGTTTGAACCGTCTGACGATCGGACTCTGAACTCAATTCGTCATCCGGGACTAGTACCGTATCTAAAATTAAACCCGATCGGCTGCCGCGCAATCCCATGGCCATCGTACTGTAGGTAATCGGCGACACCGTGGGCAATTGGACCAGCGATCGAACAATAGAATCATCCCCCGTTAAAGCTGTGAATTCGGGAAGATTTATATATAAAATGCCTAAATGCTTAGAATCGATCGCCTCTAATGCTCGTTGATATTGGTCATTGCCCTGTAAATTCAAGCTGGGGACTTGAACATTGTTAATCGCATTCTTTAGCACTTTAGGACTATTGGCAAACAAAACATACTGATTTCCCACTATTGCACTCGCCAATGTAAAGGGCACATCAGACAATTGCACTACCGATTTTTTGACCTGACTATTCTTGATCTGGCCCTTCTTGACTTGAGCATTCTTGACTTGGCCATTCTTGACTTGGCCATAAGTAATCTCGCTGCCTTGATAGGTTTCAGTTTGTTGTGTAACGGCGGATCGAACTCGCCAAAACTCATGTAAAAAAGCACGGGACGCGATCGCATCATTAGTTTTTAGCGCCAACAAGTAACCGGGCTGACGACCATCCGCCAATGTCCGATCGACATCACGGGACGTAACCGCTAAGGTTAATTCATCGCCTAACCATGGCAAAATGTTAGTCTTGTAATCCAACTCCCCAAGCCCCAGTAGACTATCGCGTAAATTTTCTAATTCGTCTTGAGTTTTAGATTTGCGAAAATTCAAGGGCGCGGGCGAAACCGACAGCAGCCGATCGGGATTAACGGTTAAGGACAAACTGATGGGAGCATCCTGCGCAACAAAAAGACTAGTCGTCGGATTGGCACTGCCGCTCAGTGATGTACTCAGCGATTTAAACGGGTCATAGCTTTTACTCCATGTCACGCCTGCGATTAACAGAATGAGAGGAAGAACAATTGCAGCGAGTAGAACAGTTGAAATCGATCGGCGTTTCATAAGTGGCAATCCAGACAAATCCACTTTTATCGCTCCTATTGTCTCACGGGGTCGAATCCAGTTCACCCTCAATTCCCACTTCTATCCATAATTCGTAACCGCAATAGGTGGACGAAATTCGGTTAAGTACGCCATGCTAAACCTATCCATCCTAAAAGCTAGAGCCATTCATATTATGTTTGTAGAAGTCCTGTTGTCCTTGATTTGATTCCGCATTGGCATAGTGAGACATTGGCATGGTGAGACATAACAACTATTGGGGCACTCTAAGCACCACTACCTAAGAGGCTGGACATGAGCGATTTGTTTAAAGGATTTGAGCAACTATTAGAACTGGCAAAAACCCTTGAAGAGAAGGTCGCCAGTGGAGAACTCAAAACCAACCTTCAAACTGATGTCCAAGTCAATGGTCGTCGCCTCAGCACCATCCCCCGCCGCACCGCCCCCTCTGGTTCTTCTACGGGAATGGGAGTAAGCAATTTAAATTCACCGCAAGGCTCATCTCCAACTGCATCCCAAGGCGCATCAGGCTCCGATTCTGTTGTTGTTACGCCGCCCCCCGCCAACACTGCCGCGAATTCTAATTTAGGCACCAACACCATCGGCGGTCTCGGTACAACGCTTCAAGAATTACGCGAGTTGATTGAATTGCCATTAAAGCGTCCAGATCTACTAGCAAAACTCGGTCTAGAACCGCCCCGTGGAATTTTGCTCGTTGGCCCTCCCGGTACAGGCAAGACCCTGACTGCTCGATCGATCGCCGCTGAACTGGGGATAAATTATATTGCGATCGCGGGTCCAGAAGTGATGGGTAAACACTACGGAGAGGCTGAAGAGAGATTACGATCGGTGTTTGAAAAAGCAGCTAAATCCGCGCCCTGCATTCTTTTTATTGATGAAATCGATGCCCTTGCGCCCGATCGATCGAAGGTTGAAGGTGAGGTCGAAAAGCGGGTTGTGGCTCAGTTATTAACCTTAATGGATGGGTTTTCCCAAGCCAAAGGCGTTCTGGTCTTGGCGGCTACTAATCGCCCTGATCATATAGATCCTGCCTTGCGTCGTCCTGGTCGATTCGATCGGGAAGTTCAATATCGTGTGCCCGATCGGTCGGGGCGGTTGGAAATTTTGACCATTCTGACCCAAGCGATGCCCTTAGTAGACGTGGATTTGGAGCCGATCGCGGATCTGAGTGTAGGAATGGTAGGTGCAGATTTGAAGGCGATCGCCCAAAAAGCTGCCTATATTGCCCTGCGTCGCCAAGTTCCTACTCTTTCTGACCAAATTCCTGACAATTTAAGCATTACTCAATCTGATTTTCTAGCAGCGATGAAAGAGATCAAACCGTCGGTATTACGTTCCGTGGAAGTTGAATCCCCGGACGTGAGCTGGTCGCAGATTGGCGGATTGGTGGAGATCAAGCGAATATTGCAAGAGTCTGTCGAAGGCGCATTGCTCTATCCAGATTTGTATGCGCGCACAGGAGCCAAAGCGCCCCGAGGTGTTTTACTTTGGGGACCACCCGGAACAGGTAAAACATTACTTGCTAAAGCCGTTGCCTCCCAAGCACGGGCTAACTTTATCTCTGTGAAAGGCCCAGAGTTAATGAGTCGGTGGGTTGGGGCGGCGGAGCAGGAAGTTCGTGAATTGTTTGCTAAAGCCCGTCAAGCGTCGCCCTGTGTGGTGTTTATTGATGAAATTGATACATTAGCTCCGGTGCGCGGTAAGTTCACGGGTGATTCGGGCATTAGCGATCGGGTGGTGGGGCAACTGTTGACGGAACTCGATGGCCTTCAGGAGTGCGGTACGGTGTTGCTGATTGGTGCAACGAATAGACCTGAAGCCTTAGATCCAGCGTTATTGCGATCGGGCCGATTAGATATTCAGCTCAAGGTGGATTTACCCGATGCGGCGAGTCGGCTGTCAATTTTGCAGGTTCACAATGCCGATCGGCCTTTGGAGGGTGTCGATTTGTCAGAGTTCGCTGAATGTTCGGATGGCTGGAATGGTGCAGATTTGGCCTTATTAAGTAATCAAGCCGCGCTTCAAGCGATTCGTCGTCACCGATCGAGTGGGGTCGAAGATCCGAGTTCAATTCGGATTCAGCAGAATGATTTTGCGATCGCATTTGAGGCTATGGGCGAATCACGACTGAGTTAAAACGGGTTACGGGCAAATAACAGTGGGCCGATCGCAATTTCGATACCTATTTTCGATACCTATTTTCGATACTATGTAGGCGATCGGACTATCCCCCGCTGAGACCCTAAATAGCCTGAAACCCAAGCACTATCTCCCATCGCTAGTCATAAGGATAAAGCCTTATATCATCACCAATTCAGGGTATACTTTCTAACCGTAAGCCAAACACTGCGCTTGCATCTCTACATTAGATTTAGCGTTGGAGTACTCGCACCATGGCCATGGCCGTTGGAATGATTGAAACTGTTGGCTATCCCGCCGTCTTAGCCGCCGCCGATGCCATGTTAAAAGCCGGAAACGTCGCTCTCGTAAATTACGAAAGTTGTGCCAGTGGTCGATACATGGTCTCCATTCGTGGGCCAGTCGCAGAAGTCCGATCGGCAATGGAAGCAGGCATCGAAATGGTTGCCAAACTCCCCGGCGACGCGGAAGTCGTGAGCCATGTAATTATTCCCAATCCACCGGACAACCTAGAAGCTGTGTTGCCTATTTGCTATGCCGCAACCGCCGAACCCTTTCGGATCTAACGATCGCAGATTGAGGTAAATTGAACGAAACCATTTTTTAGGAATGCACATGCCACAAGCAGTTGGATCACTCGAAACAAAAGGCTTTCCCCCCGTACTCGCGGCGGCAGATGCCATGGTCAAGGCGGCACGGGTGACGCTTGTGAGTTATGTGAAGGCGGGAAGTGCGCGCTTTACTATCAACATTCGCGGCGACGTGTCCGAAGTGAAGCGGGCCATGGAAGCGGGCATTGAAGCAGCCGAAAATACTGCTGGCGGCGTGGTAGAGACTTGGGTCATCATTGCGCGTCCCCATGAGAACGTAGAAGCCGTAATGGACATTGAGTACACGGAGTCGGTAGAAGTTTTCCGTTCAGCCGTGAATGGCTACAGCATGATTAATAGTCAGCGTCTCTAGATAGGTTTTAGATAGGTGTTGTAGAGCTATATCTTAGGAGTGGCGGAATGACAAAGGCAGTTGGATCACTGGAGACTATTGGATTTCCGCCCGTATTGGCAGCATCAGATGCCATGGTCAAAGCGGCACGGGTGACCCTTGTCAGCTATGTACGAGCAGGAAGTGCGCGCTATACCATCAATATTCGTGGCGATGTTTCAGATGTAAATACGGCCATGCAAGCCGGGGTTGAAGCCGCTCAAAAGACACCAGGTGGGCATTTAGTTACTTGGGTTGTCATTCCCCGTCCCCATGAGAATGTCGAGGCGGTGATGAGTATTCAATATAATGAAGCAGTCGAAGGGTTTCGGCGCAACATAGAAGGATTTAGCGTATTACCGATCGCTCCAGTCGAGTAATCTAAGTTCAATCAAATTTTATTTATCCTATTTGGGCTTTATCTCTAAATAGGATTATTTTTAGTCCGATTGAGAATTGAGTGGAATTCGATCGGAGAAATCATTGTTATGTCGCTTAGTTATGTCGCCTACTTTTTCAGATACTGGAAATCGTAATGTCAAAATTTCAGATTAAGTCTTTGCATTGGTAACAGATTGATGGTGCGGGAAGAGGGTTTGATTCCATAATATATTGAACAGCCTACAAGAGAGAATGTAGGAATACATTGAACAGGGCGTACAGTTAAGACTATTGATATGTCAAAAAAATTACAATGTATATGTTTATCGTCCCTATTTTGTATTTGAACTGTTGAAAATCCTGAAGTGTTCAACTGTGAGATAGTATTACTAGGTTTTGAATTGAAGATGGCAAAAATCTGATGGAAGATATATTACCTAAAGTTCTTCGACTTCCTTGCTATCAATTTACCGAAAAAATGGGTCTAAAGCCTCCCCCTTCTAGGGGGACTTTCAAAATCTACTGTACATCTTTCGCTTGATTTATTGCCATCTTGTGATGAACCTGCTATCCCAAGAACAGGAGGAAACACCCATGCTAGTTCTTGAGTTCAAAACCTATGGTAAGCCTGATCAATTCAATGCAATTAATGAAGGTATCCGCACGGTTCAGTTTATTCGCAACAAGTCGATTCGTCTTTGGATGGATGGACAGGCGAAAAGC
>JAYUEW010000068.1:0-37611 GCA_043739045.1 Synechococcales cyanobacterium
GAGAAGAAGTTTAATCAGCAGCTAGCAAAAGAAAGAATTATTGTTGAACATGTTAACCGGAAATTGAAAATATTCAGAATACTCTCTTCTAGGTATCGAAGCAGGAGAAGGAGATTTGGATTAATGTTAAATTTAATTGCAGGGATTTACAATTATGAGCTTAGTTTATCTTTAGAACAGACGATTTCGTGATACTTTCGCAGGAGGTCTATTGACTAGATGACTAACTAGGATGCATTATCCGTAAACCGTGACAAGGGCAAACGAGCGAACCTAGAACTGTATAAAGTGTATATGTATATTCCTTAAAAAATAGTATTCTCAATCACATGCTGTAAATAACTTCGGTAGTTCTAAACGAGTAAGGCTAGAATGATAGAAGTTAATCCGTCCCACTGTTGAATTCTGCATAGTATGGGTATTTTGGCGATCGTTTACATCGGTCAAGCCACCCGAATTGGCGGCGTAAACCCAGCCGATGTGAATGCGTTGCTGGTGCATCTGGAATTGCGATCGCGATCGTTTCTCGATATCAACCCTGTTGGCGGAGCCTCTCGAAACAAGAATCGAAAAGCCACCAAAAAGCTGCTAGATCATATTTAACACCTTCTACTCAGGACTCTGATCGCAAGGACGATCGCCAGCATTTGGTGTCGCATTCGGATACATCGTCACAATGCCCCGATCGTTCTTCACAAACACCGCCTTAAACGTCTGTAAAGTCTCAATATCTTCAGCATTGTATAAACATACCGAATTGTTCTGTCCGCTATTGATTTTGAACTGATTATAAGCCCGTGTCCCATCAATCAAAATCTCCAGCGCCGAACTCACATAGGAATAGCCCCCCTTACGATCGTTCAACACTCGACCATTCACCCTCGCCTGAATCCCCACCGTATAGACCAATCCAGTGATCACCTCTTCTTGTCGTTGATTAAACGGTAAACGACCCGCAATTCCTTTTCGTTGAAGCTCATAATACCGCGCCGCAAAATGCAAGCCCTTAATCTCATTGCCCCTCACCTGCCCACAAAAAATATGCTCAAATCCCCGCTGCCCCGTCCACATCGACACCAAATCTTCAAAAAATACTTCCTTCAACTGACGACGAATCGGCATTCCAGGCGGCGGAACCACACTTTCTTCGACCGCTTTCTTAATTTGGGCCACAATGTCAGGACTCTTCTCAAACAACGATCGCACTTGGTCCACCGAAACCCCACTGCCAAACGCCCCACAAGTATTCAGCACCTGTTGATCAAACGCCGTGACTGTAGGTGGCTTGGGCATCGCATCCACTTCAATTCCACGGGGAAACGACAATAATTCCCCAGTCTCCACAGAATCAAAAAAGGGTTGAAGCTCACCTGGTTTCACAGGTTTTGGCTTAGGAGGCTTGGGTTTTGGCTTTACAACATTGAGTTTTGGCTTATTTGACTTATTTGACTTAGGGGATTGCTTCAACGGACTAGGTTCCAGACTAAGAGGTGTAGCGAAAACAGGAGAAATTGACGTGAGGGAAAGAGCCATTGCCCCCAACAATGCGATCGTCGCCCTTGGAGAAATAATAATGTGGGCGAGATTGAGACGAAATAGTTGTATCACGATGTTTCTCACCATAAGATGACTTTAATTGACTATGTTCAGTCAAAATCTGTTTAATCAAAATTCGATATTATTCTAGTTTATCCATTTTGTAACCTCTTCTAAATCAGGATCAAAAACAATTAACTTTACTGCATTTTCTTGAACACTCAGACGAACCACCTCTTCTGGAAAAAACTCCTCATAGGGTTCCAGCAGTACGACCAAATAAAGAACTCGCTGAGTGCCCCATAGCCGATCGTGCCCCGATCGCGGGAAAATGGTAAACTTTCTCATAGTTTGTTTAAGCGAGAAACCCCAATGCTAGAAGCTTACCGTAGTCATGTTGCCGATCGTTCCACCCAAGGCGTTCCAGCATTACCCTTGTCTGCTGAGCAAGCCGCTGAACTGTGCGAATTACTACAAAATCCACCTGCTGGAGAAGAAGAGTTTTTAGTAGAACTATTGCGCGATCGGATTCCGCCGGGAGTTGATCAAGCCGCCTACGTGAAAGCCGGGTTCTTGGCCGCGATCTCAAAAGGTGAAGTGAGCAGTCCATTAGTAACAGATGTGTATGCAGTGGAATTGCTGGGTACGATGATGGGCGGGTATAACGTCAGTGCCTTGGTGCAACTAATTCAACTTGCAAATGCAACGATCGCTGCCGCCGCAACTACAGCATTGTGTAAAACGGTATTGGTTTATGATGCATTCAACGATGTACAAGAACTAGCAGCAGCAGGGAATGGAAATGCGCAAACCGTAATGCAGGCATGGGCAGATGCAAAATGGTTCACCGATCGGCCCACCGTTCCCGAAAGCATTACCGTTACAGTGTTCAAAGTCCCCGGTGAAACCAATACCGATGACCTTTCGCCTGCAACCCATGCCACCACCCGTCCGGATATTCCGTTGCACGCCATGGCGATGTTAGAGACGCGATTGCCGGGTTCGCTTGAAGTGATTACGGAATTGAAAAAGAAAGGTCATTCTGTGGCTTATGTCGGCGATGTTGTAGGGACGGGATCCTCACGGAAATCTGCGATTAATTCAGTGCTGTGGCATATCGGTGAGGACATTCCTTTCGTGCCTAATAAACGATCGGGTGGAGTTGTCTTAGGCAGTAATATTGCACCGATTTTCTTTAATACCGCAGAAGATTCGGGTTCATTTCCGATCGAATGTGATGTTTCCGGAATGAATACGGGGGATGTGATTACCATTTACCCATATAAAGGTGAAATCCATAATGGAGATGTGATTACTAAATTCAATCTGAAACCCACTACAATTTTTGATGAAGTGCGCGCAGGTGGTCGGATTCCATTGCTGATCGGGCGGACGTTGACGGATAAGGCGAGAGTGGCGTTGGGAATGCCCGTGAGTGATTTGTTTGTGCGTCCCCAGGTTCCGGCAGATACGGGCAAGGGCTTTACATTGGCGCAGAAGATGGTCGGGAAGGCTTGCGGCATTGTGGGCGTGCGTCCCGGTATCTCCTGCGAACCGCACATTACAACCGTGGGGTCTCAAGATACAACAGGTCCAATGACTCGTGATGAATTGAAAGAACTCGCTTGTTTGGGATTCAGCGCTGATTTGGTGATGCAAAGTTTTTGCCATACTGCGGCCTATCCCAAACCCGTGGATCTCAAAACTCATACTGAATTGCCTGACTTTATGAACGATCGCGGTGGCGTGTCATTGCGTCCCGGTGACGGCATCATTCACTCTTGGTTAAACCGAATGCTCATGCCCGATACTGTGGGCACAGGCGGCGATTCCCATACTCGATTCCCCTTAGGCATTTCATTCCCAGCGGGTTCTGGTTTGGTTGCATTTGCGGCGGCGCTTGGTGCAATGCCATTGGATATGCCAGAGTCGGTTTTGGTGCGGTTTACAGGTGAACTACAACCGGGTATAACATTACGTGATGTGGTGAATGCAATTCCTTATGTCGCCATTCAACAAGGCAAACTCACCGTGCCCAAAGAGAACAAAATCAATGTATTCTCCGGTCGCATTATTGAAATGGAAGGGTTGCCTAATCTCAAATTAGAACAAGCCTTTGAACTCACCGATGCCACGGCAGAACGATCGGCAGCCGGGTCCACGATCGCCCTTTCCGTCGAAACGGTGAGTGAATATCTACGTTCCAATGTTGCATTGCTGAAAAATATGGTGGCTCGTGGATATGGCGATGCAAGAACCATTCTCCGTCGTGTGCGCAAAATGGAAGAATGGTTGGCAAATCCTGTATTACTTGTTGCTGATTCTGATGCTGAATATGCCGACATCATTGAGATTGATTTGAATGCGATCACAGAGCCGATCGTGGCTGCTCCCAATGATCCCGACAATATCAAAACCCTCTCTGAAGTGGCAGGTGATCCGGTTCAAGAAGTGTTCATTGGTTCTTGTATGACCAATATTGGACATTACCGAGCTGCGGCAAAAGTATTGGAAGGTAATAGTGCGATCGAGGGCGTTCGTCTTTGGATTGCGCCGCCAACTCGTATGGATGAAGAGCAATTGCGCAAAGAAGGTATTTATACTACTTTTCAAAGCGTTGATGCCCGAACTGAAGTGCCGGGATGTTCTCTATGCATGGGTAATCAAGCCCGCGTGGATGATAATACAACGGTATTCTCCACATCAACCCGCAACTTCAACAACCGCATGGGCAAAGGTGCGCAGGTGTATTTGGGTTCTGCTGAATTGGCAGCCGCTTGTGCATTACTCGGCAAGATTCCCACAGCAACGGAGTATATGAGCATTGTGGGCGATAAGTTGAGTCCTTTGGCGGATGAGCTATACCAGTACTTGAATTTCGATCGGATGTCGGGGTTTGAGGATGAGGGGCGGGTTGTCTCGAAGGACGATGAGGCGAAGCTGGTTGCAAGTGTGTAGTTAGTTGATTTGGGGCAAGAGGGAGGGGCGATCGTTTTTCTCTTTTGCCTTACGAATGACATGGATTCGGATCATTCGTGTTTAGACCCTGAAGATATCGATCGGTTCACTTCATTAAGAATATGTCGGCCTTCACCATGAGCCACTAATTCCTCAAATTATCGAATTTACTCACACTTCTAGCACCATGGAACCGATTTCAGCGATCGTCTCACTTCTACTTGGAATCATCGCACCCGTGGGTATTGTCAGCGATCGGATTGCCGAAAACCAAATCCGCAAACAACTTACCCACACCGAATCCTTACAAATCCGAATCGACAATGCCCCAACATATCAACTCCTCAGCGGCAAACTCAACAAAGTGCGCCTTGCGGGTCGTGGATTATTCGTCACCCCTGACATCCGCATCGACACCTTAGACCTCGAAACTGATCCGATCGCCCTTGCCGGATTAACCGCCAAACTCGCCAAACCCCTACAAGGTGCATTCCGCCTAGTCCTCACCGAAACCGACATCAACCGCGCACTGAACTCATCCCAATTCAACGATCGGCTCAAAAGTGGTCGCTATCAAATCACCCAACCCAGAATCAAACTTCTAGAAAACGATCGCGTTTCATTCCAAGCCCAACTCACCGAAGCGCGCTATCCCGGCCAGCTCAAAATCCTAATCGAAGGAAAGCTCAGCAGCACCTCCGGCAAAACCCTCCAGCTCGAAAACGCCACCTTCCACCTCAACGACAAACCCGTCCAACCGATCGTTCTCAAACAGCTCTTCCCCAGCGGCATCCCCGGCATCGACCTCACCCAATACGAAGTGCAAGGCATCACCAGCCGCATCCTCAAACTAGAAACACACCCCAACGGTCAACTAGAACTAATCGGCTTCCTACAAATCCGCCCGGACACAAGCCTATTAAAATAAAATCTAGTATTTAATCAGCGCATCATGAATAGGTCTTCATCGCCCGTTGAATATCTCGCTGATCGTCTTTGCGACGGCTATCTTCTCGTTTATCGTAGAGTTTTTTACCGCGTACCAAAGCAAGATCTATTTTCACTTTGCCGCGCTTGAGATACATTTTTAGCGGCACCAACGTCAGCCCATCTTGTTCCACCCGACCAATCAGCTTACGGATTTCTTGACGGTGAAGAAGAAGTTTGCGCGTGCGGCGTGGATCGTGGTTGAACACTTGAGCGGTGGTGCCATGGGGAGACACATGGACATTGTTCAGCAAAATCTCGCCATCACGAATGGAGGCATAGCCATCACGTAAGTTGGCTCGACCTTCGCGAATGGATTTAACTTCGGTCCCGACTAGGCAAACTCCCGCTTCAAAGGTCTCTAATATTTCATATTGAAATCGTGCTTGACGGTTATCAGCCACAATTTTGAACCCGTCGCCTGCGGGTTTGCTACTTTTGGCGTTATTTTTCGTGTTCATTTGAGGCAGTAACCATCGCGCAATAAGTTCTATCGTAACTCAAAATAATCTGAACACAATCTGATTAAACCCCCGCGAACCATTCGTAGCCTTGATCTTCCCAAAATCCCTTCACGGGGTTCAGTCCATATCGTGCAGTCGCTATCAGTAGGGCACGATCGGACCGATCGCGTAACCAAACAGGCGGCACCAAGGACGAGGTAAAGGTAATGCGCGTGACCCATTTGCTGAGTTTGTAACCCAACTTAATGGGCGAGGCAAGGCGTAAGGGTGCGCCATTGGGAATGGGAATCGGATTGCCGTTCATCTCATAGGCCAATAGGGTTTGGGGATGAACCAAGGATGCAATATCCCAGCTTTCGTAATAGCCATCGGCGGATTGAATATAGACATATTTGACAGTGTTAGCAGGTTGAACCAGTTGGACCAGATCCCGCAGTGGTACGCCAGCCCATTGCACAATAGCCGCCCAGCCCTCGACGCACACATGACGAATTACCATGGATTTCTTAGAGAGCTTATACAAATCCTCCATTGATAAATTTAAGGGCTTGACTACATCGCCATCTAGAGTCAACCGAAAGGTACTCGGGTCGATCGCCGGGGCGTAGTTAGAAAACCCATTCACAATCAACTCGGCGGGCTGTATTCGGCTAAGGGCGAACTCAGGCACAGGCGACTGCTTTAATAACAGGGCTTCGATCGACTGGTTAAATCCCTCCGTTGCCATCCCCACCAAATTCCCCAGATCCGCCGAAGCACACCCCGTCAACCCAAGGCTCAGTCCCGCCCCACCTGCCAACCTTAAAAAATCTCGTCGTGCAATCATGCTGGATGTTCCATGGGGGTAATCTTTCGTAAAATTCACAAGTGAATTCTGTGGGACGGTTTCCAGTGTATCGTCATTGTTAAGATTCTCAGCACTGAAGTGACTGAGATTTTTAGTTAGATCCAGATAGGAAATACTATAGGCGTTCTTAAACTGCCTCTACTCACTCCCTCAAGGCAAAGCCCTAAAGTTGTGGCTACTTTTCTGATAATGTTTGCTGCTCCATTGCAGTCAGCATTTATCTTGTCAAAGTCTGAACTGCGAAACAAGCCACGCTTTACACGCTTACCGCTACTCTGCCATCTCTCGGGTCTTTCACCGTATACGGGCAATGTATCAGCATCCAAAAAGCTAGCCTTGGATGTGTAAGACTCTTCTGTTTCTAAATAGTTAATTCCATGCTCTTTACATAAGTCCTCAATACGCTTTTTTAGTCGCGCTGTCGGAACTTGCACAAACTTCTGGTTAGTTTTCCCACCCATCTGAGCACTGTCTTTCAGCCCCTTGTTCCACCCAAAAACCAAGGTTCCAATGTTGTTTCCTAGGCAAAAGTTAATCACTTTACGGACGGCAACATTAACAGCGTGTCGCATCTGCCTATTACGCTTTTCGGTTAGAGAGGCTAGTTTGTTGGACCAAAATCCATTCTCTTTCCCTTCCATGCGCTTAGATACCGACTTGTTGTACCACTGATTCACAGACTTCAAGACCTTCCCGTCAACGATGAAGGACTTCCCCGTATTGGTTACACCCGTAAGCCAGTTATTTAGTCCGTGATCTAGACCCAAAACTCTAGCCGGATCTACGTCGGAAGTTTTGACAGCCACACCATAAACATACTCAACATAAAAACAGCGGTTTCTAGGAACAATCCGAACCTGGCGGATATTGGTAAAATCGAGATTGCTAGGCATTGGAACAAAGAACTCCGAAATTCCAAACCAAGCTCTACAAAGCTGCCCCATAGGCATTCTGATTAGATTACCAACTAGTTTCAGATCAGCACCGAAAGAAACTTTATTCAACCCGCCTGACTTCCTGTACCCAGGAAACTTGGGTTTTTGATTAAGCTCACCTTTTCGGGATTTTGCTAATAGATTCTT
Organism: Synechococcales cyanobacterium; assembly: GCA_043739045.1. Classification (GTDB taxonomy): domain Bacteria; phylum Cyanobacteriota; class Cyanobacteriia; order Leptolyngbyales; family Leptolyngbyaceae; genus JAAFJU01. The sequence goes on from JAYUEW010000068.1 coordinate 7,875, forward strand.
ATACGATTCAATGGCTTCTCCTACTTGGTGAGTAACGGGCTGTGCGGCACGGTTAGGCATTGCCTGAAAGTGCTTGTTTTCCTTCATCATATTTTGACAGTCAACCTTGGAAAGCAACGTCCCAAACTCGAAGAAAGTCTTACGAGCAAGGAACATTGTGCAGTTGTAGAGGTTGTTAGACTCTGAACACAAATACTCTAGAATCGCTCTTTCCCCGTCGTTAGGGCTTAGCAAGCATTGTTGAACCCCCATAAAATCTACTTTATCTTTAGCTATTTTGCCGACCTCCGATTAGTTGCTTACTTGCCCCCTATATACTAACGAGCTACACTATAGATGTCAACCCACTCAGCAGCTTTATCTTATGCTTCAGCTATCAGAGTACAGGACTCATAACCATTGCAAGTTCCTCCTTAATTATCATTTTGTGTGGATTCCTAAAAGACGGCGTAAAGTTTTAATAGGGGACATTGCAACTAGAACCCGACAAATATTCTTGGAACTCAGTATAGAAAAAGGTTGGGACATTTTGGCTATGGCAGTCGAACCGGATCACGTTCACCTCTTGATCTCGGTCAAGCCTTCCGACACTCCTCATTTAATCGTCAAAGCTTTTAAGGGCAGGTCGTCTAACTATTTAAGGAAAGAGTTCCCTGAACTAAAAAAGCTCCCTAGCCTGTGGACTGGGAGCTATTTTGTAAGTACAGCGGGAAATATTAGTTCAGAAACGGTACTAAAATATATTAATGATCCACACCACTCAGCAAACTAAGAACGGAGACGGGGAATAAATTCCCTCGTGTCGCTTCCCTCCCTCCACCGAAGTGAGAGGGATTCCCACTTGCCGAATTTTAATGTTGAAACGTCGCAGGTTTTAGGCACGATGGGGTTTCAGATCAAATTTAAGGTATGGAATTAAGCATCGTAAAACAGATTTTAGCGAAGCATTACGGTACAATTTCGTTCGTGAGTATCAACTCCGTCATAATCCCTACGGTAACTTTGCCCTGAATTTCAGGCACCTCATCGTTCATCGATACCCCTCCAAGGAGAAATAAGATATGCAGAAACTTGCGATCGCAGAGCGAGCAAGCTTAGTGGGTCATAGTGTCTCTCTAGCGTTTGGACTCGCGGGCTTGCTGATTGTTCTGCCCAGTCCAGAGATCATTGCAGCGCTCCCTACCATTGGCCAGGAAGCATTTGGCTACAGCATGTCCGGCGGGGGCGTTGTATACATTGTCCTAGGGGCAATCGTAATGTCGCTCTATGCCTATCAAGTCTTGGGCACAAAACGCTGGCTGGGGTTCATGGTTCCCGCTGTTGCCCTGTCCCTATGTAGCGAACTTTTGGGGACCAGCACGGGGTTTCCCTTTGGTGCCTACAGCTATTTGAATGGTCTCGGATACAAAATTGCGGGGTTGGTGCCATTTACCATTCCATTGTCGTGGTTTTATGTGGGGCTAGCTTGCTATGTGATCGCCCGATCGGGTCTAGAGCAGTTCAAGCTGCCGACCTGGGTTCAGGCCGTGGGCAGTATATTTGTGGGTTCGGTGCTATTGACGGCCTGGGATTTTGTATTGGATCCGGCCATGAGTCAAGCAAATTATCCGTTCTGGCAGTTCCAGGATGTGGGTGAACTATTTGGGATGCCCTACCGCAACATTACGGGCTGGCTGGGTACGGGGATGGTGTTTATGACTCCGGCGGCTTTTATTTGGGGTAATGAAAAACTCAATCTACGCCGATCGCAGCTCTTTACACCGATCGCAGTGTATCTAATTAATTTTGCCTTTGGTGCGGCCATTACCTTAGCTCAGCTTAGCCAAAGCTTCTGGGTGATGATGGCAATTTCGGTGATTTTGGGCGTAGTTCCAGCCGTGTTGCTCTGGCGCAAGACTCCGATTTCGACCATGGCTGATTTGGAAAATAGCTTAAAAAATACGCCGCAGGAGCCTGTGACGCTTTGAGCCAATCTCTGAGTCAGTTATATCTAGCTCCGATCGTGTTTCTGATATTGATCGCGCAGATTCCAGCGGTGCTACTGTTGTTATCGCGGATGATGCGTGGTCCCTTTCGGCATCCACCACTCAAGCCCAAGCTCGGTAAATCCGATCGGCCCAATACGGTCAGTGTTGTCGTGCCCACATTGAATGAGTTCAATCGGCTGTCGCCTTGTTTAAAAGGATTGGGGGCGCAAGATTCGACTCTGCGCGAGGTTGTGGTGGTGGACAGCCGATCGACCGATGGAACTGGAAATCTGGTGATGGCAGCGAAGGCAAAAGACGATCGGTTCCAACTGATGGAAGATCCATTGCTGCCGTCGGATTGGGTCGGGCGGCCTTGGGCATTACACAATGGCTTTTTGGCGACGAGTCCTGATAGTGAATGGGTTTTGGGAATCGATGCAGATACTCAGCCTCAGCCCGGACTAATTGCGAGTTTGGTTGAGGTCGCGGAAAAAGGGAATTACGATTTAATTTCTCTGTCTCCACGTTTTATCTTAAAAAAACCCGGCGAAATCTGGCTACAACCTGCGCTGCTCATGACCTTAGTCTATCGATTTGGGGCCGCAGGTGAAACGGGCAACGAACCCAACCGCGTCATGGCTAATGGGCAATGCTTCTTATGCCGCCGATCGCTCTTAGCCTCTCTAGACGGATACACAAGCGCTCGCAATTCATTTTGTGATGATGTGACGCTGGCCCGGAATGCCGCAGCCCAAGGCGCGAAGGTGGCCTTTCTAGATGGTGCGAAGGTCTTGAAGGTGCGGATGTATGACGGGATGGCGGAGACTTGGCGAGAATGGGGCCGATCGTTGGATTTGAAAGACGCAGCGGAACCCGGTCAAGTCTGGGCTGATCTAATATTTCTAGGACTAGTCCAAGGCTTGCCATTGGTGTTACTCGCCTTCGCTAGCGGCCTATGGCTCAGCGGGATGACAACCTTGACCGTGTTGGGGTTGTTTGTGACTAATTTGGTCTTGGTGGTGATGCGGTTTGCGTTGTTGTTTGCGGTTGCCCCATCCTACGATCTCAGTTCAGCAAACGGGAAATGGCTATTTTGGCTATCTCCCTTTGCGGATCCAGCGGCGGTCTATCGCATTTTTCTATCCTCAACCCGTCAACCGAAGCAATGGCGGGGGCGTAGCTATGGAACAATGTGAAACCACTTTGAAATATGTCAGATTGTTGCGGCGGTGGCATTGTAGGGCCGCGATCGCCGGCCATCATAGTAAAGTGAGGATCAGCGGTGGGAGTTTATCTTTCGATCGCTTTAATCTTTTTGACCAAAATGGGGAATAACACTCATGGTTCAGCGTGGTTCTAAAGTTCGCATTTTGCGGAAAGAGTCTTACTGGTACAACGACATCGGCACCGTGGCATCTATTGATGCAAGCGGTATCAAATACAATGTGGTTGTTCGGTTTGATAAAGTAAATTACAGCGGTTACAGCGGTAGCCCATCTGGGGTTAATACCAACAATTTCGGCACGAGCGAACTCGTCGAAGTCGAAGCGCCACCAGCAGCAAAAGCAAAAAAAGCATAGATTCTTCTATTCTTCATTTGCTCGTTACTGGTTTTGCCACATTAAAAGGGACTTTGATCGTAATGATCAAAGTCCCTTTTGATTTAGTAATTTTGTTAAAATATTGAATGCTTTTTGAAGTTCTTTGTTCCGCCGGGTCTCTTAAAAATTTTGTAATCACAAAAAGCTGGGCAAAATTTTCTGAAAATGCGCACTACTTCATAGCAAAAAAATATTTTATATTGCTCACCAAATAGGCTGTACCTTCAGTATTCAATGGGTTCAATATAAACAGATATGTTTGATTTTGTTGGTCGATCGATGAAGAGAGTGATGGTGGGAACATCTGCGGCGGTCGGGTTTTATTGAAGGGCGGCCGATATAATATGACCAGAGGTAGCATATTTGGAAAGTTTCGTGATACCCCCAAGGGACTGTAGGAAAGCTTTATATCCACAGTTAGTGCTACCTTGAAATAGTCCATAGTATTGTGTCAATTCTGGTGCGTTATGAGTGAAGTCATTGAAGTTCAGTTATCGCCACGAATACAGAAACACTGTCTAAAATTATTGCAAGATCAGCATTACAAGCACGCTGCTCTTGAAGCCCTAACTCAAGTTGAACTAGCTCTTAAAGAAAAAGGGATGGTGAAAGATGGTAAATTTGGTAAAACACTGATTGATAGTCTGTTCACAATTGGCGGCAAGTACAAAACGGTTAAACTACGCGTGCCATTGGGTGATGATTTGCAAGAACAAGCTAAAAGTTATTTTGCATCAGTTTTTGCTTACCACAGAAACTATCTAGCACACGATGGTAGTAGAATCGATAAAAATAGTGCTCTACGAATACTTGTACTTGCTAGCGAACTGTTAGATTTGATTGATGCCTCCTCTTTAAGTTATACAGATTTAGGAGGCATTGAGGGTTTGTTGAAAGCTAAAGTGTTTGATGGAGAAGAGCAACTTCTTGGCGTACTTAAAACTTGTGATGGCTATCTACTCCCAGGTCATCAGGCTGATGGACTACGTGAGACAATATTTTTGAATTATGGAGCTTTAGATAATAGTTTGGATGCTGTTTTTGAACTTGACCTCGTTCGATATATCGACACAAAGTTTTATGATTCTGATTGCGGTATTGAAGAAGCAGGATGGCTAGAACTTAGTGATGTTGGAAAGCAATTTATTGATGAGATTCAAAGTAGGAGAGATGCAGGCTAATAGAAAAAAGTAGTCTAGAGTCGCCGCACAGAAAACCGTTAGACTGATTTGAAATTCTAAATGTTGAAGCGATCGATCACACCTACTACAATATGAACTGTAGATCGATCGTATTTAATTTATGGTCCACCACATATTGCAATGATCACAAATTTCGCTCGGTGGTAAGTATTACCTTAAATTGCATAGAAAATTGTATTTTGTAATAGGCTAATTGACCTTTCGTGAACTCCTATATATCTTTTATTTCCATGAAAATGAATCGCCGATCGCTGCTGATTCCTTGGGCTTTGTTGATTGCTCTGTTTGTGGTGATGATTCGACAGTCGGTGAGTTATGGGATGACACGGTTGGCGATCGTCCTAATAGGAACTGTGGTGATTGCGGGATTGCTTTATTTTTTGTGGAAGCAAACGATCGTGCGGTGGAGTACGATCGCATTTCTTACCGGATTTAGTATTTTTCTGCTGTTGCCGGGGGATCTGGTGGCGGGCAAAGATTTACAACCAAACTATGGCGCAATGCTCAGGAGTTATGAGGGTGTGCCCTATGTCTTGGGAGGGGAAAATCACTTTGGGATTGATAGCTCAGGATTAGTGCGGGAGGGATTGATTCAGGCGAATCTGCATCATGGCTTTCAGACCTTGAATCCGGCATTAATTCGGCGAGGGCTAGAGATGTGGTGGTTTGATGCGGCGGCAGATGCACTATTAGGAGAGTATCGTGGTTATACACAGCGTCAGTTTGCAGCGGTGAGCATCAATGCGCTTGACCACAGTCGGATTAAACCAGGAGACTTAGCTGCGACCAGTGACGGAGAATATATTCTGGCGTACTTGGGCAATAAACAATGGATTGAAGCGGACCCGAATTTACGCAAAGTAGTGATTGAGTCAGTACCCACAGCTAATCCCTGGTTTGATACCGCAGTCGAGATTTTGCGGTGGCGACAGTTTATATAAACGTTGTGTCGAAATACTATTTCTGCTTACGCTCATAAAATTGACAAGCGAGCTGCCCCAGCCCGAACAATAGCGCCGCATTCCCCGCACTGCCCACCGCTGCACCCAAAACTGGAATCACCTCCACCACACTCATTCCCGCCTTCAGTACACCGCTGCTCCCCGTTGCTAATCCCCAAATAGCCAAAACCTCACCCCGCCGAGTCGGATCAGTCGGGGCAAACCCATAAATCGCCGCAATTCGATAAATCATTTCTGCTTGTAACGCCGCGATCGCCCCTAAATCAACAGCCAGCAACATCAACGCCAAAGGGGGCACAAAATTCGTCGCCAGACCAATTCCTGCCGCCTTCCACACCGTATCCATCACCACCCGCTGCGCCAACGAACCATCTGTATCTTGGGGATAAGTCCGGCGTAATTCCGCGATCTCCCGCTGTATCACATCTACATCCACCTGCCCCAACGCCGCCATTACCCAACTGCCCCCCGGCACCTTCGTCACGAATTGCGTTATCGGGTGAGTTGCCACAGGTTCTACCGCCCGTCCGATCGTCTCCGTCCCCTGTTCCACAAATTCATGCAACCCATCTCCGATCGCCTGGGACGCTTGCTCGACAAATCGGCTGACATCTTGAAAAATACTAGAATTCGGATTTGTCATAGCCAAAGGATGATGGTGATGAATAGGACTAATCGGTTAAGGCTTTTAGATCGGTCTGTTATTTTGCAATGCGATCGGTGCTAATCGAACTCGAAATCAGCTTCACAGACGAGTTCTTAAAAGATTTTAGAGTAAATGGGTCCATCACCGACTTCCACACCCGTGGAACATCTAAACGTCAAAAAATAGCCGTCAAAAATCTAAAAGTTAAAATCATCCATTCCCAGCCCGGGTAGATTTGGGGGCACCACCGCCAAGGGAGACGAGACCTTATAGCCTTCTCGCTTTGTGGCGGTCTCAATGGCAATAGCCTCAATCTGAATCTCCAAACTTCCCAAAGGTACGGTGAATGTCGTGGTCGCTTCCATCAAACGATACTGAGCATCGGGCACAAAATCCACCAAATAGCGCGGACCATCTAGCAAAGTCCGGGTTTGCCGATCGTTGATCCAAAGTTTTACATAGAGCTTCGGCTGAATCATCGGCAGCTTCACCTTCACCCTCAACGACTGACCCGCCACCACTTCATCCACCGCCTCAACTTCTAAACTTGGCGTAGGCACCACTTCATCGGTCCCAATCAAAAGCGGATTGTCGCCTGTATCCAACGCTTTCGGAGCGAGGTTGAACACATCATCCATAATCACCACGGACTCGGCAGACGAGGCTCTGGCCGAAGCAAAGGGGTTGATGGAGGCTTCAGGGGAAGCGGGAATAGCGTTGATGGCCTTGGTTTGGGTCTCTTCGGCCAAGGCACTCATGTGATCCATGAACCGATCGCCTAAGTTCAAGGATTCAAAGCGATCGTCCTCGGGCGATCGATCGGCAATTTGTTGGGCATTAATGTCGATGGTCCTCAGATCGTCTGGATCATCTAAGTCCAACGGCGCACTGGTATTAAAGGCAAATTCCGACTGGCTTAAATCAAGATTTTGCGCTAGGTCATTATCCAAAAACGCTGCCTCTAGCCCGTCGTCAAAACCATCGAATCTATCATTTTGATTCAGATCCTTTTGACTCACAGTTTCGGACAATGCCAACGCTGGAACTTCAGACAACAGAGCGGCTTCTGACGGAACTGCTAGGACATTTGTGAGGCGTGTATCGTCCGGCTGGGCAAGATCATCGAAGGACAATTCATCGGCTATCTGGTCATCGATCGCAAAATCATCAAACAAGCTCTCCACATCAGCATCAGGGGTGGGTGGGGTCAGGAATGTGGGTAACGAGAGGGAAGGCCGATCGTCACGGTTTGGGTCGGGTTGGTAAAGTTTGGGAGGAAGCTGGGATTTCGGCTGAACTTGAAACGAGGCGGTGGCAGCAGGTTGATTAACCAGACCCAGAAACTGATCGTCAAACTCAGGGCCAGAAGCTTCAGCGGGCGGATGGGGCAATTCGTCTACAACGGGCGATCGGGTCTGGGATATGAGGTCTTGGATTGTCGCCAACAGATCACTTAAGGGCGGAAACAAGGTAAACCGATCGATCGCTAACATATCCCCTGTGCGATCGTCCATTAAACACACTTCGCCCATCAGCATGGAGGAACGAATTAATGCAGTGGGAAGCGCTAAACCGAGTTCCAAATTAAAGGGTAATGCAATTAAGGTAAATGGGGTCGATCGTTCCACGACTAAGTTACCCTGCTGCGGATCTCGCACTCGCACCACAAAGGTACATTCGGGTAATGATCCAGAACAATTAGCTTGAACGATGCCTTCAACAACGATCGTCCGTTCGGCCTGAATTTCGTAGACATTCGGCTGAAGAGAAAGCGTGATGGTTTGGCGATCTACTGGGGGATTGAGTGGGTGATCTGGGGCGATCGGTTCTGCGGCAGTCGAGGCAATTGGAGTCGCGATCGGCTCCACGAGTTGTATGGGTTCCGGCGATACAGGCGGCAATTCCGGTATCAAGTCATCTAAACTTGCAAAAAGATCGTCTTCGGCTCTCGTTAAGGCTTGCTCTGATTCATCAGGTAGGGTCAAAAGATTAATCGCCGCAACGTTTGAGCCTGGTTCGGACTCTGGTTCGGACTCTGGTTCGGACTGTAATTTTGGCTCTTTAGGCTGAGACCAGTCGGGTTCCCATTCGCCCGCCACGTCAGATTCCTTGGGTAATACATGCAACTGGACTGAATACTGTTGCACACCACAGCTTGAATTAGGGGCTGCAGGGTTGGGCACTCCGATCGCCAGTTCCCAGACTCCCGGCTGCATTTGGGTAAACGGGATCACCAGTAACAACCCCGTTGGATTGGTTTGCATCGATCGGACTTGAGTTCGTCGTTTCGTTGGCAACTCGTCTCTAGACTCATGGATAATCCGAATGTCCATCAGCGTATCGGGCAAAGCAGTCTTCGCCATTACCCGATAACGTCCTTCCAAAATTTCGACATCCGGTGATTCCAATGGCAACCAGGAACGATCGCCTTCCTGCTGCAATAGAAATTCCCAGTTGTTTTGTCCAGCCATGATGAATCTTCAGTCATAAGAATTTCGTTAGTCTAACCCAGCACAAGAAGACGGGGACGAATCCTGACATTGACATACCTCACCTCCCTAAAAGTGCAGTGATTCCTTAACGCTTCACAGCAATGTGCTACCTAAGTAGTCTGACCTTCGCTCCACGCTCGTTTAGAGTCTCCCAATGCCCTGTGGCGACTTTCAGTACACAAGTTAAGCTTGTTTGTCTTCAGGGTTACACTTAAGCATTGCCCCTCTGAACTGTCTAGGTGCGCTTCTCAACTTAGCTATTTCAACGTGTTTTGAGCCTGTAGACCTTCTAATCTTAACCCAAAGCCGTCTTAGAAGGACGGGGTTTTTACCCAAATTTCTGATAAAAAACCGATCGCACCGTAACGCGATCGGTTTTGAGAATAAAACAAATACAATCTTAAGCTAGAGAAAAACCTAGCTCAAACCGCCTTGCACCATACCCTGAATAATCGGTAGATTGGTAAGGATCAGGTAAGCAAAAAATGCGCCGCCTGTTGCTCCAATAAAGAAACCACCGGAGAACTTGCTCCAGCCCTGAGCGCTTTTAAGCTCATTGCTCTTGCCCGATTCGTCACTGTGGAAGGTCACCATTCCATAAGCCGAAAGACATATGGTAGCGATCATAATTAGACCAATCGTGCTCACTAACCCAGCCATGGCGGCCATAGCAGTGTTACGCAGGGGACCCAAAACCGTCCAAGGACCAAGCAGGAAATATCCATGGGCCATGCCCACTTCCAAGCCACGCAGCAAAGGAGACAATCCTTTACGGTAAGCCGGGAGGTTGCCAATCAGCGCACGGGTAAACGCCGAATCGCTAACGGGGGTAGAAAGATGGCCGACAAATGGGTCGTTGTTGTAAGCAGTAACTAATGACATACGCAATAATTCCTAACAGATTCTGAAGAGAAATCATCCTTAATAATAAGCTGAGCGATCGAATGGTTTTCCAAAAGCAACCGATCGCTTCAAAAATGTTCATGATATTAAGAACGCTTGAGACTAAGCTCGTGAAGGAATTACAGCAAGGCATTTGTCTACGAAACGCACAAGAGTATGACGATCGGGCGATCGCGTCGCTAGTTCAACAGCTCGGACGGACATTACGGCCCAACGGCAGGTATTGGAAACGTGGTGCGATCGGATTCATCAGTGGATTATGGCTGGTGGTGGCCCTGTCTCAGAAGGCATTGGCGTTGGCATTGCTTGGGGCGGTGATGCCTCTGGGGATTTTTTTTGGATTGATGTGGCTAATTAATTGGCTCAACCCTTTAATCACTTGGTCGGACTACTGGGTAATCGAGAGCAACGGCAGCATAATTGCCTGCGCGAAGCTCTATGAGGGCAGCAGCACGTGCGAACTCTACGATGTGTTCGTGGTGCCCCACTGGCGAGGAAACGGCCTTGGCACAATACTTGTCGAAACATTGATTGAAAAAGCGCGTTACCCGATTTATTTGGCCTGTTTACCGAATGCGATCGGATTTTATGAAGGCTTGGGCTTCACTTGCACAACCGAACCGCTGGATGCTGAATTAATGCGTCGGCTAAGTCTCACTAATGTGCACTATAAAAAGCTTGGACTCACCCCCATGGTTCAGAGCACTCAACCACTAAGCCGATCGCGCCAACCTTCAAACTGACTCGCCAACTCGGTCTGAACCAACTCGGCCTGTTCACCGGATGCCAACCATTTAAGCTGTACTGTACCTTCTTCGGCTTCAGCATCACCCAAAATCAAACAAGCCGCCGCCGCCGATCGATCGGCCCGTTTAAACTGCTTCCCAAAGGCACTCCCACTCAGATCCAATTCCGCCTTAAACCCAGCCTGCCGTAACTGCTGCACAATCCGTAACGCCTGACCTTCCGCCGCCTCACCGCGAGACACCATGTAAAAATCAACCCTCGAAGCCGTTGCCGAATTGTCCAGCTTTTGCAACAGAATCACTAGCCGCTCTAAGCCCATCGCCCAACCGATCGCCGCTGTTTCTGGTCCGCCCAACTCGGTCACCAAGCCGTCATAACGCCCGCCCGCACAAACCGTCGCCTGTGCCCCCAAATCTGCTGACTGAATCTCAAACACCGTGTGGCTGTAGTAATCCAATCCGCGCACTAGTTTAGAATTAATTTGGCAAGGAATACTCAAATCGGCCAGAAGCTGCTGCACCCGATCGAATCTCGCCTTCGATGACTCACTCAAATGGTCCAGAATACTCGGCGCATCGTGGAGAATTTTTTGTGTATCTTTATTTTTAGAATCTAAAATTCGCAACGGATTTCGGGTCAATCTATCTTGGGAATCCGGATCTAGATCTGCTTTGTAAGGCGTTAGATAGTTAATCAAAGCTTCGCGGAATTGAGCGCGATCGTCTTTATCGCCAATTGAATTGAGATCAAACGTTAAATCTTTAAGTCCGATCGCCTTCAAAATATCCGTCGCAATGGCGATCGCCTCCACATCAGCCCTGGGATCACCGCTCCCCAACACTTCCAGCCCTAACTGATGAAACTGGCGCTGACGACCCGCTTGAGGCCGTTCATAACGAAACATCGGTCCGACATACCACAAGCGCTGGACATCGCCCTGAGCGTACAAACTGTTTTCAATAAACGATCGGACCACGCCCGCCGTACCTTCTGGTCGCAACGTCAAACCCCGATCACCGCGATCGTTAAAGGAATACATCTCCTTCCCGACCACATCGGTTGCCTCGCCAATCCCCCGTAAAAACAACTCCGTCTGCTCAAAAATCGGAGTCCGAATTTCACTTGCCCCCGCACGGTCTAAAATATCTCGCGCCGTCGCCTCGACCAACTGCCAGTAGCCCACCTCAGTCGGCAAAATATCCCGCGTACCCCGACTCACCTGAATTCCAGCCATCTCTAAACTCACTCCCAACCGCCATAGCGATCGTCATAGTACATCACGAACCCAACTTTCTTCACTTGGCTTCACTCACTTAATTAAGAGCTAATAAAAACAGGCAAAAACTAATCTACTGGCCGATAGGGCAAAATACAGCAGTTAACACCTTCTAAGCAAACTTTCCCCCATTGCAGCGCCCATCGAAGTAGAGCCACCCGATTATCAGTCTCCGTTTTGGTCAGAATGTTGCTAATGTGGTTGTCTACAGTCCGCTTGCTAATGTCAAGCTTTTCGGCAATGTCTTGGTTTGTTAAACCAGAAGCAACGAGTTCAAGAACTTGTAGCTCGCGATCCGAGAGCGAAGACTGAGCCTGAGAATCCTTGTCCGCCATGTCCGTCCGAACCCGATGCGCAATTATACTTATCGCTTAATTCTACTCTTAGGAGCCAAATCTTCACTAATCTCTTCTGGGGAAGAATCTAAGGCCATAAAAATTCTCTGTCCCTAACAGAAGAATAAAATGTAACGAATCGTCTCGCATATCACTACTTCCATGGAAGATATCAAACTTTATTGTCCTAATCCATTTTGCAAACAGCCTAACGATCGCAGGGCTGATTTTTGCTATAGCTGTCATACCTTTTTACCAAAACGCTATCTGTGGCTAGCTGGAGGCGATCGTTCTCAGCTTGTTCCAGGAATGATTTTAGCAAACCGATACGCCGTTTTAGAAGAAGGTACCCTACTAGATTGCTATCCAGAAAATCCACCAGAAATGCCTGCTGAAATTTTCCTGTCTCTGGAAGCCTACCTCAAGCTTAGTCATACCGTTCCCCACACGCCAAAAGTTTATTGTGTTCTAGAACTCGACGGGAAAGATCGCATCGTCCTAGAAGATACGGCGATTTATCCCCACGTTATCTCAGTCATTCCAGAAAGCGAGGTCACGATCGAAGCTGGAACCCTAATGCCAATGTTGCAGGAATGTTGGGGTGCTGCCAGTAATATTCGTATTCTAAATTGGGTTTATCAAATTGCTACGCTCTGGGATAAATTTAATGCTCTCGGTGTTTCACAGACGCTGTTTGAGCCAGATTGTATTCGAGTTGATGGCGGATTAATTAAGATCTTAGAACTTCGTTTTAATTCAGGAGAGATTACTGATAATACCCTTCCAGTTCTTCTACAACATCTGATCCACTATAGCGCTCGGTCTGACCTAAAACCTGACCTAACGATCGTGCGTCGTTTAAGAGAAATGTACGAGCGATTGATCCACGAGGCCGAGGAAGATCAAAGTTATTTATTACGCGAATGGCTGGATCAAGAAATGATCCACCATGCTTCTGGATCACTAGATATTGAAATTGTTACCCAAACGGACCAAGGCCCAAATCGAAAACGCAATGAAGATGCGTGCTATCCAACTTCTACCCAAAAAGTAACGATCACTCGCTCGAAGTCAGTTGACGCAGAAAAACCGCTTTTAGTTGTGTGCGATGGGATTGGTGGTCATGAAGGCGGCAATATTGCATCCAATTTAGCGATCGAAACGTTGATCTCAGTCTTAAATACTCGAATTCCTAAAGCAATTGGGTATGTAAAAAAGGTTGATACTACTGAAGTTTTACAAGAAGGGATTCAAGTTAGTAATGATGCAATTTCCGATCGTAATGATCAAGAAGGTCGTAGCGATCGGCAGCGTATGGGAACAACTATTGTTTTGGCCAGAGTTGAAGGTCAACGATTGCAACTAGCTCATGTGGGAGATAGTCGAGCCTATCGAATTACGTCCAGAGCCTGCTATCAGCTTACTGTCGATGATGATATTGCGTCCCGTGAAGTGAGGTTAGGGTACACCTTGTATCGTCATGCTCTTCAACGTAACGGAACCGGGGCACTCACTCAAGCATTAGGAATGGTGTCATCATCTCTTCTGCATCCAAAAATTCAAACTTCGTTCATTGATGAAAATTGTATTTATTTGCTTTGTTCAGATGGACTCAGTGATTACGATCGAATTGAGCAATGTTGGGCGCAAGAATTGATTCCTGTATTACAGGGTCGAGCTAAACTTGCAGATGCTTGTCAAAATTTAATTGAAATTGCCAATGCTCAGAATGGTCATGACAATGTAACGGTTGGATTATTGTATTGTCGTGTTCCTGATGAAGCTCTGTTGTCTAATCAGCCTCTAGATCGGTCTACATCTCTACCTATTTGGAGTTCAAAATCTAAGAGTAAAGACGATCGGAACTTAGGTCAATTGCCTTTAGATTCTTCTTCAACTCAATTAGTTGAGTTAGGTAAAAAGGTCAAATCATCGAGGGGAATGCCCAAAACTAATGGTTCTAAGGGGAAGTGGATTTTCCTATTTTCTATTTTGGTGTCTATTGTTACTGTTACCGGAGTGTTAGCACTACTATTTAATCCTAAGCGCCAACAGGTCCAATCGCCAATTCCTGCTGCGATCGTCCCACCGTTTTTAAATGGATTGAAACTCAATCAACTTATTCAAGTTATACCAGTCTCAAATTCAGCATCAAACCTAACTTCAGTCCCCAATTCATCTGCTGTTGGTCAACCTAGTCCAGAGATCCCAGTTAACTTAATCCTTGTTCCTAAACCACCATCACTTCTCGGTACGCCCAATGAATCCTTTGAGGTCAATGTTGGCGAAGTAGCTCCGGGAGCGGTAATGCGGGTAGTCGATCGGCAAGTGCGAGGAACAAAGACGTGGATTAAGTTGCAAGTTTGTAGTGTGGCAACGATCGGGGAAATCAAGCAAGTGAATCCTGGTGTTGAGGGCTGGTATGCCGAGCCAATGTTGGTGTCTCAGGTAATTCCGGTAACATCAGAACTGTCCCCTACTGCTTTGAGAGCTTGTCCTGCTTTGCAGTCTAAGTAAGATTCTAAGTGAGGCTCTAGGTGAGATTTTGATTGGTCATCTGAAACACTGACATTCAGCGATGGCATTCAGCAATATTTACGCTTACAAGTATTCACGTTTAGAAATACTATGAAGATGTGTAGGCCCGAAGTGAGTTTCCATGACCATTCCTTCTCTAAATCTTGCGATCGATCGTCTCCGAGCCACTGGAGTTTCTGTTGGGGCTAGTCATTTTGCGGTGCATGTGATCAATGCGCCCTATCGGGCTGGCTATTTATTGCAAGATGTTCTGTGGGAAGAATCCATAGCTCAAGTTTGGGGCGCTTGGCAAGAAATGTTTGCAGTACGATCGGTACCCATGGTGCCCTATTTGTCTGGGGTTGTGCCACAGCAAAATCGTGTATTAGTAACTGATACTTCTGCAACTCCATTGCCCTATAGTGTGCGATTGATGCAAACCTTAGGGATGCACCTTTGGCAGTGGTTGTTTAGTGGTGCAATTCAAACGGCATTAAATCAAAGTCAAGGCATTGCCATGGGGCGAAATCAGCCATTGCGAGTGCGCTTGGATGTGCGAGATCCAGATTTGATTGGAATCCCGTGGGAGATTATGCAAGCCCAAGCTGGAATGCCTGCGATCGCATTAGGACAGCAGATGTTGTTCAGTCGAACGATTAGTGATGTCTGTGCATTGCCCACCATGCGATCGGAACAGACGGTGAATGTGTTGGTCGTACTGGGCCAAGATGCAACGATCGCCAATGGACCCGTAACGACTGCTCCCCCAGAAACTAGCACGGTACGTTTACGGCTTGAACAAGAAGCTTTGGCCCTGCGTCAGGTGCTGGGAAATGTGAGTCATTTTGCCACAACCGCCGGATGTTTTGTGGATACTCTAGTGCAACCCACACCCGCCGAGCTGTTGCAGAAGTTGAATTCTGGTCGATATAACGTGATGTTCTATGCGGGACATGGGGTTCCGGCTCCCGATGGAGGACTGTTATTTTTGAGTCCGACATCCACAATCAATGGCACTGAACTCGCTCAGGTGTTGGCGCGGGTGGGTGTGAAATTGGCGGTATTTAATGCCTGTTGGGGTGCGTTGCCAGATCAACAATTGGGACAAACGATTCCTCGGAGTAGTTTGGCGGAAGTGCTTTTGCATCACGGTGTTCCGGCGGTGTTGGCCATGCGGGATTCCATTACAGATGATGAGGCGTTGGCCTTTATTCAGACCTTTGCTCAGGCGCTGGCGGAACGGTTGACGATTGATCATGCGGTGGCGATCGCTCGTCAAAACCTGTTGACGTTATTCAAATTCAATCAACAAGCTTGGACGCTTCCGGTGTTGTACATGCATCCGGAGTTTGATGGAGAACTGGTTAAGCCATTGGCCGAGGGGTTGACCCAAATTCCTATGAACCCTACGCAGTTTGCTAAACAAGTTCCTGTTGCGGGATTGCGATCGATCGATAAGACACAGACTTGGATTTTGCGAGGCGGCTTAATGAGTGTGGGAATAAGCGATGGGAATGATGTGGTACTGAATGATCCTGGGGTGTCTCGTCGCCATGCTGAAATATTTTGCCGTAATGGATTTACAACTTCTAATGCTGTGACTTATTTTCTTAAAGACCTGTCCCGCTATGGTACTTGGGTGTTGGATGCTACAGGTTGGCAAAAAATAAATCATCAGGAAGTGCAGCTTGTTCCAGGAATGCAGGTGAAGTTTGGGGGATCGCAGAATATGGCCATGGAGTTTGTGGTCGATCGGGCAAATTAAATCAAAAATGCAGTCCAGTACACTCTTTTGAGCTTTCACATAAGCCTTTAATTAATAAGCAGTAGACTATAAAAATTACAAAGCATGATGAGATCTATCTAATTAATTGCAATTTGTTAAGTTGTGGCTCATAGTTCAATAAAGACTTTGCAAATAGGTAGAAATTATAAAGAAGCAAACTGCCTGAAATCCACCCAATTTTATGGATCCAGGCAAGTTGATGCTTTGTGGTTGAGGTTTTGTTGTTGTCTCGGTTTGATGTGTCGATCGAAATTTAGCTCTGTTTTTATCAAAGGGACGTTGTTGTGATTTATAGCTGTGATTTGCCAAGCGGCCAAACGTTGTATCTTGAAAATCAAGGTGAGATGACGAATGCAACGGTGTTGATGAAGCAATCAGGGCAACAGCAGCAGTCTGGCAGTGGCATTATGACGGGGGCTTGGCAGATTCCGCCGCAGGTCTTTTTGATGGGGGGTGGGGCTGTTGTGCGCTTGACAACGGCGAAAGGAGTCTGGTCTATGATGGTTCAGGGGATGAGTTTGTCGGTGCAGTCGGGCGTGGTAGAGATGGGCGGTCAAGTGATGCCATTAACCCCGCTGTCTCAGATGCCAGATGTGGCAAGCAGCTCATTCTCAATGCAGCCGATGGCACCGATGCAACCAATGGCACCGATGCAGCCAATGACTATGAATCCTATGCAAATGCAGATGGGAAATATGGGGATGAGTATGGGCGGGGCGAGTAGCCAAGCGAGTAGTAGTGTGAGTGAGGGTAATCCTGTGGGTAATGGTGCGGCAAGCCCTTCACGAGACAGTCCGGGAAAGGCATCTAGCAACGTGAAATTCTGTAGTCAGTGTGGGACGGGTGTGAAGTTGGGCGATCGGTTTTGTTCGAGTTGTGGACATTCGTTAGGCTGAATATTCCGCTGGGGATAGGGTTCTAGGATTTAGGTCGTTAAGCCAGTGGGCTAAAGGAGTTTATTTTGCAAGATTTACAACAATCGCATCGAGCCAGAATTGAGCAATGTTGGACTGTGGATATTGCGGATGCTGGATTGGGTCTAGATCGTCAACGGGTTGAGCGTTTATTGCATCGTGTGGTGCATAACTATAAAAATCCGGCTGAACTCGATCGGTATGGCCTGTCTGAACCTGTCGTGGGTGTGGGCGGCGTAATGCATTACGGGCTAAATGGTGGGCCAAGTGATGGTTTGAATGCTGAGTATGCGGATTCTCCTTGGACTATTGGATATTTTTGGCGGGCAGATGGGATCCCGATTTGGTGTGATCCGCTGTTATTGGCAAACGATCGGGGAATCACCTCTATTGAATCAGGGCAGGAATTTGCCGATCGATTGGTGTCGATTTTGGGCAATATTGCTGGTTTGACGGTGGAAGTCCGGAATGGGACGTTGTATGTTTTTTTGCCGCCTATGGTCTGTGAACTTCAGTTTTTAAAAGTGGTTCATGGTATTGAGATGATAGCCGCATTTTCGATGATGCCTGTGCGACTGGAAGGGTTTAGGCCACCTGTTGGAGATTTGATTTGTGGGTTTGAAATTACGCCTGGTTTGGGGGTGGTTGAAGTTAATATTCACCCGGTGCAACCCTGGCCGGAATTGTTGGTGTTGAATGCTATTTTGGAACGATCGGCGGTTGCAGTTGGATTTAAAATGCAGTTTTCTTGGGATGGCCGATGTTTGAAGCCAATTGAAGAAGACGTTGAGACTAGTTTTCCGTCTAGTGTGCTTCTGCGATCGCTCCAAGATGTAGTTACGGCATAAACGTGAATTTACGATCGATCGGGCTGGGCAGTTCCGAGTAAAATGTTGTGGAATCGCCCTATTTTGCTGATCCTGTATGTCCTTACCATCTCAAAAAGCCAAAACTTTGAAGGAAGCTTATCGTATTTGTGATGTGACTCCTTTGATGGAAGCGGACCAAAAGTACTATGTTCCGTTAGAAGCAGCGCAGCGGCTTTTTACGGATTATGCGTCGCAATTACAAGATTTGAATTGTGTGATGATCTATACGGTGTCGATCGGGTCTTTGTATACGCCGCGTGGAATTAGTAAATCGTTTGAGGATATGACGATTGTGCCGATGGTCAAGGTTTATAAATATGAACGCGATCTTTTACAGAAGTATTTTATCGATCGTTTGACGAATCTTCTCATTATTACCAACTTGAATCGCGTAGCTCTAAGTTGTACCGTTGATGCCTGGGGGTTGTCCACTCTTGTGTTCGGTCTAAATACTGTCCTTTGTAACCAATACGCCAAAGTAATACCTCATCGATCCACTGAAGTGCTTTTCTGATTAGCTGTAAACGTCGATCGATATTCATATCATTCTGTCTTGGATGAACAGCATCATTTCGCACATTAAGAAAATCTTGTATGGAATTAGCCTCGATATCTTGTAGTAAACCAATGCGTTCTAATAAGCAGCTCAATCTAATGCCAGTTGAACTTAAATAAATTTCCTTTCCAGATTCATCTTTTCTTTTGTATTTTCCGTTCTTCTCTCCATTCTTCCAACGTTGATCATATCCTTTTGGCCTTTTATTCTCAAAAAGCATTTCATGCTCACTTTTCTTTTCGCTATCTTTTTCTTCAACAACAAGGATCATATAACTTAGTCGTTCGAGTGCAGAACCTATAGCGCTTGCTCTGACCTGCCAGCTTTGAGTATGTTGTATCGCTTGAAAATACTGAATTAATGTAAAATCGAATGTCTCTTGCCACAAAGGGCTATTCATCATCCGCTCAAATACAGGGAAACAACCTAACAGTTCATTAAGATCACTAAATTCTGTCAACCATGATTCTCCGAGCTGCTCAAGAGGTGTTGTTTGAAAAGAAAGAGCTACGGCACTGCTAATTTCTATCGGATTCATTTCATCTTGAGATATTTTATACCCCTCTACGTATAGAGGGCCAAGATAGCCTCCATTAACATAGGAGATTAGCCTAGATAGATTTTTAATACGACCTAGAGCATCACGAAGTGTAATCATTTCCAACTCAGAAGAACTCTCAGGATCACTTCCGTTAGATTTAGTCTGACTTAGAGTTCCAATAGTGGTTATGAACGTCCCAATATTTCTATTGTCTGGATTCAGCCATTCAAGAGCCTCCTTACAAATTTCCAAGCGACATTTCCAAGACTCATCAATAGATGCGGATATATAGCGACCTCCATCACAGGAACCAATTTCCTTGTCATTTGATATATCCCGTCGAATTTGCCTGATGGAATGTTAACACGCCCCCTGAACTTGAAATCGTGTGTTCGCCAAATAAAAGATGAATAGATTCGCCAAATTATTTAATTCGCCATAAACAGCCTGTGTTGAATAACCTTTCAAAGTCGCGGAAGGTCCAATTCTCGAATGGTTTCCAGTACATCTGGGTTGTGCGATAGAAAATAAATGCCCTATGAGTGGATCGAGCGGATTAGACAATCCAATGCCTCCACAAGGAAATCCCTGCTGTAGTTCCCCCAGTACTTCAAAGTCCCATGTGAGACGTGGCGTCGGATGAATTTCAAGCTCTGCCAGTAAACGTCCCTCGCAGTCATTGATTTTGGCCAAGTTGTTGTATAGTCTCACGCTATCTTGGAGAATCAAATCTTTTTCGCTAGGAATCATGAGTTCACAATTAAACAATAAATATATTGTAACAAACTTGAAAATTACGATCAGCTCATAATCACCCACGATCGGC
This sequence comes from Synechococcales cyanobacterium, assembly GCA_043739045.1. GTDB lineage: Bacteria > Cyanobacteriota > Cyanobacteriia > Leptolyngbyales > Leptolyngbyaceae > JAAFJU01. Next base: position 28,015 of record JAYUEW010000068.1, read on the forward strand.
GACGACATTACCCCCGCAAGAAAAAGCCACAGTTTCCCCTTTAGCAAAGTGCCTTAGTCTGTTTATTACTCGGCATTGGCTGGCTAACCGTAAAACCCCATGCTCCTGCGCCGCAGAATGGTGAAATGAGACAGGTGAAATGAGAAGAAGTTGGATCACCATTTCTCTCTCAAATACTTAAGCTGCATCCACCAACATCAACGGTTTGAATGATTTAGGAATTGGCAAATCTCGACCCTCTTCGATCGTATCTTCAATCAACAATTCCAATACCTTTTGAGCGTTCTTCAACGCCTCCTCATAGCTATCTCCGTGAGTCACGGGCTGCATCATTTAAACGATCGTCCCTCTCCCGATCGGCATTGAGAATAAAGAAAATTTATTTCACTATTCTCAATGTCCGACCGTTAGTTTTGATTGATTTTCGACTGAACCCGATCGATCGCCGTCCGATTGCCTAAGACTGTATACAATTTCAGCGCTTTTTCCAGAGAGAACATGGCTCCTTTTTTATCGCCCGTCGCCAATCGAGCCAGACCTTGAACCTCGTGAACGATCGGACTTTCGGGTTCTTGATTAATCGCTTCACCGCAATCTTGGAACGCATCTGGATCCTTTCTCTGGGCACGGGCTAGACACAGATGAGCGCTGAGTTCAGCCACAGACCTGTTCATTGTGCTGCCTTCCGAATCATTATTGACAGCTTGATTGCAGGTTTCAAGTGCATTCGGGTTTCCGGATCGAGCCTCTATTGAACATGAGAGACTTGCACCATCACGATATGGATTTAATGTTGTTGATTGTTTGAGATCATTCAAGGCTTCTGTATAATTCCCTTGATTGAATTGCGCCACCGATCGGAAATAATAAGCATCAGCTTGCAAACCTGCTTCTGTGGTCAAACGAATCGCTTGATTTGCATCATTGAGTGATCCTGAATAGTCATAGGTTTGTTGTTTTGATTTGGAACGATCGAGATAAGCATTCACTTTTTTAGGTTCAAGTTGAATGGTGCGATCGTAGTCTTCAATTGCGCCTAAATAATTTTTGATATTCGTTTGAACCGTCGCACGACCGTAGTAAGCATCGGCATTATTTGGTTCTAAACTTAGAGCACGGGTATAGTTTGCAATAGCCCAGTCTGCGTCAGACATTTCGGCTTTTACATTGGCCCGATCGATGAATTCTTGTGCGGTGAGTTTTGGCATTGGCCGGGTTGCGAGTTTAACATAGCCTTGGGAAGTGAGCTGGGTGGGCTGAAGTGCGCTGGTTGCGGCGATGCTGAATACACTACTAATCATAGTGCTCAAGTCTAGTTCAGGGTCGGCTTGAGTCGCTTTCGGTTGCAACATTCTTGTTAGGCCAAACTGATTCCCAAGGGCTAGCAAAGCGGGTGGATTCAGGTAGGCATACCCCATGTTTTGTTTGGGCAGGGGTGCGATCGCGTCTTGGAAATGTTTGGCTTGGTCTAGCGATTGCCAGGGTTTGGGAAGAAGATTAGTTGCAGTATCGGCTCCACTGAGAATGGCCACGGTGTCCTCGTTGGTCCATTGGTAGGCAAAGAAGCTGACGGGTTTAGGAGTTGGCTGAGTTGATTTGTTGGGTCTGGTCGGGCCTGCAACTTCCCAACTGGTGAGGCTAGTGTTGCCGACTGTTCGCGTAGCAACTTTGAATTCACCTTTAGATAATTTGATCAATGCAGTTTCGACTTTTTTGAATGCAGCCGTCGCAGCAGGCCGATCGCTGGTTTGGAAAAATGCCCCAAATCCGACCGCGAGTTTGGGATTTATTTGTTTCAGGACGCTCCCTTCGCTGGGGAATGCAAACCCGATATATTCTTTGTCCATCCACGGAAAGATGTCGCGATCGTCAATGCCCACTACGCTCTGGCTGCTGTCTCGGAAGCTTTTTAGTCCCTTCCTAGTAGTTGTATTAGCTTCTAAGGCAGTGATGAGAGTGCGCCAGAAAAATGCTAGGTTTGTGCTGCCGCTTATGCCGTAGTTGACCGCAGGAATTTTTGAGATCAGGGCATTGGGGCTATTGACGGTTTGAATAAATGAATTGGGAATTGGCGATTTAAAATGGATACCGACTTGGGCTTGAATGCCTTCGGGGACGGCCCAGATAAATCCATCGATGCCGTCAGATCCTTTATTGACGAGTTGACTGAATTGTTCAGGGGTTTGGTTTTGAAAGATTGGGAAATTGTTTAGTTCTTTTAAGGATGCAGGCGTATTGAGTCGATTGCTTTTAATCAGATTTCCAAGGTTGGCATAGCCGGAGATTAGGGCTGTGGGATAGCGATCGTCGGAGATCATGCGTTGAAAGCCGGGAACACTGGAGAGTCGGCGATCGTTCCTAGCTTCGGCATCAATGATTTGTTGGATGGCAGAAATGCTTTCTGAGGTAATGACAAATCCGCTTTTCAAATAGGCGGCGGCAAATCCACCAACTTCGATCGTCTTTTTCGGTTTGGCTAGGGTTGCTTTACCGGGGGCTGGGTTGGATGTAGGGGAAGTTGCGATCGGTTCTAATGCTGGTTCTAAGGCCCCAGCGAAAAAGTCAGGCACGGTCTCTGGTGCCCAAAAAAGAATACTGGTGCCGTTGTAGAGGCGGGTCGTTGGGAGTTTGTCTCGGCTGCGTTTGATCCGATCGAAGAACCGTGGCATTTGTAAGGGGTCTTTGACGGGGGCGATCGCGGCGTAGGTGGTTTTGGTTTGGTCTGGATTGAGCATGATAACGTTGCCGATCGGTCCGCTGACCCATGGAGCAATGTCGCTGTGATAGTCGAGACCAGATGCTAGATTCGAGAACATCGGGCCGGGAGTGGTGAAGTCCTGTGGGAAGGTTTTAAATTTGGTCAGGTCTTGCCAGAGCCGGGGTTCAGGGTTGACGAATACAACGCCGACGATGCTATCTGGGAGGAGTTGGCTGACGGCTGGAAATTCGATGGGTTTTACGATGGTTTCGGCGCTGACGATTCCTGTCAAAGTCAGGGTTGCAGCGATCGGTGTTATGAGTGAACCCAAAAGAATGGAGACAGCGCGGCGAGTCGTCATAAAAAATCCCAGAACAGTATGTGCAGTATGTAATCTGTACATAAGCGTACTCGTTTTATGAAAACCTGCAAAATCTTATGACAGACTAATATAAAGAATAAATTAATGTAAAGAAGAAAGTGTGCAGGATTTATACATTTATTACTTTTAAGTACGGGTATTACTTTTAAGTACGGGTAGTGCCTTTGGTTCAATGAATGTTACACAAATTATCCAAGAATTAGTATTAGCTAATAATTAACCAATAGTTAGTCAATAGATTGATTGTGACCTCACTGTTTGAATAGCAGTTGAATCGCGCCGTTAATCAAAGTCTGTCCTTCTTCAACCGATCGAATTTGGCTTAAATTAGCCCGCAACTCATTTGCTCCTGCAAATCCTTTACAATACCAAGTCATATGCTTTCGTGATTGATAAATGCCACGATCGCCCTTGTAGTCAGCCAGCATTTGTAAATGTTCAGACGCACATTGAAGAATTTGAATCGTAGTTGGCTTCACTTTCTCAATCCCATATTTCAGATAATAATCAATCTCGCCCACCAAAAACGGATAACCCAACGTCCCCCGCGAACACATCACCCCATCTGCTCCCGTGAATGCCAAACACTTTACCGCCGACTCCACCGAATCAATATCACCATTTGCAATGACCGGGATATCCAATTGTCCCTTAACTAAACGAATCCAATCCCAATCTGCGGCTCCGTTATAAGCTTGCGATCGCGTTCTAGCATGAACCGTAATCATTGCAGCTCCAGCATCTTGCAATTGTTGTGAAAAGTCTAAAATATTGATTTCATTATCATCCCAACCAATGCGGGTCTTAACCGTAACTGGAACCTCAACCGCATCCACCACTTCACGCACAATTTGCGCCGCTAATTCGGGTTGACGTAATAGAGATGAACCCCCTCCATTTTTTGTGATTTTATTCACGGGGCAACCCATATTGATATCGATCGTATCTGCACCCTGAGCTACAGCTTTCACCGCCGCTGACGCTAAAAAGTCTGGACGACAATCAAATAATTGAATACTAATAGGCCGTTCCTCTGGGTCAATATCCATAATGATCGGTATTTCTTTTAAATGCTGTAAACTCGCAGCCTGCACCATTTCCGTATACATCATCGAGTCTGGTGCATACCGCCGTACCAGCCGCCGAAATACTAAATCTGTTACCCCTGATAAAGGTGATTGTAAAACTCGACTATAAAGCGTGACGGCATTATCTCCATGGCCGATCATGAGGGGGGATGCGAGTTGTTTGGTGAGTGTCAGAGTCATATTTGAAGTCCTATTTACCGAATTTGAGTTATGCTCAATATGAATTGCGAAACCACTTCGTCATGGTTACGTTTATGATAAATCCTGACATTTACGAATAGACTAAGAATAAAAAATTTACTTGACGACATTAAAATTTTACTTGGTAACATTTTGAAACAGTTGCCCTTGATACACTCAGAAACCTGTATACTGAGTGCTCCTGAAATGTCGATTCACTATTGACTGGTTTGTATGACTGAAACGGCTAAAACTCAATGTCCCTACTGCGGCGTAGGCTGTGGTTTAGAGGTCTTTCCTCCCGCAATACCAGGAAAAAACATTACGCGGGCCGCTGATGGATATCCCGTTTGGCAGGCGCGGGGCGATCGGACTCATCCGTCCAGTTTGGGGCAAGTCTGCGTCAAAGGAGCAACAATAGGCGAATCACTCCACAAAGATCGACTGCGCTATCCAATGATGCGAGAGTCTTTGGATCAGCCATTTAAGCGAGTTAGTTGGGAAGTCGCCCTAGATGCGATTGCTGACAGGATTAAAACAGTAATCGCCACCCAAGGTCAAGATGCGATCGCAATGTATGGGTCTGGACAACTGCAAACCGAAGACTACTACGTTGCTCAAAAGCTGTTAAAGGGCTGTTTGTCCACCAACAATTTTGATACAAACTCCCGCCTTTGCATGTCCTCGGCAGTATCCGCTTATGCGGACAGTTTTGGAGCGGACGGTCCCCCTTGTAACTACGACGATCTCGACATTACAGACTGTGCATTTTTAATTGGCACCAACACCGCCGAATGCCATCCAATTATCTTTAATCGACTCCGCAAAAACCATAAAAAAAATTCTCAAACCCGGCTGATCGTTGTTGATCCCCGTGCAACAGATACTTCCAAACATGCGGATCTTCACCTCGCCATCAAACCTGGAACTGACATTGATTTGATGCATGGCATGGCCTACTTACTCCTGCAATGGAGTGAGCAATCGCCTCAATATATCGCTCGGCATTTCATTGAAACATTCACGAATGGATTTGAAGAATATCGCAACATCGTTAAAGACTACACTCCCGAGAGAGTCGCTGAAACTTGTGGCATTACCGTCGCCCAAATCAAACAAGCGGCCCGCTATTGGGGTAAAGCCAAAAACGTCCTCTCCATGTGGTCCATGGGGATCAATCAATCTAGTGAAGGCACCGCCAAAGCTCGAACCCTGATCAATCTCCACTTGCTGACTGGCCAAATCGGTCGCCCCGGTGCTGGACCGTTTTCTCTCACAGGTCAACCCAACGCCATGGGGGGACGGGAAGCGGGTGGATTGGCGAATTTATTGCCGGGATACCGATTTGTTACGAATGCAGAGTCTCGGCGGCAGGTTGAAGAATTCTGGAAGCTCCCTCCGGGACGAATTTCGGCTCAGCCTGGATTGACGGTGTGGGAGACGATTAAGGCCATGGAATTGGGCGACATTGGTGTTTTCTGGGTGGTGGCGACGAATCCAGTGGTTAGCCTGCCTGATCTCGATCGGGTCAAAAGAGCCTTGCGTAATTGCCCCTTTGTGATTCATCAAGAATGCTACTCCCCAACGGAAATGGCGGAGTTTTCTCATCTACTGCTTCCGGCAGCCCAATGGAGTGAAAAAACGGGCGTGATGACCAATTCCGAACGCCGTCTTACGCTCTGCCCCAAATTCCGAACCCCGCCGGGAGAAGCACGAGCCGATTGGGTGATTTTTGCTGAAGTCGGTCAGCGTTTGGGATTTGTGCGTGAGTTTTCGTTTAATGATGCGGCGGAAGTGTACCGCGAATTTGTGCGGCTTACGAAAGGCCAGCCCTGCGATCAGACAGGGTTGAGTCATGAATATTTAATGGCCAATGGTCCCACGTCATGGCCCGCGCCCAAGGGCAATCTCCCAGCCGTCGGGGGTTCAACTCGTCTCTATACTGATCTAAAGTTTCACACCGACGATCGCCGTGCTAAGTTCATCGCCTGCCATTCTAGAGGACTCGCCGAACCCCCCGATTCCAGTTTCCCCCTCATTTTGACCACCGGACGACTCTACGGCCATTGGCACACCATGTCCCGCACGGCCCGCATTGAAAAAATCATGAAAATGCACCCCACTCCCTTTTTGGAAATTCATCCTCGTGATGCTAAGGCTTTATCGCTTAACGAAGGCGATTGGGTCGAAGTCCGATCGCGTCGTGGATTTGTTCGGCTTCCGGTGGTGGTGACGAAGGGGATTGCACCCGGAACGGTCTTCATGCCGATCCACTGGGGCGCGCTTTGGGCAGAGAATGCTGAGGCCAATGCATTGACCCATCCGATCGCCTGTCCTGTGTCTAAGCAGCCTGAACTTAAAGCCTGTGCTGTGAGCTTAGTTCCTGTATCTGGGACGGCCAGCCCGACTAAAGAACTGAGTTGGACCAGTGGGCTACTCGAAAAACTCTTTCAACTGTCCCCTGCTTAGACTTTAAATAATTAAAAATAATCTCTTAAAATCCCTTGTCAAGATTTCCTCGTTTTCAGGTCAGTGTAAAACAGTCGCAAGGGATACAAATTGCAACTCATAGATTAGTCATATCGAGAAAAAGCATTTAACCCTCGTATTTGTTCGTTGTTATACAAAACAAACTCTTCAAGTAAATTAACGTCTCACTATTGAAACAATTGGTTGTGGCCAAGAGGGCATTCTCCATAACCACTATGTCTATCGAGCACCCAAATACTTTGCCTAGTAGTTCAGGCAGGAGTTTGCTCGATCGATTCAACTAGGCTTGACCACAGCTAGCTAATTCTCAATTCATACTCATCGATCGGATATACGGACTCATGGCTAATTTTTCGCGACGTAAATTTATAGTGACCCTAGGCGTTACTGCTGTTGGCACCGCGCTGGCGAATGGCTGTAGCTCCACCCCTACTACTAGCTCTTCTCCTTCGCTTCCCGCCGTTAGCAGTGGTACTGGAGACACACCTGAAACCGATAAAATTTCCCTGGGCTTTATTGCATTGACGGACTCTGCACCGTTGATCATTGCTAAAGAAAAAAAAATATTTGAGAAGTACGGGCTGAAAAACGCCGAGGTGAAGAAACAGACTTCTTGGGCTAGTGTCCGAGATAATCTGGAGCTGGGTAGCGAAAAAGGCGGTCTTGATGGCGCTCATATTCTGACTCCAATGTCTTACCTGCTGAGTTCCGGCAAGATTACCAAGGGGAATGTAAAGATTCCCATGTACATCTTGGCTCGCCTCAACACGGATGGCCAAGGAATTTCGATTTCCAATGAATACACAGACTTGAAGTTTGAAGCTAAGGCTGACAAGCTTAAAGCCAAAGTCGATCAAATGAAAGCAGCGGGTAAAAAGTTCCAATGCGCTGTGACATTTCCCGGCGGAACCCATGATTTGTGGATGCGGTATTGGCTGGCTGCCAATGGGGTTAATCCCGATGAAGATGTGGATATCAAGGTCATTCCACCCCCTCAAATGGTTGCCAACATGGAAACCAAAGCCATGGACGCATTCTGCGTCGGTGAACCTTGGAACCAGCGTCTTGTGACCAAGAAACTCGGCTACAATGCCGTTACCACGGGTGAACTCTGGAAAAATCATCCCGAAAAATCTTTCACCGTCCGTAAAGAGTGGGCTGATAAGAATCCTAAGGCTGCAAAAGCTGTTCTGATGGCGGTTTTGGAAGCTCAAATGTGGTGCGATAAGGATGAGAATAAAGTTGAGATGTGTAAGTTGATGGAAGCCGATGCCTATGTGAAGGCTCCATCTACGGACATTTTGAGCCGGATGCAGGGTGACTTTGACCTCGGTAACGGTCGCAAGCTTGAGAAGTCTCCATTGCTGATGAAGTTCTGGCGTGAGAATGCGTCATTCCCCTTCAAGAGCCATGACAAATGGTTCGTCACGGAAAATACCCGTTGGGGCACCTTTGCTGAAGCGGATCTCGCGATGGTTGATACCGTCAACCGATCGGACCTCTGGCGTGAAGCGGCTAAAGCCCTCAAAGTCCCCGATGCTGAAATTCCTAAGGAAGACAGCCGAGGTAAGGAAACGTTCTTTGACGGCATGACCTTTGATCCAGCCGATCCAAAAGCCTATTTGACTAGCTTGAAAATTAAGAAAGCGTAGTTTATTCGCCTGAATCCCCCTAAATCCCCTTTTTACCGAGGGGCAAGGGGATTTTCTAAATTCCTAACCTCAAGGTAATCCCACCATGACAACAGCTCCCGCCAATCCCGCAAGTCCTACTAATCCTATTGCTGAAAAAACGATCGAGATTTTCCAAAGTTTAATTCCACCTGTTGTTTGTAGTTCTGCGACACTTTTGCTTTGGCAATTGCTATGTTCTGGTGCTGATTCAAAGATGCCAGGGCCGATCAAAGTTATTAGTCAAACTATTGGCACCATTACGGGCGGATTTTCAGAAACAGGCATTTGGATGCAACTTCTCAATAGCCTGACCCGAGTGGGAATTGGTTACGTTGCAGCGGCGATTCTGGGGATTGCCATTGGGGTTACGATCGGGGTTAACAAATTCTTGCGCGATGGCTTTGATCCATTGATTCAAATCCTGCGAACTGTACCACCTTTGGCCTGGTTGCCGATCTCTACCATCCTATTTTTACAAACGCCCAAACCTGCGGAAAATGCCGGAATATTCCTGATTTTTATTACCGCAATTTGGCCAATTATCATCAATACAGCCGTCGGAGTTCAACAAATCCCGAAAGACTATACCAACGTTGCGAAAGTACTAAAACTTTCAGGTAAAGATTTTCTACTCAGTATTCTGATTCCTTCAACCGTTCCTTATATTTTCACTGGATTACGGATTGGTATCGGCTTGGCATGGCTCGCTATTGTTGCGGCTGAGATGCTATCCACAGGTGCTGGCGGAATTGGTGCTTATATTTGGAATGAATACACATCTATGCTTGACGACAGTATCAGCAAAATTGTATTGGCTGTATTTAGTGTCGGTTTGGTCGGTTTAGTTCTCGATCGGATTGTCGGCTGGTTGGGTTCTTTGGTCGTTGCAGAATAGTCTCAAACACTTGCATCTCAAATAGTCTTGTTCAATGGCGAGGATTTGCTAGTCCTCGCATTTCTAGCAAATATTATTCATACTCTGGACATTACTTTTATGACAATCCTTGTAGATATCGATCACATCGACAAAATCTATCCCCTTAAAAATGGTGGTGAATATGTCGCATTGCGAAATGTTGATCTTAA